>JAJDBE010000047.1 GCA_029261515.1 Nitrospinaceae bacterium | reverse complement strand
GTTAGGCAGCGCATCCACAACCGCCTGCTGCAAGGCCATTTCTTTTTCTTGCGAGACATTGACCGTGGCGACGTAGGTGATGGGCGCTCCGGCCAGCGCACCGGGAGAATAAATCATATAGAAGTTGGTCCGCATGTTACGCCAGTTCACCTTGCGGATGCTGGTGACGGGAGCGGTGATCTGGATTCCCTGAATCTCGATGGTGATCTTGGAACCGATGCCGACACCCAGCCTGCGGGCAGCGTCTTCTTCAAGGGACACCTGGGGAATGGAGGCTTCGGCTTCGCTCCACCATTTGCCCTTGACGATGACATTGTCCTTGGGCGGCGGTCCTCGCATGTGGGTCAGCACGAAACTGCGGGTGATGAACCATTCTTCCTCGCGTTTGTTTTTGTATTGCCAGTTTTCCGTCTTGCGCCCGTCGGCGCTGTAAAGCCGCGAACGGATGAGAGGGATCAACTCGCGTTCGGCCTGCGGCGCGACCCGGTCGAGTATCTCGACGAATTTTTCCGATTGATCGGACTGGATGTCGATGTAAAAGAAATTGGGCGGATTGATCTCGCTGTTCGATTTCAGCATCGCCAGCATGTCCATCTGCACCAGGCGGATCGTCAGCACCAGCATGATCCCAAGTCCGAGACAGGTGATGATGGATGCGGCCTGATTGTTGGGCCGGTACAGGTTGGAAAGACCGTAACGCCGGGTGATCGATTTTGCCGGCGGCAGTTTGCGCAGGAATCTCAGCAATAAAACGGAAACGAATCTTAGGATCAGGGTCGATAAACCTAAGGCAAGAAGAAACACCGCGCCGCGCTTGACCGATTCCGCCTGCCAGAAAACGATCAACGCCAGACCCATGAGCAAAACAAATCCGGCCAGCCAGCGTTCGCGTTTGCTGCCCTGGGAGAGTTCTTCCTCCTCGAAGTTGCGCCGGAACAAACGCAGAGGCCGCGTCCGCACCGCCTGGATCAACGGCCAGGCGCAGAAGAGCAGGGTGGTCATCAGCCCAAGACTCAACGACTGCAGTGCCGGCAGCCAGTAAAACTGCGGCTGAATTTCCACGTTGATCAACCCCGCAAGTTTGGCAGGCAAAAGGTACAGCATGGCGTAGCCGATGGAGACCCCCAACAAACTTCCGGTGAAGCCAAGAAGCAACGCTTGCAAGAAATAGATTTTAAATATGGTGCGGGAAGACGATCCCAGGCAATTGAGAATGGCGATGGTGTCGAGCTTTTGCGCCATGAACGTGCGGATGATCATGGCGACGCCGATGCCGCCCAAGATCAGAGCGATGACGGCCAACGCTCCAAGATATTGTCCCATGCGCGCTATGGAGTCGGTCAGGTTGGACTGCATGTCCTGGTAGGAACGCAGGCGCAGGGATTTATCCTGAAGCCCTGCTTTTAAAATAATGAGAGCTTCATCCGGGCGTATGGATTCAGGCAGCCGGATCAATGTGCGGTGTTTCACCCGGCTGCCGGGTAGAATCAAATTGGCTTTGTCCAGCGTCGACCGGGAGATGAATACCCTGGGGCCGATGCTGAAGGCGCGCGAGATGCGGTCGGGTTCGGAAACCACGGTGGCGGCGATGCGGATATTGGTTTTTCCCAGAGTGAAACTGTCGCCAATCTTGAGATGAGTGCGCAATAAAAACGAGGGTTCGACGACGGCTCCCTGATCCGCCAGTAAATCGACCAGGGGTTTTGCAGGATCGGATTGAAACTCGCCATACAACGGATAATGCGGCGGCGTCATGGGAACGGCTTTTAGCTCGACGATCAGGGAACCAATGGATTTTCCGTCCGGGCCATTTTTTTCGTAGCGCGCCATGCCGTGCAATTCCTTGATGAACACGAACTCCGTCCCCGGCGGCAATGCTTTTTTTTGCAACGCGATATCCTCTGCACTTTGTTCCCAGCTTCCCTGAATGGCGATGTCCGCCGCCAGGAGCCCCTTGGATTCCTTGCTGACGGCGTGATCGAGCAAGTTGGACAGGCTCTTGATGGTCATCACCGCACCGACCCCGATGGCGATGCAGACGATGAAAAACAGGAAACGTTTCCAGGCGCCACGGCATTCCGCCAGAATCAGGGAAAAAATTTGCGCTGGAGTCAATTGCGCGGATTTCATTTTTTTATGTCCTAATCCTTTGCATGAGTCGCGGGTTTTGTGTCTTCCACAATGACGCCGTCGGCCATTGTCAAAATGCGCTGGGACTTTTCGGCGATGTGCGGTTCGTGCGTGACGAGAAGAATGGTTGCCTGTTTCACCCGGTGCAGTTCCAGCATCAGGTCGAGAATGTGTTCGCTGTTTTTGGAGTCCAGATTGCCGGTGGGTTCATCGGCTAGCACGATTTCAGGTTCGTTGACAAACGCCCGTGCCAGAGAGAGCCGTTGCTGTTCCCCGCCGGACAGTTGCGCCGGGTAATGATGCAGTCGGTCGGTAAGGCCCACGGTGCCTAACAGATCCTCGGATTTTTTCTGCGCTCCCGGAGTTCCGTTTAGCTCTGCCGCCAGCACTACATTCTCCAGGGCCGTTAAGGTCGGGATGAGATGGAAATTCTGAAAGATAAACCCGAAACGTTCGGCTCTGAGCGCCGCCAGTTCATCCTCTGTCAGTTTCGTGATATCCTGATTGTCAATCACAATGCTGCCGCTGGTTGGAGAATCCAGTCCGGCGATCAGGCTTAGAAACGTGGTTTTGCCGCTGCCGGAGGCTCCAATGACGGCGGTGAACTGGCCGCTTGGGATCGTGAGATCGATGCCGTTGATGATGTCGACCTTGTGGCCGCCTCCATAGAGGCTTTTCCTGAGTTGCTGGATTTCAATCACGGATCATTTTTCCTTTGAGAATTTTTGGATTTCTCTTTATTTTAATACAAAGTGATGCAGAACCCCACCCCCCGATTTTCATTGAGATCGTTGCGCCGATATCCGGCGTTTTTTTTGGGTTGCTTGCTGTCATGTCTTTTTTTATCACCTATTGTTCTGGAAGGTAAATCCCCTCCTGTGATTCTGACCTTTGGCGACAGTCTGACCGCCGGTTTCGGCGTTAGCGAAAAGGAGAGCTACCCGTCGCGTCTGCAAGAAATTGTGCGCGAAAATGGCTATCCGCACAAGGTCATCAACGGCGGCGTCAGTGGCGACACCAGCGCTGGCGGCGTCCGGCGCATCAGCTGGCTGCTAAAACACAAGCCCAAGATTGTGATCGTGGCCCTTGGAGCCAACGACGGCTTACGCGGGCTTTCCATTGAGGAAATGTACGCCAATCTGAAAAAGATCGTGGAGATTTGCCGTGAACATCAGGCTCGCGTTCTGCTTGCGGGCATGAAAATTCCGCCCAATTATGGGGAAGCGTATTCCAGCGAATTTGAGAAAGTTTATTTGCAACTTGCCGAAGAAATGGACATCAACCTGCTGCCTTTTCTTCTGGAAGGCGTGGCGGCAGACAAAAGGTACACTCAGCCCGATGGCATTCATCCCTTAGGCGCTGGCTACGAAATCGTCGCCGATCTGGTTTGGCAACACTTAAAACCCATGCTTCCTGAAAACGGGGCCGACAACACGGAATAAAGTTACCGGATTTCTTCGAGATAGCGCATCAAAGACTCATGGCCCGCGCCTGAAGCCAGAATTTTTTCCGCCGCGTCGAACCCTTCCTGTGCATTGGCAAATATCCCCAATAGATGACAAAGAGTGGCCGCGTGGCAGGCGATGAGGGGCGCCGCCGGTCCCTGATTTTCCTTGAGAGCCGTCTCCCCGAACTCAGATAAAAATTCCAGAGTGGCGGTTTCTGTTTTGAGATCCTGATAAGTTTGAGTGATTCGATCTGCGGTGTCTTTTACGAACAGATGCCGCACAGCCAGTTTCTTTTCTATCGGATCGTTTTTTCCCGCCTGAATAAAAACCGTGGCGTCTTTGTGCACGCCAAACAAAGTCGTCCCCTCCATGCCGTTGCCAACGAGGGTCGTATCGAATGCGCTCAAACGGGCAATCGCCGTCATGGGAACTTCATAGCCCCGGTGAAAATAACCCGTGGCCAGAAAGTTGCCGCCGGACCGGGCCTTGACCGGCATCAGCATTTTTTCCAACGTCGCCAGCATGGGTCGTTTCACGATTTCCTCGCGCATCGCTCTTAAATTTTCAAGAGGAGGATTGCTGTGCCGGGTGCTTATATAACCGAAGCGATATTTTGTTAACAGGGACAGCCGGCTTTCCAGAGTGTCCCTGTCAGATGCGCCATAGCGACGGTTGAGTAGATCTTCAAACGTAATGCCGAATTTGGGCGGCAAAGACCGGGTGGAATGAGCGTAAGCCGGAAGCCCGAGGGCGGCAAGGACCGGGATCACGTAAAAGCCAAAATAAGGCACGCGGTTAAATCCATCAAAGGGATCGGCGATCTGCAACAGCTGTTTGAAGGCAACCTCGTTTTTGACCGTGGTCCGGTCGAGAGCCCGCCAATAACCGATATTTTCAGGCACTGTTTCCAGCTTCATCCGCGCGGCGATGAGGAAGATGCCCGCCCGGACCGGAGAGACCGAACCGTCTAAGATGAGGGAGAGCGCGTCCTCGGCCTCTTCCTCGGTCAAATCCTTGCTCATTTTCGGGCCGGTGGCGATTTTTTCCAGGTAGCTTTTCATTCTCTCACCGGGATCTTTTGCGGACAGGCTCATTTTCTTCCTTCAATTGCTTGTGGGTCGTGGTTCCCGGCCTTGAAATGGGGTATCATGATGCTGGACAAGACTCCCCGCAAGGAAGTTTCCAAATTAACAGTCAATGCCTCATCCCCCTTCACCTTTGGTGTATTCGAGGCATTTTTCAGGTTTATTGAAATGATGCTGGCAACACAATCGATTGAACATTCTATTGTACAAAAGGCCGTGGTGCGACCGCTAAAAGTGCTTCTGGTGTATCCTCACACCACCGAGGTGGCGCTGGCCAATCTGGGGTTTCAAAGAGTGTACACGCTTTTAAACCGCGTCGGCGGGGTGACCTGCGACCGCTACAGTCTGCCCAACGACTGGAAACCGGAAATGGAAGCCTTGAAACCGCAGGAACTCCTGTCGCATGACCTGGGCCTCAAGCCCGGCGATTTCGATATGATCGCGTTTTCCATCTCTTTTGAGCCGGACTACCTGCATGCCGCGGCTCTGCTCAAATATTTTAACATTCCCCTGGAGCGAACGGAGAGGGGGGCGCAACATCCGCTGATTCTTGCAGGCGGCTCGGCCATATTCATCAATCCCGAACCGCTGGGCGACATCGTCGATGCCTTTTTCATTGGCGAAGGAGAAGGCCTGGCCGAACCGTTTTTCACCCTGTATGCCACAAGCGAATGGCAAGACCCTCGCGATTTGCTGGAACAAGCCGGCGCCTTGCCAGGCATTTATGTTCCCAGGTTTTACCACCCGGTTTATGAGAACGGGGAATTCAAGGGATTGCAGGCGGATGCGTTTGTTGCGCCGCGAGTCGACCGGCATTGGACCGGAAAGACCGAGGACCTCTGCACGCATTCGGAAATTCACGGCGAAACCTCGACCTTCAAGGATATGGCCTTGCTTGAGGTCACCCGTGGCTGTATCTGGGCCTGCCGGTTTTGCACGGCGGGGTTTATTTACCGCCCGCCCAGGCTGCCTGATCTCAACCTCACCTACGATTCGTTGGAGAGCAAACTTAAGGAAGCGGGAACTTCTGCCTCCACCATTGGTCTGGTGGGTCCCTCGGTGACCGACCATCCCGATCTGATTCCGTTGGCGCGGAAAATCACCGAACAGGGCAAGAAGCTCTCGTTCTCCTCGCTCAGAATGGAAACCCTGACCGACGAACTGGTGGACCTGATTCTAAAAAGCGGGCAGAAGACCTTGACCGTGGCAGTGGACGGTCCGTCCGAGCGCATGCGCAATGTCATCAATAAAGCCGCGACCGATGAGTTCATTGTGGAAAAATGCCGCTTCCTGGCGGAGAAGGGCATCCTGCATTTAAAAATCTATTCCATCATCGGCCTGCCAGAGGAGACCGATGCAGACATCGACCAATTCATCGCTTTGGTCGGGAATGTCATGAAGGGCTATGTGGATGCTTGCCGAAAGCGCGGCAAC
>JAJDBE010000046.1 GCA_029261515.1 Nitrospinaceae bacterium | reverse complement strand
GGAAACGATTTCTGGACCCGCCGGAAAAACGTTTGTGGCGGGCGGAGCGTGATGGAAAGGACTTTCATATCGTCCCGGAAAATGAAACGCCGCCCAAATACGCCTTCCTGGGAGTGCGTTCGTGTGAAATTCACGCCATGGCCATTCAAGACAAAGTGTTTCTTGAAGGAGAATACCGTAATATTGCCTATCAGAAAAGGCGGGAAGCGGCGCTGATTATTGGCGTGCAATGCGTCCAGGCGGGAGGGACTTGTTTCTGCGTCTCGATGAACACGGGCCCCAAAGCGGAATCGGGATTTGATCTGGCGTTGACGGAAATTGTTGATAAGGATCAACACTATTTTGTGGTGGAAACGGGATCGGAGCGGGGCGCAAAAATAATCGCCGCTCTGGTAGTTCGGCCCGCAAAGCAAACCGAAGTCGCGGAGGCAGAAAAAAGAATCTCTCATGCGGCGGAAAATATGGGCAGACAGCTCGATACCAAGGGCATCCATGATTTGCTATTGAATAATTACGAGCACCCGCGCTGGGACGAAGTCGCAACCCGTTGCTTGTCCTGCGCCAACTGCACGATGGTTTGTCCCACGTGCTTTTGTTCTACGGTGGAGGATGTGACGGACATCACCGGCGAGCACGCCGAGCGCTGGCAGAAACAGGATTCCTGCTTTACGATGGATTTCTCCTATTTGCATGGAGGCAGTGTGCGCGCATCCACCCGCTCGAGGTACCGGCAATGGCTCACCCACAAGCTCGCCACCTGGTTCGACCAATTCGATGAATCGGGATGTACGGGATGTGGCCGTTGTATCACCTGGTGCCCGGTTGCGATTGATTTGACTGAGGAGGTGGACGCAATTAGAAAGTCCACGTCCGTAACTTCAGATGATTCATCCAACGAGGAAGGGTAAACCATGAAAACTCTGGAACCTCTTTTAGCCGAGCATCCGTTTTTCAAAAACCTGGAAAAGAGTTATCTGGAATTAATTGTCGGGTGCGCCTCCAACGTCCGCTTCGACCCTGGTCAATTTATTTTCCGCGAAGGCGAGGAAGCCAATCAATTTTATATTGTCCGCCAGGGCAAGGTGGCCATCGAGATATGCCCACCCGGTGGAGAACCTATCATCCTGCAAACCGTCAGTGACGGAGAAATTTTTGGCTGGTCCTGGATGGTCCCGCCCTACCATTGGCAATTCGACGCTCAGGCGGTGGAGCTTACCCGTGCCATCACTCTGGATGGAAAATGCCTGCGCGGCAAATGCCAGGAAGATCACAATCTTGGTTACGAACTGCTCAACCGGCTGCTTCCTATCATAGGGAAAAGTCTGGAAGCAACGCGTATTCAACTCCTGGACGTTTACGGCACTCAATCGAAGCGGTAAGGAATGCGAATGGAAGCAGCGAACCTGATGGTGCCTACGACCCGGCAAGTGAAACGTGTGATCCGGGAAAGCCACGACACTCTCACCCTTTGCGTGGAGCCAAATGACGGGGCGACTAAACCATTCTTTGCGCCGGGACAGTTCAATATGTTGTATGCGTTTGGGATTGGTGAGGTGCCGATATCGATCAGCGGGGACCCTGACAAACCCATCTGGCATCACACCATACGCGATGTCGGAACGGTGACCCACGCTCTGACCCAACTGAAGGCAGGGGATATGGTGGGAGTGCGCGGCCCCTTCGGAAGCTCCTGGCCCGTGAAGGAATCCAGGGGAAGCGATATCGTAATCATGGCCGGGGGAATCGGCCTTGCGCCACTGCGTTCGGCTATTTACGCGCTTTTAAGGGAACGCGACCGATTCGGTGAAATCTCCGTTCTCTATGGCGCCCGGACGGAAAAAGACCTCTTGTTCGCCAGAGAGTTTGAAACCTGGCGCGGAAAATTCGGCGTTCAGGTGCGGGTCACCATCGACTCCGCGGGTCCCGATTGGAAGGGAAATGTCGGAGTGGTCACGACGTTGTTGCCGAGGGTGCGTTTCGATCCCGAACACACTGTGGCCATGATCTGCGGGCCGGAAGTGATGATGCGGTTTTCCGTTATGGAACTAAAAAATTGCGGCATTGAGGAAAGAAAAATCTATGTCACCATGGAGCGCAATATGAAGTGCGCGATTGGGTTTTGTGGTCATTGTCAATTTGGGCCAACCTTTATCTGTAAGGATGGGCCGGTGTTTCCCTTCACCAGGGTCAGCCCGTTTTTCGGGATTCGGGAAATTTAAAAAAATGATTCTGATTAATATGATAATGGGATTAGTGTTAAAACATGCCGGAACTTTATAATCCAAAATTAGCGGTCTGGAAATTTGCTTCCTGTGACGGGTGTCAGTTGAGTCTGTTGGATTGCGAGGATGAATTGCTCGCAGTCGCAGGAGAGATCGAGATCGCCCATTTCCCCGAGGCGACACGCAAGGTGGTGGAAGGGCCGTACGATCTGTCTTTGGTCGAGGGGTCCATCACGACTCCGGTAGACGCCAAACGGATTCAGGAAATCCGCCGGGTCTCCAAAACATTGATCACCATCGGCGCGTGCGCTACTGCGGGGGGTATTCAAGCGCTTCGCAATTTCAGGGATGTGAAAGACTTTGTTTCTATCGTCTACGCCAATCCCGCCTACATCGACACCTTGAACCAATCGACGCCGATTGCTGACCATGTGACCGTGGATTTTGAACTGCGCGGCTGTCCGATAAACAAGATGCAATTGCTGGAAGTTATCAGTGCCTTCCTTGCCGATCGCAAACCCAACACCCCGGCTCACAGCACCTGCATCGAATGCAAGCGCCGGGGAACGGTGTGCGTGATGGTTGCAGGAGGCACTCCCTGTCTGGGACCGGTCACGCATGCCGGGTGCGGCGCGATCTGCCCTTCTTATCAGCGCGGGTGTTATGGCTGTTTCGGCCCTATGGAAACTCCCAACACCGCTTCCATGAGCAAAGAATGGAAAAAACTCGGCGCATCTTCCGGTGAGATTGAGCGGGTATTTCGCACCTTCAATGCCTGGGCGGAACCGTTCCGTAACGAAAGCGAGATTCATGGCGAAGAAAAAAAGTGATTCGAAAATAATCAAGGTGGACACCCTTGCCAGGGTGGAGGGAGAGGGCGCCCTCTATATAAAGGTCCAGGGTAATTCCGTCCAGGATGTCCGTCTGAAAATTTTTGAACCGCCGCGCTTTTTCGAGGCTTTTTTGCGTGGCCGGGATTTTAAGGAAGTGCCGGACATCACCGCACGAATTTGCGGAATCTGTCCCGTCGCCTATCAGATGAGCTCTGTTCACGCGATGGAAGACGCTCTCGGAGTTAAAGTTGACGGCCCCCTGCGCGACCTGCGGCGTCTTCTCTATTGCGGGGAATGGATCGAGAGCCACGTGCTGCATATCTTTATGTTGCATGCCCCGGATTTTCTCGGTTATGAAGATGCGATCCAGATGGCAAAGGATCATAGGGAAGTGGTGGAGCGAGGTTTGAAGCTCAAAAAGGTTGGCAACGATTTGATGACCCTGATTGGTGGCCGGGAAATCCATCCCATCAATGTTCGAGTGGGAGGCTTTTACAAGGTTTTTAAAAAACAGCAATTAAAAGATATTACAGAACAATTCAAATGGGCTCGTGACGCGGCGTTGGAAGCGGTGCGCTGGACGGCCACGCTTTCCTTTCCTGAATTTGAACGGGATTACGAGTTTGTCGCCCTGCGTCACCCCAGTGAATATCCCTTCAACGAGGGACGGTTGGTTTCCAGCGCCGGACTCGATATCGACATCCGCGAATTCGATCAGCACTTTGAAGAGGAGCATGTCGAACATTCCAATGCCTTGCATTCGGTGCTCAAGGAGCGCGGTGCTTATTTTGTCGGCCCCATGGCGCGGTTCAATCTGAATTTTGATCAACTTTCGCCCATTGCCAGGGAAGCCGCAGAACAGGCTGGCTTGTCCCGAGAATGCAGGAATCCATTTAAGAGCATCATCATTCGCAGTGTGGAGGTTCTTTATGCCTGTGACGAAGCGCTGCGCATTCTGGAAAATTATGAGATGCCCGACCGTCCTTTTGTAGAGATCGAACCAAAGACCGGAACCGGATACGGATGCACGGAAGCTCCCAGAGGAATCCTTTATCATCGGTATTCGATCGACGATTCTGGAAAAATTCTGGACGCTCAAATCGTTCCTCCGACTTCGCAAAATCAAAAAACCATTGAAAACGACCTCAAGGAATTTGTCCCAAAATATCTGGACCTTCCTGACGCTGAATTGACCTGGCAGTGCGAACAGGCCATACGCAATTATGACCCGTGTATCTCCTGCGCCACCCATTTTCTGAAACTTGAAGTGGACCGGGAGTGACCGTTTGGGGTCAATAACCAATGAAGACAGAAATGCCGGTGCTACTTATAGGAATCGGGAATCCTTTTAGAAGTGACGACCGGGCCGGGCTTGAAGTCGCGCAACGTGTTCAGCGCTCCGCCAATGACCGTTTGAAAGTTCTGCAAATCACAGGTAATCCTCTGGCTCTTTTGGACGCCTGGGAAGGTTATAGCGACGTCTTGCTGGTCGATGCTGTTTCCTCTAAATCCCAAACGGGACCGTTCCAGATAATTGACGCGGTTCAGCAAACCATTCCGGCGGGTTTGTTCAATACTTCGACTCACAATATAAGTGTGGCAGAGGCGATTGAAATGGCCCGCAATCTGGGTCAACTGCCAGAGCGATTGAAGGTTTACGGTATCGCAGGTCAAAACTTTCAATTCGGTGAAACTCTGTCTTCTCACGTGGATGGAGCCATAGAGGAAGTCGTCCGCCACATTCTTTCCTATATCGAATGAAATCCCTTCATCCTGTGAATCAAGAAGAAACTGAAATCCCTAAACCTGCCGGCCTCGGCGCGTGGCACAGCCTGGAAGTGGCCGAGGTTTTAAAGTGGCTGGAAGCCAATCAGAAAACCGGGCTGTCTGAAAAAGAAGCGGCACGTCGACTGAGTAGACACGGCTTCAACGTTTTGCAGGAGACGGGGAAAGTGGCCTGGTACGTGATCTTTGCAAGACAGTTTGTAGACATCCTGATCATCATTCTTCTGATCGCAACCATCATCGCCGCCTCGCTCGGTGAATGGATCGACGCCCTTGTTATTCTGGTGATTGTCATTGTCAACGGTATCCTCGGTTTTATCCAGGAATGGAAGGCTGAGACCGCCATTCAGGCGCTCAAGCGTATGCTGGAACCCAAATGCAATGTGGTGCGCGATGGAATGAAACAAAATATCGAGGCGAAAACCCTGGTTCCTGGAGATATCGTAGTTCTCAAAATAGGCGACCATGTGCCTGCCGATCTCCGCCTGCTGGAGACGTTCAATCTGAAGACGGATGAATCGTCGTTAACCGGAGAATCAGAATCGGTTAGCAAGGATGTGGAACCCACCGTGCTTGAAACGGAACTTGCCGAAAGAACATCCATTGCCTGGATGGGCACGGCAGTTACCAATGGGCGCGGCTTTGGAGCGGTCGTGGCGACAGGTATGGAAACCGAGTTTGGACGCATCGCCCGACTGACTCAGACCGTTGACCGCGAAATCACGCCTCTCCAGCGCCAGCTCGCCGTTCTGGGCAAACAACTGGGCATCATTTCCGTCTCGCTCTCAATTTTGGTGGCGGTTTGCGGATGGCTGCTTGGCAAACCGCTCTTCGATATGTTTCTCACCGGAGTGGCGCTTGCCGTGGCGGTGGTGCCGGAGGGTCTGCCTGCTGTGGTCACGATCACCCTGGCTCTGGGGGTTCGTGCGATGGTGCAACGCAAAGCTCTTTTGCGCCGCCTGCAGGCTTCGGAAACTCTGGGCAAGGTCACCGTTATCTGCACGGACAAGACCGGCACCCTGACCCAGAATCAGATGACGGTACAAAACATCTGGCTCCCGTCCGGCGAGATCGAAGTCACCGGTATTGGCTACGACCCTGCGGGTCATTTTAGAAAGGATGGAGAAAAAATTGATCCCCAACGGCATGAAGATCTTCTGGCCCTTCTGCAGACAGGCTTGAATTGTAATAATGCGTCTCTCATCAAGAGTGATCGGGGGTGGAACGAAATCGGCGAGCCGACGGAAGCGGCCCTGGTGGTCGCCGCCTACAAAGCCTGGATTGAACCTGTGAAAGAGTTAAAAGGTTCGATCGAATTTTCATTCAACTCAGAGCGCAAGCGGATGACGGTTGTGGAGACGGTGGATTCTGCATTCATTGCCCACGTCAAAGGGGCTCCCGAAATAATTTTGGAACGGTGTGCCCGGGTGCTGGAAAACGGCGGCAACCGGGAACTGACTGAAAGGGATCGGAAAGCGGCAACTGCCGCAATGCATCGGTTTGCAGAAAATGGCCTGCGAACTTTGGCTCTTGCGAGAAGAGAACTGCCTCTCGGGTTTCCACTCGATGAAAACAAGATCGAATGCAAGCTGACTCTTCTCGGCATCGTCGGCATTGCAGACCCGCCTCATCTCGAAGTGCCCAGTGCGGTTCAATCCGCAGGTAAAGCTGGGATTCGTATTATCATGATCACCGGGGACAATCCAAACACAGCCATGAGCATCGCCCATAAAATCGGAATGTCATCTGGCCGGGCGGTCACGGGCCACGAACTGGACGAAATGAAGGACGATGAACTCAGAGAAACTCTTGCAAAGGATGTTCTGTTCGCACGGACAACCCCTGAACACAAGATGCGCATCGTCAAAGTCCTGCAACAAATGGACGAGGTTGTGGGAATGACCGGAGACGGCGTCAACGATGCTCCGGCTCTTAAGCAGGCGGAGATCGGCATCGCCATGGGTGTGCGCGGGACCGATGTCGCCAAAGGCGCATCCGACATGATCCTCACCGATGACAACTTTGCCTCCATCATCAACGCCGTCGAGGAAGGACGGCGCGAATATGACAACATCCAGAAATTTGTCCGCTACCTGATGTCTTCCAACACTGGGGAAGTGGTGGCCATCTTCATTAACATTCTACTTGGCGGACCGCTCATTTTACTGCCGGTGCAAATTTTATGGATGAACCTGATCACCGACGGAGTGACAGCCCTGGCGCTTGGAATGGAACCCGCTGAGAAAGGGATCATGAACCAACCCCCCCGGCAGGTCAAGGAACCCATATTAAACCGTCGAAGTATCATCACAATCTTGGCGATTGGGGGGTACATTGGCCTCGCCACCCTTTGGTTGTTTCAACACTATCTTGATCTGGGAGGAGACGACGCTGTGCAGCACGCTCAGACCGTTGCGTTCACCGCGATCATAATGATCCAGATGATTACCATCTTCAACTTTCGCTCTCTTCACGCCCCGATGGCAGCGATCGGCTTCTTCACCAACCCCTGGGTGCTATTGGCCTGGACGGGTAACTTTATCATGCAACTCTCCGCTGTTTATGTGCCCTTTATGCAACAGGCCCTGCGTACCGTGCCCCTGGAGTTGAAAGACTGGGGCATGATTCTGCTGGTTGCCACACCCGTCTTTCTAATAACTGAAATCTACAAGATCCAGGTTTGGAAAAATAAGGAACTATTGGGTAAGGAGGGGGAAGGAAATTCCGTCTAGTCTGAGAATCTTGCATTAAAAAACCAGTTATGGAAACCCACGATTTTTTTCTAATTTTACTGATCATTCTTATGGCCGCCCGGGTATTCGCGGAGCTGGCGATGAGGCTCAAGGCACCTTCTGTCATAGGAGAGCTATTCGCAGGCGTGGTGCTAGGACCGAGTCTACTGGGGTGGATCGAGCCAGTTGAAGCGATCAAGTTCATGGCCGAAATAGGCATCATATTGCTTTTATTCAAGGTCGGCCTGGGAAGCGATGTCAAACGGCTGGCCAAGACCGGACTGCAGTCTATGACAGTGGCCCTGACAGGATTTTGTGTGCCCTTTTTATTAGGGTTCGCCTTGGCATATTGGGCG
>JAJDBE010000045.1 GCA_029261515.1 Nitrospinaceae bacterium | reverse complement strand
CAGCAAAACCTATGACCGGAACCTGATCGATCCTGAGCAAAGATATCCGTTTTTAGGGTTTCGCTGTGCGCAAATAAAATGATCACAAGAAGAGCATTTCTGATCCGCTGGCTGAAACTATCTGCGGTGTTTGTGTGGGCTATTTTTAGGAAACCATTTTCTGCACAGGCGGATCAGGACTATTTTTCAGGGACAGATTTTGTCGGCAAAACCCGCATCGGGCGTTATGAAAAGTTTTATATCAATTATTGGAAACCCATGCGCCGCATCAAGCCGGATCGCTGGAAGCTGGAAGTTGGCGGCCTTTGCAGGAATTCACGCACCTTTACTCTGGAAGAAATTCGATCGTTTCCCATAAAAACTCGAGCCTCACGCCTTAAATGCGTCGAGTGCTGGTCGGCGCGGGCGATGTGGCAGGGGTTTTCCTTTGCAGAAATCGAGAAACGGGTTCGGCCTTTGCCGGAAGCGGTGGGAGTGGTGTTTCATTGCGCCGATTCTTATAAGGAGTACCTTTCTTTGGAAAGTCTGAGAAGAGAAGAAACACTTCTGGTTTATAGCATGGACGAAAAACCTTTGACCGATGAGCATGGCTTTCCCTTGCGAGTCATTATTCCTTTCAAGTATGGATATAAAAATCCCAAGGCGATCGAAAAAATGGAATTCGTGCCCGATGTGCAACCGGGCACCTGGAGTAAAATCGGACCCTATTCGGTAGACGGCACGATTTTGCCCGGTCACGATCACCCTTTGGACCGGAATAAAAAAGCTCATCGCATTCCGGGAGGGGAAATTTTAGAGTATTAAAGGATGGAATGGATGAGGTTCTTTTTTATTCTCGCGTGCAAAGTTCTTTCATGAGTTTTCATTTTTTTCATACTGAAACTGGCTGACCATTTTTTGCAGTTCTCCCGCCAAGCGGGACAAGTCTTCCGCCGCACCGCGCGCCTCGGTTGCGCCTTTTGTGGTATTTTGAGCGGTGGCGGCAACCTGATGTATATTGCTGGCGATTTCGCTGCTGCCCCGTGCGGCATCGCTTACATTGCGTCCGATCTCGCCCGTAGTGGCGGTTTGCTCTTCGACGGCGCTGGCGATGGTTCCTTGAAAATCGTTCATTCTTTTTATGATGCTTGTGATTTCGCCGATGGCTTCCACGGCGCCTTGAGTATCGCCCTGGATGGTTTGAATTTTCTGACCGATGTCATCGGTTGCTTTTGCGGTTTGGTTGGCCAACTCTTTTACCTCGTTGGCGACCACCGCAAACCCTTTTCCCGCCTCGCCGGCTCGGGCCGCTTCAATGGTGGCGTTTAATGCCAGAAGATTGGTCTGCTCCGCAATAGAAGTGATGACCCGGATCACCTCTCCGATTTCCAAACTACTTTCACCCAGTTTAGCGATAGTTTTATTAGTGTCCTCCGTGACCTTGACGGCGGATGCTCCGACCTTTGCCGCGTCTTGGGCGTTTTGCGCGATCTCCCGGATACTGGCACTCATTTCTTCCGCCGCAGTGGCCACGGTTTGAATATTTTTACTCACTTCACCGGCGGCGAATGAAACCACATCTGCTTGGGCGGAGGTCTCTTCGGCATTCGTCCGCATATCCTGACTGGAGCTGGTCAGTTGGGTCGATGAAGATCCCAGGATATGGGCGGATTTACCCAATTCGGACATGCTGTTTCTCAGCCTGGCGAAGAATTTTTCCAACCCTTCACCCATTTTGCCAATGGCATCCTCACCTTTGACTGGGATTTCCTGAGTCAGGTCTCCCTCGGCGGCGGCATTGACCACGGCCAGCATGCTGTCCACTTTTTCCTGCAGAGTCAGGGTCTGTTGGCGCTCGCGGTCCTGCATTTCCTGTGTGCGTTCTTCGTTTGCGAGTTTTTCAGTGATGACTTCCCATGTGACCATGGGGCCCAGATAATTATTCTCCTGGTCGTAAATGGCGTTGACTAAAAGATCCAAAATTTCCGGACCCAGTTGAATCTGCGCCCGGTGTGGAAGATTTTGAGGGTCAGAGACGATTTTTTCCACTAACTGCGGATTTTTGTGAAACATATCGATGGATTTTCCGGACATTTGATCCACGTCCACCGTCAGGTGTTTCTCTAACGTCCTGAGGGTTTTGGTGGAAGCCGGGTTCATGTACATGAGGTTTAAATCCTTATCCGCGCACATAATGTTGATGGGTGTATTTTCCATCATCGACATCACCCGTGCCATTTCTCGCGCGCCCTTTAACTTTTGCGTCACCACTTCCCATGTGAGCATGGGACCCAGATAATTGCTTTCCTGGTCATAGATGGCGCTGACCAGAAGATCCAGGGTTTCGAGACCCAATTGAATGATGGCTCTGTGCGGAAGATTTTTCGGATCGGAAATAATCGCCCGCTGATGTTCTGGGTCTTGGTGAAAAATATCGAGTGACTTGCCAATGATGGCGTCGACTTTTACAGGGAGGTATGATTCCAGAGTGCGCAGGGTTTTGATTGATGCAGGGTTGAGATATTGAATATTAAAATCCGGTCCGGAAAAAATGACGTTGGTCGGTGAATTTTCCATCATGGACTGTACCTCGGCCATTTTAGCTTCAGCTTTTCGTTTTTCTTTGGCCTGGGCCAGCATGCGGTTCAATGACTTTTGAAAATCGCCTTTCAGACCGAAAGCTTCGGTTTTGTTACTTCCGGTTAGAATTTCTTCAGAATATTTTATAAAATTCTGTAGTCCTCCTAACAATTGATTAAATGAGAGGCATAAAGTTCCCACTTCATCCCGCGAGGTTACGGGGAGTTTGTTCTGCTGCAAATTTCCAAGAGCCGTATTGCTTAAAACACCGGCTACCGTCTGGACAGGTTTGATCACCAGGGTTGTGAGAAAATAAGCAATCCCAAAGAGAAGAAAGAGAATAATGATCGTCGATGAATTGACGGCCCAGCGGATATTCTTCTGGTTCTTCTCGGCGATCTTCGTGTAGATTCGTACCAGATCGTCACTCAACTTCCTCAGTTCATTGGATTGGAGCATCAGGTTCAATTGCGCGACCCGGTAAGGCTCGGAATTGACTTTAGAATTGATGAGGCGGTCGACCGAAGCGGTAAATTGAGTGAATTTGAATTCCACTTGCGTGATTTTTTTCTGAATTAATGAGTCCGACACCGCCGCAATGGCTTTCAAACGGTTTCCTGCCATGTCGACAGGATAGTCGCCTCCTGTTTTAACGGCTCTTAAAGTCTCAGCGAATAATGTTTTGGCAGTTTCAAATTCATCCAGTTTAGCGGAAAGCTCAGCTTGCCCGACTGCAACATTATTGGAGAAAATCAAGCGATACTTGCGGATGCCGAGCACATCTCCTACCTTAAAGGGTTTTCCCATCATGGCAGTGTGGCACGATGCACAGGCCTGAACCGAAGCTCTATCCGCGGTGTATAGCGCGATGTGGAGTTTTCCTTTCTCTTCAAAAGTTTTAAGAAAAACATCGTCCGGTGAGTTTTTCAGGAACGCATTGGCTTCCTTGTCTAAATCGGTTTTTAGTGTTTTATCGGGATTGATCGGAGATTCGGAAATGATGTCGATGGCAAAATCCTGGTTCTCGCCGAACTTTTGATTGACCATGCGGGTGAAGGTTGCTGGATAAGGAGCGGAAGGGAGAGAGTCCGATTCCGGATGCATGCTGATAGCAAGGTTCACCTTTTTCGCTGTTTTGATGATGGATTGGGTATAAGCTCCGCGCATTTTCGTAATGTAGCGGTCCAAAGAGGAAATCTGCTGCTCAATGGTTTTTATTCGGCTTTTAGCCATGGCGAATCCCAGCGCGGATTTTCCCATTGCCTGAGTCAGCATTCTCTGACGACCTAAAGCGTTGGTCAATCCGGTATCTTCACTGGCCTCATTCAGCGACCAGGTAATGACGAAACCGGAGCCGGCAACGACGAGAAATAGAATGGATAAAGCGCCATAAATTTTGGTTTTTAAACTTAGAGTGTTTATGACTCCAATCTTGGTCTGCATAGACTATTTCCTCTTAAAGCAAAATATTTAAAATCAACCGGCAGGCACCTTCAAAACAATTTAGGATAGAGCACAATTTATGCCGAACAGGCGCAAATAGCCAAAACCATAGAGATCGTTATGTTTAAAAGGAAATTAAGTGAAGAGTCGGAGACGGGGGAAACTCAGTGGATTGATAATCCACTCAAAATAGAATTTTATTGTGCGGAATAAGTGACAAATATGACGGAAAATGAATTGCGAGTTTCAGGCTGGGTACAAAATCCATAAAAAAATATCAAAATTCTTTTTTTAAAATGAGATAACTCTTGTAAGCTTCGGCGTTCAAGGTTTTCAGGATATTGATCATGACGTGATTGTCTTCCAGTATCCAGGACATTTCCAGATTCCTCATCTGGCCGGGAGCTTTAAAGTGACCGTCTTTGATCAATCTATCGTAAAGCAGAAAGTCCAGACCCTGATTTCGATATTGGCTTTTGACCCCCATCAATAGAATTCTTCCCGTTTTTATGAATTTGCGGTGAGAGAGAAGTTTGAAAATTCCAGTGGGAAACAGTTTCCCCGATTTTATGTGGATCAGAACTTCATTCAAATCAGGCAGCGTCATTAGAAATGCGGCGGGGTTTCCATCTTTAAACAAAAGAAAAATTAAATCGGGTAGCGCGAAAAGTTTCAGGTTTTTCGCCATAGCATCGATTTCTTTTTGGGTCATGGGAACGAATCCCCAGTTCCTATTCCAGGCTTCATTGTAAATTTCCAGAATAATTTCCAAGTCCGATTGTAAATTGTTCATATTTAAATTGCGAATTTCGTAAGTGCCTTCCAGCTTGCGTGAAACCCTTCTGGCCCAGGCGGTGAAGAGTTTAGGGATCACTATTTTTTTATCGAGCCAGAAGGCAAGGAGTTCCTTTTCCTTTTTGTAGCCCAATTTATAAAGCTGGTCTGGATAATAAGGTTTCGTGTAGGGCATCATTAGGGCGGGGGGACGCTCAAAACCTTTGATTAAAAAACCGACTTCGTGGTTTGTGGAAAAATTAAAAGGGCCCATAACTGAATTCACACCCTTTGTTTTAATCCAATTCTCGCAAACGGTCATTAATTTATTCGCCACCTCACTGTCCTCAATCGACTCATAAAAACCAAAAAATCCCTGGCGGGTTTTGTAATAGTCGTTATACATTTCATCCATATGTGCGGTGACTCGTCCTACCGGTTGGTTGTCTTTATAGGCGACAAAAAAACCGATCTGACTGTGGTGCATGAACGGGTTTTTTTTGCTGAAGAAAAATTTTCTTTCAAACCTAAGTGGAGGACACCAGTGAATATCATTTTGGTAAAGTGAATAAGGCAACTGCAAAAAATCTTTCATGCCTTTTGCATCTTCATTTACCTGTTTGACGACGACCATCCAAGTGCTCCGTAAACTTTGAAAAATGAAAGGAGAATAAGTTTAATAAATCATTTGATTTCCAGTTCGTTGGCCATTTAGAATGGCCGCTCGACAATGCCTCTCCCTCGAAGAGTTTATTATGGCTGTAAGGTTCGCAAAAAACCGGGTTGCCATGAATCGCATGCTGGAAACTTTCTCTTAAAATACTGAAAAATGCAATGGAATTTAGAAATTGAAAAATTTGTTGGGTGTACAAACGATTGCCGAGAGGCAGATTCGCATAACGATGAATGCATTCCCTGAGGTTGAAACTAATTTATGAAACTTCCCAATCGTAGGGGTATCCGATAGAAGACTCACAAGATGAAATAACAGTTTGGCCGTGGTCAAGAGACAAGAGGTGAAAAGGAATTTTGAACAAACAACGTGTATTGCCCATTCATTATACTTGACAGGGCCTTTTTTGAAGTGCCGGGTGAAAATTTTGGTACCATGCATTTTAGAAAGGGTCTTATTTTTTTAGGCCGGAATTGATAAACATTCTAATTAATAAACTGCTTTAAGGTTTGCCGTCAAAGTGATTGAGCCTTCATTGTTAAAAGAAAAAAATAAGGAGTGGTTCCTGCGCTTGATTGCGCCGTTGGGAACTCTTCTTTCGCGTCTGCACGTTCACCCCAATACATTAACCTGTATCGGCCTTATCTTTAGTTTTGTGGCAGGAGTGATCTACAGCCAGGGTGTTTTTTTCTGGGCCGGTCTGGTGGTCCTCGCGGCGGGAACCTGCGATGTGCTGGATGGGCAGATGGCCAGAGAAACCGGCATGGATTCAAAGTTCGGTGCCTTTTGGGATAGCAATAGCGACCGGTTTGGCGAACTGTTTATTTTTCTTGGATTGGCCTGGCATTTTTCCATAACGTCCGATGGTGATTCGAGAGAATTTTCGAGTCCACTGGCAGTTTTGATGGTGATGCTGGCTTTGTCGGGATCGCTTATGGTCAGTTATACGCGCGCCCGCGCGGAAGGGCTGGGAATTGAGTGCAAGGTAGGATGGATGCAGAGACCCGAACGCATGGTGCTTCTTATTTTAGCCTCTCTGTTTAGCCCCTTTGCCGGAACAGGGGATTTTTTGATGCTATTGGCAGTCGTTATCATCGCGGTGATGAGTCACATGACGGCGATTCAAAGAATCCTTTATGTGAAAAAGCGACTTCGAAGTGAAGGCAACGCTTCTAAAAAGTGAAAACCCGAGGGGTCTCATTTTGAAAGAACGGTTTTACTTCACTACAATCCCCAAAAGGGATTTCCCCACCACAACAAGAATGTCCACCATTTCGTGTCCAATGTCCCGGATCAATCGATACTGCGTTGCCAGTTGGTGACTCATGAAAAAGAACGCCAGGTAAAACGATATAGGGTGGGTTTCAAGCCACTTTAAGGGGAAATCGGTCAAGTGTTTTTTGATTGCAGGCGATGTGTTGGCAAAGTAGGCTACGCTGACTCCAATGATTCCGCCGACAATCATATCGGTCGGATAATGCATTCCGACATAGACGCGTGGCAGGCTTATGCCCAATGCGGCGTGTACCATTCCCAATGTCCCAAGGGTCTTTGAGATAAAAAACAAACCCATGGCTAAAGTGAAAAACATCACTGCATTGTCGCTGGGAAAAGAACTCCATCCTACAATATGGTCCAACTCGACGTGGTACTGCATTTCGGCATGCAGGTCAGGAATGTTGATAGGCCGGAGGCGAAAAGGAGAGAGCAAGGAGAAAACTTTACCGAAAAATAACGCGGCAAGGCACCCAAGCATAGTGAGTATCACGGCTTTTCTAACGTCTTCTTTTTTTTCTTTGGAAAAAAACCACACCAAAAGGAAGGTGGCGGTGAATAAGTGTCCTTTTAAGATATTAGCTTCATGAAGGAATACCATTGTTTGATCGAAACCGGAATGCTGATTTCCAAGGTCGTTTAAAAGATGGATTATTCTTTCATCAAATAAATTCATGCCCATTCCATGATAATTACTTCGAAAATATTTTATTAGAGCTTGGCAAAGGAGGTTTTGGAATCACTATCTTCATAAGTTGTTACTAATAGTTTTGATAAGTCGCGCATCAGTGAATAAAAAATAAAAATGAGAATAGTGTTGCGGATGTTTAGAACCGCTATCAGAGCCGGATGAAAATCTGTAAGCAAGTTATAGAGATGAGGATAAATCAGCTGCGTCAATCCTGTGGCCAGCAAAAACAACCAACCCATATTCCGCAATTCCTTTCGTGTGCCAAATAGTCCCGCGATTAACGCAGCCGGCCAAATGACATATTGAGGAGAAAATACTTTATTTGTGAGGATAAAAGCGAGAAGAAATAAGATCGTGATCAGGATGACGCTTTCCGGCCTGGATAAATCCCTTGATTCTTGGGAAAATTTTACAGAACGCACCTGCCATACCCGCCAGGCAATAAGGCTTGATAGGATCAAGAATAAAAAAGGTGAGATGAACTGAACTTCGCCGGTGAAAGGCGAATCCAAGTTGTAGGAGCCATAGGAATTATCAAGTGCTATAGGAAATTGGGCCATTGTGTGAACCAGTAAAATAATTCCCGAATACAGTGACTCGATCTGGACGCCTCGATCCATGTGATAGGTATAGCTATTCAAATAACCCTTTCCAAAAATCCATAAAAATCCCGCATTAAATAAAATTAACCCTGCCGTCAAGCCGCCCAGGGAATAAACCGTGGCTTTCCAGTTTGGGATTTTATGTTGAAGGACCAGCAATACCAGCAAAGCCGAAGGAATGACAAGGCCGGGGATGATCTTTGTCAAAACCCCCATGGAAGCGACGAATCCAAAGCTAAAGTAGCGGAGGGAAGCGGTTTCTGGCTCTTTGTCTATTGCCGATTTTAATATCCAGATGGATAGAAGAATGAAGGTAACGGCCAAATGATCGAAGCGGGAAGCCCCTATCCCTCCCAGGCAGAATAAAAAGGCCAAAGACCACCAAAGCATGCGATTCATGTGCGCAGGAGAAACCAGTTTGGGAGTTAGAAGGGTAATGCAGAGAAACAGGTTCAACACATGCAGCAATCCCAGCCAGGCTCCCAGCCAGAAACGATAACCTTTAAAATCCGTTGAAAGGAGGGCTGGAGGGATGAAGGCGATCAAGGCTCCCGGCTGATATTCCAGAGGAATGTCCTTATAGGGCATGGGACGCTCGACTTGCTGTTTATAATTTTTCTTCCTGACCCAATAATCCGTATCTCCCTTTAAAGTCAATTGAGCATAGCGGTAATAAACTCTGGCTTCCCCGTGTTTATCGAAGAACCAGATGATGAGGCCCATCGGCCCCTTTTCTTCATACATGGCCCTTGCCCTGTCTTTCCAATAATTATCCGGGCTTTTAGCTTCAACACGGCTCCATTCCTCTTCAGTGTATTCCAATTGGAATAGCCATAAAAAGAGGATGGCGTGGATCACCAGGGCGATGATGACGGAAGGAGTTTTCCACCAGATTCTCGTTGGGCTGGAATTCATTGTAGATTTCCCGCAAAAATCAACCGAAAGATGGGTCGTGCCCGCCCATGGTTGTTTTAATGATTGAGATATAATGATTCAGGAGGGTTGAAGCGGTCGTCATGTAGTAAATTTGTAAAATAGAAGAGACAGCAGCCGGGCATCACAGGTTTAATTATAGATTCTTAATTTGCCTCGCCTTCTTTCTCATTTAAGCGGTTTGTGTAAGATGAAGGATAGCGGGTCGTTTCAGTTCGTTCTAACTCCGGCGAATTCATCCTTTCCCGATTGGGGACAAGCCGGATGCCTCCAAGTTGAAGAACCCGGAAAGCCGCCTCCAAAACGATAGAAAAAGAAAATTTTGATTCCCCGTCACGCCTTTCAGTAAAAACGATAGGAATTTCCTTAATTTGAAACCCCTTTCGGTAGGCGAAAAAACTGACTTCGATTTGAAAACCATACCCGTCGCTTTTTATAATGTTCCAATCCAAATGGTCGATGACATCGCGATGGATGGCTTTGAATCCTCCTGTGGGGTCCGTTAAGGGAAGTCCGGAAATCCATCGCGTGTAGATTCCCGCTCCGATGCTGACCAGAAGACGTCGAAGGGGCCAATTGACGACGCTGATCCCTTGTAAATACCGGGATCCTATGGCAATGTCAGCTCCTTCTTCAATGGTTCTTATCAAGCGAGGAATATCTTGAGGATCGTGAGACAGATCGCTGTCCATTTCCATGCACACTTCATAATCATTGTGTATTCCCCATTGAAAGCCTTCCTTGTAAGCTGTGGCCAAGCCCATCTTTTTGGGTCGCTGTTTTAAAAAGACCCTTTTCTCAAACTCCGGATGTTGTTTGACCAGGTCCGCTGTCCCATCGGGAGAAGAATCGTCCACCACCAGAATATCCAAAGCGATTGGGAGGTGAAGTATCTTTCCCATCACCTCTGGAAGGGAAGCCGCTTCGTTATAAGTCGGAAGGATGACGACCACTTTTCGGATAGTTCTGGATATGGGAGGGGAATAGTTCATTTACAATTTCGTTGTTGGACACGCCATTCAATAAAACTTTAGCCGCACATTATACTATTAATGGGCAGAATGTCACATCAAGTTTCCAGCGCAAGAATTCCCCTATAGCTCCGGTCTGCGCCTTCCATTATAATAAATATCTTTGTGCTTCAATATTTTCAACTCATCTGTCGAATCACTGATTGTGGTGTTCCTTCCAAAATGAAACCCGACACCTCACCACAAATTAGCCCTTTTCCCCTCACGCCAGGTGATTTCTTCGACCTTCTTCTGGCAATCGCCGGGGTTCTCAGCCTGCTAAATTTGCTGAGCCTCTGGATCTGGTACCACCCGGATTCCCTTCCGATCGGGGCTACCGGGGGAGTGTGGACCGCTCTGGCTTATGATTTTTCGCAGGGAATATTTTACCGGCCTGTATTCGACGAATTTGGTTATGGCGGCACCCGTTACCTGTTTTTGTTTTTCATGCTCCACGGATTGTTGATAAGTCTCTTTCACGACCCGGTACTCACCGGATTTTCTTTGGTTCTATTTTCGGCTGTTCTTTTGAACGTGGGAATTTTTGCGTTACTGCGCAAAATGGACCTTCGCCCCATAGTTTCAGCGGCGTTTTCCCTTATCATGACAGCTTCGATTTCCTATCAGCTGGTGACTCTGGAAATCATGGGGGAATTTCTGGCCTGTGCTCTCAATATTTGGGGAGTGGTTTGTGCGCTCCACTATTCACAAAAAAAATCAAATTTGGTCCTTCTATTTAGTGCGTTGTGTTTTGCCGGCTCTTTTCTGGCCAAATTCAGTTCGTTGGCCGGATTGACCGCGGTTTGTTTTTATTTCTGGACTCATGGCCAACTGCGACTGGCGATTCGACTGTTGATCGGGACCGGAAGCATTATCCTGCTCTCTCTTCTAGTCGCATACGGGCTGAGTGAAGGAGAAATTCTGACATCTTTCATTGTTTTTGGAGAGGGGCCGACGAATTGGCAGTATGCTTTAAAGTTTCCCATTTGGTTTTCGATATTGATGTTTCGGGACCCCTTTTTCCTGTTGATCTTCTGTTTCGCTGTATTTTTTATTTTCAAAAATAGAAGATTATTCTGGAAGTCTTTTCCCAATCTTTATTTCATTGTCAGCCTTGCGTTCACTCTATTCATTCTGACCTCTCCAGGAACCGATTATAACCATTTTCTGGATTTGATCGGGGCCAGCGTTTTAGTTCTGGGCACTCACTATCAAAGTGATCTCACGAGTCGAAAGGCAATAGGTGTGCTGTCCGGTTTGCTGGCCGTGGGATTGGTTTTCACCTGGCTGCCGGGAACGATATCCATTAAAAAATTTATGGAGTCCCATGGCGGGAAGCCGTCGCGGAAACTGGCGGAGCAAGTGATTGAGGCGTTAGGAGCAAAAAATGGAAATATATTAAGCGAAAATCCTTTGATTCCGATTTTAATGAACCAGCGGCCAAAAATGCTGGATGCTTTTTCTTTGAGACGGCTGTCCTTGACTCGCCCGGAAATTCAGAAAGATTTTACTCAAAAAATGGAAAGCCGCTATTTTGATACGGTGGTTTTATTGGATTTTTCCGGCGCTCCCGAATCTGAAATGATGAACGCCATCGAAACCCATGATTCCCTGGGAGTGGATCGGTTTTACGGCGAAGTGCACTTCCCGCCCAATTTTTTGCCTCTGTTAAAGAAAAATTACTCTTTAAAATCAATAATCCGTCCTTACGTCCTATTTTCCCCCAGGAAAGACCCGGTTGATTGAGCAAATCAGGAAGAAGTTTTCGTTAAGTCTTTAGGCGTGTAAAAAACAAAAGGTCTGCGGATACTTGAAATCTCATAGTATTGTTCTATAAGTTCGTGAAACTCTCCCAATTGATTTCTTTGTTGCTGGCGATATTGATCGATTTTTTCTGAAAAGTAAGGATCTTCCCGTGATTCCACGTCTTTTGCAAAAATAATGGGCCAGTTTGCAGTCACAACCGATCCAAAAAACTGAGCTTTAATCTTCTGCTCAAAGTCCTGTTTTATTTTCGGATATTTTTTAGCCAGAATAAACAGGTTGAATAAGTCCCCGACCACAGGCCGCTTGCCATTCAAAATTGAAAATATCGTAAAGTGGGAAAGAACGGGCGAGGCTTGTTGCCCGTAGTGGTCGTAAAAGTACTTCACCGCTTTCACGGTGGGTTTCTGGTTTTGAATAAAAGCTTTTTGGATGGAAGGAATACCGGGAAACCAGGATAGGATCATGTAAGAACTGATAGCCAGAAATAAAAAGGATATCGCATTGGCATGGTTTGTCTTCTGGTGAAAACGGATGGCGAGAAGGAGGATCATTGCCACTTCAAGATCCACAAAATGATTGCTCGTTGTTCCAGGTGAGGAAAAGATGAGCAGTGTGAACGCCAGCGTCGCTATAAAAAATAAGTGAGGCAACTCCTTCCAGGAATGATTTACGTTAGAAAAAAATAAGAATAAAGTTAAGGCGAATAATGTAAAGAAAATCGGATCGCGTATGGCTTCATTTAGGAAATGGAAAATAAATTTGAAAGGAGAAAGGTTTTCCAATCCCCCGGTGGCACAAGCGAGAAAAGATTGCAAGGCTCTGCCATCGCTAAAGTAATGAATAGCCAATAGGGAAAGGATGCAACCAAGAAGGGTCCCACCTAGAAGCTTTAGAGACGAAGGCTTGAGTCCAGAAAACCAGAAATAGGCAACTACGGCGAACAAACCGAATACAGAGGTGAACTTGGTTAGAAATGCCAATACAAAACATATCCCTGCCAGAACCAGTTTTGCCGATGTTGGAAAGAGTCTGTATTTTATTGCCAAACAAATTCCCCAAATGTTAAATGTCGCCGCGAGGAAGTCCCCGCGAACGTTCAGAGTGGTCATCTGGTAGGAAATAGTGCAATTGATTGCCACGGCAAATGGCAAGGCGATCTGCCGGGGAAGGTTGAGGGAGCGAAGGACAAAATATAGCCCGACGTTTAGAAAAAGGGATGAAGCCAATGTCAGAAAGATTCCTGTCTCCAGCGGGTGGGCAAACAACCGGATGAGCATTCCGTGGAGGATGAAAAAAAAAGGCATGTACCGCGTTCCTCCATACCCCGTTTCATCCATTAAGGGGCGGTAGAAAACCCCTTTGGAGAAATCATAAGCCAGAGAAATCCAAACGCCGCTGGTCGGGCCGTCGGGAAGAGCGCCGGGCCAATACCAAACCAATAAATAAAGCGATTGAAAAGCGGTTAAAGCGAAAAATATCCAAAGAATCTGTCGAGTGGTGGTTTCGCTAAGAGCCTTCATGGACTAACGAGCTAAAGAGGAAGTGGAGTTGGTGAAAGGGTTGGAAAGGCATGATTCATTTTTTATTAAGCTTTGTTTTGATTGTCCTGAAATCTCAAAGCTCAGACACTTTAGGGATGCCCCTGGCCATACCACCAACAGTAATAACGATCTACAGCCCAGGCGATCAGCAAGGCGTAGGCAGAACCCCATAAAATGTCGAGGATGTAGTGGTGATTGAGATAGACCGCTGAAAAACAAATCAACAGATAGAAGGTCAGGCAAAATATCCTGAGAGATTTAAATTTAAAAGCAAAGAAAACAGCAAGCAAGGGATAAGCCACGTGAGTGGAAGGAATCGCCGCAAACAGATTCGGGGTCCTTGAATAAAACTCCGAATAGAGTGTGACTCCCATTAAGGCGTCAAAACGGCTTCCACCGGCTGGGTTGGGCGGAGCATCCAACTGCGCGGGTCCAAAGCCGTATAAATCCACGTACCAGGGGGGAGCCGTCGGATATAAGTAATAAGTGATGCAGGCGATGATATTCAGCCAGAATAAACCCCACATCATTGCCGGCGCTCTGTCTCTGATTTCTTCAGCATTCCAGCATGCGTTTCCGGTTCGCCCCAGACGGAATCGGAAAAAGAGTCCTGTGAGAACAAACACTTGAATAAAGCTTATATAAGCCAGGCCCGTGATAAAGTCCAGAGCCGCATGCGTATGCAATTGCCACCATTGAGCCGGAATGAGGATTCCATCTGCGGTTCGAATCCCAAAAAGTTCTTTTTCAATCAGATAAGGTTCTTCTACTCTGATCACTCCACGAAACAAATCGGTGAATAAACCGTGGCCGTCATAGACCACTGCCATTAAAAACAAGGGCAACATAAAGTAGAAGAAAGAGTGCGTGAACGGTCCGGCATAATACAAGGCAAGAAGTAAAGCGCCCATCAATAAATGGTCGCCACGCAGTCCTCCCAGATACTTAAGAGTGAACCAGTAGAAAAGAGTGAGCACAAGAGGACATAATTTTTGCAGAGCGGAACGATCCTGCCACCACTCACCCCACAGTTTCAATGTTTTTGAGAGGCCTTCCAGGTTAGAGGCGACGGGTTTAACCATGTCTGATTTTATTTCCTGCATTACGTCACTTCCATAGGAAGGTTAAGGTCATCGAAACTGAAAGCTAAACTATATAAGAAACTCTCCCAAGTCAATCTATTGATGTTGTATGCAAGTGGATGTGTTGGTCCGGCATCCTGGAAATGAGCTTCAATTAGATTGATTGGCAAGATACTCCTGGATATCTTCTCGAAGATTCTTAAACAACTCACTGGACCAATTTTGAGTGTGAAAATTCAATAACCAGACAGGCAGCCATCCCATGGGGTCGACCCGTATGGAAACCGTAACTTTGGTTCTCGAGTGGCTCCCGTCTAATGACTGAAGCAGAAAACTGCTTTCGCGAATAATGCCAAGAATTTTATTCTTGTCCTCATAAGGGTAGTTTTCAATTGAATTCAAAGTGAGGAGAATTTCCTGCCCAGTATCGTATTCTTGTTTCGCGTGGTATATCAAATACCGATCCTTGAACGGCCATAACAACTTAAAATGATCGTAATCGACGCGATTCGTTTCCGATATTTTTTGTAATATGATTTTATCGTGAAGACCGGGTGTCATTCGGATGGTTTTTTTTACATCCTTAAAAAATAGGACCACGATATGAATGGGGGCATCAATGACGCCCTCTCCGTTAATTCGCACCCAGTCTCCACGGTTTTCCGGTTTTCCGGGGATTGATGCATCCACCGAATCGCCATCGTTTTTTATAGATTGGTTTTCGGGGTCGGCCATTGCGAAAAGTGGCAGAAAAAATAATAACCACGAAAGAACTAAGCCGCTGAGAAATTTGTTACAGGGTTTCCTATTGGTTTTCATGCGTCACGTTCATTATATCTAGAGTGAAAATTATTCGGCTGTAGAAGTCTTGAGGGCGGCTTGTTCCGATGGCAGAGGGAAAAAATTGCGGATCAGGAGAACGCAATACCCGGCTCCGATTATTGGAATGAGGAGGCAAAGATGTTGGAATAATGCCAAGCCCAGCGCCTGTTCCGGCGGAATTCCTAAATATTGATACATAAAAAATGCAGCCGCCTCGTAAACGCCCAGGTTTGCCGGGGCGACTGGAACCATCGTCGCAAGACTCACCGTCGCCATAATCAGGAATATCGTCCAAAAGGGGAGATCCAGGCCAAAGCTTTTCTGGACCGAATATATTGCCAGGCCTTCCACGCTTTTCATTGCCCCAACCATCAACAGACCAAAGGCAAAAACCTTGAGGCTCCGCAAACCCTCGAGGTGCTGTGCCCACCGGGAAAGATGGTGCCAGATTTTATGTAATTTTGGATGAGAGCGTTGATCCATAAATAGTTTCAGACGCTGATGCCGGTGAGCCAAAATAAATGAGACCGAAAAAAGCAGTACGACTGCCGCTACCGCGAGATAAATACCGGCTTTCATCCAATCGGGAATCGGGGCCAGAAGAGCCGCCAGAAGGAAAATGCAAAGTTTGCCGAAACCCTCCGCGATCTGATCCAAAGTCAGGACCGATAAAGCCACAGCATGCCCGACCTTTTCCCGCCGGGCGAGAAGAACGACACCCAGGGCCTGACCCGCAAGAAACGGAACGGTATTACTCATCATGGCCATCAGGGCGTTGATTTCGATCATCCGCAAAAATTTCACCTGAAATGTTTTTGGCAGGAAAGCAATCCATTGCCATGCCCAAAAAATCAGAATGGATAAATTGAAGGCAATGGCCGTGGCGAGCCAGAGGGGGCTTACTTTTTTAAACTCTATTAAAGCCTGGTCCCATTCAATTTGCCGGATGCAGAGGAAAATTAAAACGGATGCGAGGACCCACGCCAAAATCCAAAGAGTGCGTTTTTTGGGTGAGCTTAAAATAGGCATATGAGAATGGAAAAAATCTAAGTTGAAATTAAGAGCGATTCATGACTGAATGCAAGAAGAGGGGTGGACTTCCCATGACCAGCGGATTTTACCTTTATCAAAAAATGATTGCAAAGGATATTCTAATTAGGTTAACTCTTGATATTTTCGTGGTTTAAACAATAAAAATAATTTTTCCCTGAGCAATTAAAGGGACAATAACCAGGAGATGTGTGATTTTGAAACGGACTCTTCTTATCCTTGGGGCAATAGCATTATTGATGGTTGTTTCTTGCGCAGACTCCCAGCCCTATTGCAAGGGTGAAAGTTGCTATCGTGCTTCTCTAAAGGAAGGTAAGGTAGGTTACAGAATACTTCTGGTCGGCGATGCGGGAGCTCCCAGCAAACCCAATAGCGCTGAAGATAGCGACCAGACTCCTTTATTTAAAGCGCTTCAGGATATTTCAAATTTACTGCCGAGTAGAACCGCCGTTATTTTTTTAGGAGATTTAATTTATGAGGCGGGATTGCCGGGAACGGAAGAAAATTCTGGCAGTGGCGGGTATTGTTCAAGCCGCTCTTGCGCAGAAAGTAGGATCGATTCTCAAGTGGATATTCTGTCAGGAAGTAAAGCCAAAGGAATCTTTATTCCAGGAAACCACGACTGGAGTCGAGAAAGACCCGATGGGTGGAATCGAGTAAAAAACCTGACTCAATACATCCAGGAGTCAAAGAGAAAAAAGGAGCTGGATATTACGCTGACTCCTGGAGACGGGTGTCCTGGGCCTAGTGTGGTCCCCTTGACTGGAGAGAATGTTAAAGTTTCGGTAGTTGCGCTGGACACTCAATGGTGGCTTCATAAATATGAAAAACCCAGTGTTAAAAATCATGCGAACTGCGAGCAATGGACTGAGGAAGGTGTATTGACGTCATTAAAAAAGCAAATTACAAAGGAGAAGGAAAAAGGCCGGCATGTCATTGTGGTTGCGCATCATCCTATTCAAAGTAAAGGCCGGCATTCCGGGACAATTTTCATTGAGGACTTGAAACATCCAGTCAAAATGTTTTCTCAATTCATCAAGGTTTTAAAGGGTGAAAAAGCTCAGGAATTCTCCCACCCGTTATATAAAAAAATGAGGAGAAACCTTGGTCAGGTTTTTAGAGAAGTGGTGAATGATGGTGATGCTCCTCTGATTTATGCCGCAGGGCACGATCATAATATTCAGATCCTCGAGGATGAGGAGAATGGAAAAAAGATATTTCATCTGGTCAGTGGGAATGGTTCGTGGTGGAAGGCGTCCCCGGTGAGCCATGATAGCCGGACTAATTTTTCGTTTTCCAATAAGGCAACCGGGGCCTTTATTCTTGTGGATTATCTGCAGTCGGGAAAAATCAGGTTCGTGGTTTTACAGCCTCCGGGTCCTGGGGAGGTGTGCCAGGTTAAAATGGAGGGAGCGTGTGTTGCTTATTCTGATTGGGCGGATTCCTCTGAAGAGGATAGAGACGAGGCAACATGAATGAGAACTAAGATGGGTTCTATGGTTAAGCAGGATGACTGAAGGGCGGGCGGTCTGTTTTTTCCACGGTTTTGTTCGATTGGTTTTTCTTAAGGAGCTTGCGGAGTATGCCTCGAAAAAAAACATAGCTGGTGGTGCAGGCATCTGCAATTTTTTGAAAAACAATAAATGGACTTTCTTTTGCTGTTTTATATACCATGTAGAAAGTAAAGATAAACAAAATTATGTTTGGAATCCACACAGATAAAAGAGGATTTACAATTCCATGTGATCCCAGGTTCTGGGAAAATATCAAACCAATGTAATACAATCCCACGACGACGACACTTATAATGATGCCTCCAGACTTTCCTGACCGGCTTGATTTGATTCCAAGGGTGGCCCCCGTCAACCCGAAGATGAGGCAGACAAAAGGAATGGAGAATTTTTTACTGAGCCGGACTTCCTCGCGGTGAGTCGTTTTTCCTTCCGCTTTCATTACCTTGATTTTTTCTCTCAGTTCCGCGAACGAAACATCCCGATGGCGGACGACCAGCTTCTTTTTAATTTTTTCGGTGCTTGGCAAATCCAGATAGCGCTCATACCGGTCAAAGTTGAGAATATTGTAACTTTTTCCCTCTTTTGAAACATCGTGAAGAGTTCCGTCTTGAAACTGAAGTTTCAGTTTATACGCCCCCTTATCTGGAATGAGGATTCCCTCTTTCGCCAGAATGATTTTAGAAGACCCATCTTCCGACTTGTCGGCGACGAAAATATTTTTTAATTTCGTTTTTCCTTCCTTTTCACCTGCATATAAAACCAGGTCCTTAAAATCGTTGTTAAACACTTTAGGTTTGATGTCGATATAAGCGCGATTTTGCAGGATATCGAAAATGGTTTTTCTAAAGGAATCCGTGCCCCAGGGGATGGCATAAAATACGATAAAGCTGGTGGCTAGATAAGTTAATACAGAAAAAAGCATGACTGGCCGCATCAGGAAAAGAAAACTCCATCCGCTTGTTTTCATAGCCACGTATTCGTTATCCCCCGATATCTGGTTGAGTACGGTGACCGAGGCGATGAGGACACTCAGGGGGATGCTGAGAATCATGAATACAGGGCAGGTGAAGGTCATCAGCTTTACCCCTTCCCAGAAGGACAGACCCCGGTTAGAGATCATTTCTGCCATATAGAGGACTTGTTCCAATAGAAGAATAGTTGTCAGGAAAATAGAGCTGATGAAAAATATTTTCAGCAACTCTCTGAAAATGTACCAGTGGATGGTTTTCATATTCTTTTAAGCCGGAAGCAGTGGGAAACTATTTTTTTCTCCAGAAGAAAAATGGAGTGGAGGCATGTTTTCCCTATCAAATAAAATGCAATGCCCTGACCGGAGAATAAAATACCTTGAATGGCAGATATTTTAAAACAATCAAAATTTGACAGATCCGTTTAAGCATTCTCCTAAAAAATTCATTTTAATTCAATGGTTTATTATAAGGCAGGGTGTGCCTGGCAGAGGAGAATCACTTTTTTACGGGTAAGTTTTGAGCATTAAGAGTGGACAGGACTAGGCGGTAACCCACTGGAGGTTAAGTGTTTTTCGAACTAAATTTCCTCTAAAACAACAACCATCAATACTATGGATGTTGCCGAAAACTCAAACGGTCGGTGGACCGTCGTCTCGCTTAGGAAGTGTACTTGAACGACAAGTTGACCCTTGCGCGATAGGCCGTTACTTTTCCATTGTCCACTTTCATGTCCAACTTGCTGATTTCCGCGATCCGCAAATCATGAAGCGATTTGGAAGCGGTTTCCACGGCATTTTTGGCCGCATCTTCCCAGGAGACCTCACTGGTTCCTACCAGTTCAATTATTTTGTAAACCGTGTCTGACATAACAACTCCCTCAAAAATAAAGTTAGCGAATAATTAATCCGGGGCTATTGCCTAATCCCTACAGGTTTTCCCATGGTTTTATGGTTTTAAAAATGACTCATCACATATTGGCCTCAAACTCCGGTTCCAGCAAACTTCTTAAAATATCGCCACGGGAAACAATTCCCACCAGTTTTCCATTTTTGACAATGGGCACCCGAATGATATTGAATTTTTCCATCAGGCCGATAACTTCGGTGATAGGTGTATCTGGATTGCCGGTGACCACTTCATTGGTCATGACGTCCCCTGCGACGGTTCTTGCCAGCTCTTTTCCTTCATTTTCCGCACGCAGAATATCCAGTTCGGTGACAATGCCAATCAACTTGCCGTTCTCTCCGGTGACCGGCATTCCACTATAACCGGCGGCAATCAGCTGTAAGGCAATATCCCGAATCTGCGTGTTTTTCTTGGCGGAGATTACGGGTCTCGTCATAATTTCAGAAGCATCGACGTCTTTCATGGAACAACCCCTTTCACTTTTAGTGGGGAGGAAATTAAATATCCGTTTCTAATGATTCTGATTTATTAAGAGGATGAAATCAAACAAAAAATTCCCGATATTCGCTTATAACTTCAGAGTTAAAATAATCAGGCAGGTGAGCACCGCGATTAATAGCGCCCGCAGACCGGTCCAAAGCCAAAATGACCCGGTTACTTTGCCCAGGAGCAGACCAAGAAAAAAAATGGCCAAAAGTGCGGAAACAATTGCTGATTCCAGAGGAGGCAGGGGAAGAGGCAGGCCAAGTTGGTCCATCCATAAAGGGGATATGATGAACAGGGAGACCAAAAAAGGGGCCAATCCATTCACCAGGGCGATCCATATCGGCACCCATTTCGATGCTTTGCCGTATTCCGTATCGCCCAGGTCAGCCACCAAAGCATTTTCTAATTCAACGAGTTCCTTTTTTCTCTCCTCGGATTCACTGATGTAGGCGCTGGTCAAGCCGCTGATGCAAAGGGCAATGGCCGCTCCCATGCAGGCGCTGATGGCGGTGTGTGTCGGCACATTGCCAGCAGTGTAGAAGCCCATGTTCAACCCCAGCATGGTGAGGGCGCCGTCATAGCCATTGGTAAAAAAATACCGGCGGGCGATCCCGTGCGCGCGGGAAAGATTTAATAGAAAGCGGAGGCGTCGGATCACGAGTCAGATTATTCTGGTTTGGGAGGCGCTTCCGATCCTTCCACTTCCACGCCATCAATGCTGTGTAAAGACCCTCCCAGACTCTTGATGGTATCGACGATCGCATCGAACTCGATGTCTTCTCCCTCGATCACCAGGATGATAGACTCCGTTTTTTCATCCACCCCTTCAACAGTGAGTTTGACGTTGCACCGGGTTCCCTGATCGGCGATGGCTTTCGCAAAATCGAGCGAACTTGGGTGATGCGGTTTTAAGACATCCAGAACAATCCGTTTGAGCGTGGCCATAGTGTTTACCTACCGCACCGTTTGGAGTTAATTCCGGTGGAAGTTCAATTGCCGCCTGAATACTACG
>JAJDBE010000044.1 GCA_029261515.1 Nitrospinaceae bacterium | reverse complement strand
CTGTCAGACAGTTCAGGAAAATTTGCAGGGCAATTGTTACGGCTTCCAGTTGATCGAGTGCGACGCCGGGAATCAGCAGCAACGGGTAGCCGGGAGTTCTTCTGATTTCAGGAGACTCTGCATTGGAAAAACTTCCATCCTCCAGCAGGCTCCTGGCTGACTCGACGTAAGATGCGGTATCGGGAGAATGAAAAATCCCTTTGTCGCCGGTGATCAGAATCGCGGTCAGAGGAATCGCCGCCCGGAGCAAAATGGCTAGGAACAGGATGTTTTTGAATCGAAGAATTCCGGGAAGTTGTTCAGATGGGTTCATAGAGGTGGACAGAGAATGCCCGGAAAATCAGGACATTTCTTAAAGTTTCCAGGCAAAATTGAAACCCGAATGGGCCAAAGATGGGCGGGAATACAAACCGCAAGCGTTAAGGTTTTTCTACTCCTCCTTTTTGGGTTTGGCTCCCCTGAACTGATCGAACAGTTCCATCGGGATCGGGACGAAGGTCGTGGTGCTGCGTTCGGTGGAGATGTCGAGCAGCGTCTGCAAAAACCGAAGTTGCAAGGCAGGGGGGTGAGCGCCGATCAGGTCCGCCGCTTCGCCGATTTTCTGCGCCGCTTCGAATTCGCCCTGGGCGTTGATGACCTTGGCGCGCCGTTCCCGTTCGGCTTCCGCCTGCTTGGCGAGAGCCCGTTGCATCTCCTGCGGCAGATCGACGTTTTTGACTTCCACGTTGGCGACTTTCACGCCCCAGGGTTCGGTCTGCTCGTCGATGACTTTTTGCAGGTGGGCGTTTATCTCATCCCGCCGGGACAAGAGGTCGTCCAGTTCGCTCTGGCCGAGAACGCTTCTAAGCGTTGTCTGAGATAATTGCGACGTGGCGAAGAGGAAATCCTCCACCTCGATGATGGCTCTTTGCGGATCGATGACGCGGAAATAGACGACGGCGTTCACCTTCACGGTGACGTTGTCCTTGGTGATGATGTCCTGCGGCGGCACGTCCATGACCACCGTGCGCAAACTGACCTTGACCATCTTCTGAACGCCAGGCACGAGGATGATGAGGCCGGGGCCTTTGACTTTCCAGAACTTGCCGAGAAGAAAGACAACCCCCCGCTCGTATTCGCGCAGGATTTTGACCGCGCTGACGATCAGAAGGATCAGGAGAATACCTGCCGTTAATAGACCATTCATACACTGTTTCTCCCTAAATGATTTTCAGGACGTACGCTTACATAATACCAGTTTTTCCGCTTTGTTATGGTAAAATTAAAATCCTGAAGCTCCGCCCAAAACTCTGGTTTTTAAGATGCGGTTTCATCTGAATCAAAAAACGATTGTTTTCTTCCTTTTTGCAGCCCTCTATTTGCCACAATTCGTCAATGCGGGCGAACCGCCGCTCCAATTATCGACCAAAAGCCAGGTGGATGAATCCGGCGCGGTGACGGTTTTTCTGACGCTCAAAAATACCGCAGACGAGCCGCTGTTTCACATTCACCCCATGTTCCACTTTCATCACACAAACGCCATGATGCCGATGATCGCCAAAATGCAACCGGGCGAAACGGTGACCTTGAAAAACACGAAACACCCTCCGGTGGTTCGAGCGGGCAGATATCCCTTGGTGGCGATGGCGCACTACAACACCGAACGAACCCAATCGGTTCCTCTGACGGCGTTACATACGGATTCATTTTATTATCAGGAACCGGTGGATTCAGAAGTCAGCGGCAAGATAGAATCCGTGGTCGCCTCGACGGGATCGTTTTTGAAAGTTCTTTTGGAGAACCACTCCGCCGCACTCAAGAATGTGCGCATGATGCTGCTGTTGCCGCCGGGTGTGAACGCTGAAAGTTTCAAAGGCATGATGGGGTTCACCCTGCGCGGCGGCGAGAGCAAATATTTTGAAGTGCCGTTACAGCGGTCGGCGGAAAGTCCCGACGGCAGTTATCCCGTGCATCTTATGATCGAGTACGGGGAGATGCTGAAACACTACACAGGAGAGATCCGCGGTAAAATCCAGTTTGGTCCCCTGATGGACGCGCAAACCCTGGCCCTGCATTCGCTCGCCATCGCCCTCATGAGCCTGGGCCTGTACTTTGCGTATAAGAGGAAGTGGAAACTTGCCAACGCCTAAGCAAAAATCAAAACAAGTTTGAACCGCAAAGACGCAAAGAACGCAGAGAAAAAATAACTAGGTTTATTCTCCGTATAAATTAAATTTGGTGGGAATCGAAATGTTGTGCCCAATTTGCAAAGGAAGCCTCGAGATGCGCAAGGTTTCTCCGTGCTATGACTGCGGGCATGATCCTCTCGCACTAGCCGAACTGGCCCGAGGTGAGTATGAATACCTTCGCGTCTTAATATTTGGGCAAGAGATTGTGCTCTGCGGATTTTGTGACGCGGATTTCGATTCGTACCATGCTGATTACCTTGGAGCTCCAGAGGAATCCGAAAATAATTATCCAATGAAACTTATCGCGAAGGTGGGTAATCCTTGTGCAGAAGAGGATGGGTAATGCTCAGAATGTGAGCATCGGTTGGCTTCTTTGGTATTTCTTAAGAATGTTGGAGACTACAATTCCGCCTAGGTCTTTGGGTTCCTTTGCGTTCTTTGCGTGACCTAATCTTTCCGGGCTTTAAGCAGTTTGGCGGCAACGACTGCCAGGGTGAACCAGCCGATCATGAAGGAAAGGCCGCCAAAGGGGGTGACGGGGCCGAAGAACCGGGGGCCGTCGAAGGCCAGGGCGTAAAGACTACCTGAGAATAAAACGATTCCTGCCGAGAAAAAAATCCCCACTTTCTTTAACGCTTTCGCGCCCGCCTCGCCAAAGAGGATGCACAGGATTCCGAGAAGGATCAGCGCCAGGGCGTGATAGCCCATGTAGTCCGTGGCGGTGTGGAAGGTCGCAAGTTTCTGTTCGGTGAGACGGTCTTTTAATGAATGTGCGCCAAATGCTCCCAGTAGGACGCTGAGTCCGCCCAGTCCTGAGCCGAGTGATATCCAGTTCATTTCATTTCTCCCAGATTAAGGAAAAAAACTTTGGCCGCCATCCCAGACTTTTTCTCTGTCTTCCTTCGACAAGCTCAGGATGACAGAGAAGGGGGTTTTCTTATGGCAAGCTCCTGAAGGGTAACGGATTGAGGTGAGAGGTTCTTATCCCACCATATTGTAGCGGCGCGCGCGGTAATCGACGCCGAACTCTTTTTTGATGATGTCCTCGCAGGCCGATTCATCCACGCCTTGTTGCTGTGTGACGATGGTCGCCTGCACCTTGGGGATGTATTTCTTGGCCTCGGCGATGAACTCTTTGATCTTGTCGTAGATGCCGTTTCGAAACGCCGGTAACGGACGGCAGATTTCGTCGTACGCTTCCGAGGAATCGGTGTTGAGGCTGACGGACATTTCGTCGATCAGGCCTTTTAGCTCCGGCAGGATGTTGCGTTTGTTGATGACGTTGCCGTGGCCGTTGGTGTTCAGACGCACGCGCCCGCCCGCATCTTTGATTTTTTTCGCCACTTCCTTGATGACATCGAGCCTGAGCGTCGGTTCGCCGTAGCCGCAGAACACCACTTCTTCGTATTTCGTCGGATCGTCGATGGATTCCCAGACTTCCTGTGCCGTCGGTTCGCGGTCGAGCTTTAAGTTATAGCCCTGCACCACTGGCCGGGTGAGGCGGGTGCAGAAGACGCAATCGTCGGTGCATCGCGTCGTCAGGTTGAGGTACAGGGAGTTTCTGATTTGATAAGACACGGTTCCCGTCGGCGCGTTTTTGCCGATGCCGAACAGCTCGAAAAAATTAAGCTCTGAAGTGCGCTGGACGTCTTCCACTCGCAGTCCGCGGACCTCGGCGATCCGTTCGGTGGTGAAGTTGACGAAGGCCGGCTCGTTGCGTTTGCCCCGTTTGGGCATGGGGGCGAGAAACGGGCAGTCGGTTTCCACGAACAGCCGGTCGGCAGGAATGGTTTTCGCCACGGCGCGCAATTCGTCGGATTTGTTGAACGTCACCGAGCCTGAGAAAGAAATATAAAACCCCATCTCCAGTGCCCGGTCCGCCAGTTTCTGGTCGCCGGAAAAACAATGAAAAATGCCGGAACGGGCTTTTTCATTTTTGGGATAATACTCCGAGAGAATGGCGGCCATGTCTTCATTGGCGTCGCGGCAGTGGACGATGATGGGTTTGCCGAGTTCTCTGGCCAGTTCCACCTGCTTTCTGAAATGCGTCCGTTGCAGGTCCTGCGGAGAATAGTTTTTGAAATAATCCAGGCCGATTTCGCCGACGGCGATCACCTTTGGGTGCGCCCACAGTTTCCTGAGTTCGGCGTAGGTGGTTTCGCCGATGGTTTTGACATCGTGCGGATGGATTCCTGCCGTGGCGTAAATGAAGTCATACTGCTCCGCCAGTTCCATTGAGCGCAAACTGCTTTCCACGTCACAGCCGATATTGACGATGTACTCCACTCCCTCGTCGCGGGCGCGCTGAATGACTGCCTCGCGGTCGGTGTCGTACTGGTCCATGTCGAGATGGGCGTGGGTGTCGATGATCATCTTACGCGCACTCCCTCTGACAATTCCTGATCGAACCCGGCGAGCACGATGTTGCCGTCGTCGGTTCCGGCCAGAATCATTCCCTGCGACTCGATGCCCATGAGCTTGGCCGGTTTGAGATTGGCCACCAGAATCACCGTGCGGCCCACCAGTTGGTCCGGGTCGTAGGATTCGGCAATGCCCGCCACCACCTGCCGCACTTCGGTGCCGATATCGACTTTCAACTGCACGAGTTTTTTCGATTTTTTGACCTTCTCCGCTTCGAGAATCTTGCCGGTGCGAAGATCGATTTTCATGACCTCGTCGATGGTCACCAGTTCCGTGGAAACTTCGTCCTTGTTTGCTGCCGGCGCAGATGGTTTTCCCTTGTCTTCGGTGATCATGGCGCCCAGCAGAATTTTTTCTGCTTGCTTGTCCTCCATGCGCGGGAACAACTGCGCTCCTTTTTGCGTTTGCGCTCCCGGTTTGAGGTCCCCCCATTGCTCGACCGATTCCATGCCCTGGTCTTCGATGGACGCTTCAACACCCAGTTGCTGCATCATCGACTCGGCGCTTTGCGGCATGAAGGGAGAGACCAGAACCGCGATGACGCGAAGCGATTCGGCGGCGTTGTACATGACGGTTTTCAATCGTTCCTTGCCTTCGTCGGTTTTCACCAGATTCCAGGGAGCGGTTTTGTCGATGTACTGATTGGTCGCGTCCACCAGTTCCCAGATGCCGGTGAGCACCTTGTGGTAAGCGAGGTCGCCATAGAATTTACGGATATCGGTGACGGCCTCCTTGGCTTTGCCTGCAAGAAACGCGTCTTCATCGCCTGTGGTGGCCGGCGTCGGAACGGTCCCCTGGAAAAATTTGCCCATCATATTGACGGTGCGGTTGAGCAGATTGCCCAGGTTGTTGGCGAGATCGCTGTTGAGCCTGCCGATGAGCGCCTTGTGGGAAAAGTCCCCGTCCAGCCCGAAAGGCACTTCCCGCATGAGGAAATAGCGGATGGCATCGACGCCGAACTGGTCGATCAAGAGATTCGGTTCCACCACGTTGCGCAGGGACTTGGACATCTTCTGTCCGTTCACCGTCCACCAGCCGTGGGCGAAGATGTTTTTTGGGACGGCAAGCCCGATGGATTTCAGCATCGTCGACCAGTACACCGCATGCGTGGTCAGAATGTCCTTGCCCACCAGATGGTGATCGGCAGGCCAGAAACCGCAGGATTTGATTTTTTCGAGCGGACCGAAGATGGAGATGTAGTTGATCAGCGCATCGAACCATACGTAGGTGACGTATTGGTCATCGAAGGGCAGGGGGATGCCCCAGGGCATGCGGTTGATGGGTCGCGAAATGCAGAGGTCCTCCAGAGGCTTGCCGAGAAAACCGAGGACTTCATTTTTTCGCGACGCGGGTTGAATGAAATTTTCATTGTTCTTGATATGTTCGATCAGCCAGT
>JAJDBE010000043.1 GCA_029261515.1 Nitrospinaceae bacterium | reverse complement strand
AATTACGAGCTCTGGAGCGCCAGAAAGCACAGTCTGCCGGCAACTGAAATAAATCGTTTTTGCGGGAAGTTTAGCAGAAAGTGTCTCTCATCTTCCCCAAACGGACTATTTTTTGATGGCGGGGGGGCTACCGTCTTGATTGCGGGTTAATTGAATGTACTAATTTAAACGGATTGATATAATTGAGTCTCAATCCATAAAGTAATTTTTTTACCAAGTTCATGTTTTTGCTCATGCCTTTATCGAGAGACATAATAAGGAAGAGAGCACGTTGTTTGCCGGTGATTGCGTGCTCTGCTCTGCTGATTTTTTCAGGGTGCGCAACGGTCGGCCCTGATTATGTCCCCCCGGAAACCAAAGTTCCAGGCCAGTTTCCTTCCCAAAAGAAAGCGTCTGCTAAAACGGAGCCTCAAGTAGAACCTATAGAGACGAACGGGTAGAATTGTCTAAGCCCGTCGTATACACATAAAGATGAATGGATGTTGCGCTTCCGGTAAAGCCCGGACAGAATTTTTGTGGCGCCTTGAACGCCGGTTTTCCCCATTTCTGGCAGGGATGATTTTATTGCCTCTCCTGATTTTATTTCCTGCACTGGCTTTTTCCCAAGAAAACCATGATTCAGAAAACTACCCTGAGGAGTGCGCCAAAGGGGTGACGATTTATTGTTTAGCCGCCGGCATGGAAGAACAAAAATCGGGCAATCTGGAAAAGGCGTTAGAGTATTATCGATCCGCTTGCGAAAACCATCACACTCAAGGACATCTCCGCGCCTGCACTCCTTTTCTTTCGCTGGCAAAGGAATTGGGTCGTCTCGATGAGGCAAGCTCGCATCTGCAATCCCGTTGCAGAGAAGGCGACGATCGCGTGTGTTTTTACCTGGCCAAGGAGTTTTTTAAGATTGCCGAATATCACAGGGGGTTTGTTCATCTGGAACGGTTGTGCCGGGAAAACTTTCAACCGCCGGACCCGGCGGATTATGGCCCTTGTTATCATCTGGGCATAAATCTTGAAAAACTGGGAGACTTGAAGCGGGCACGGGATATTTTTAAATTCGATTGCGACCGTGATCCTGCCAGTGCAAAGCCCAGTTGCGATCAGCATGAAGTGGTGGTGGACAAGTTGGCGCTGGAGGAATCTAAAAAGCAACTCAAGCCCGTTGAGGCACTGCCTTTCATAGTGGTTCTTGTTCCTTTAGTGGGATTGCTCATTTTGCAATGGGGAGGCCCATGGGCATTGCGCGCATTGCGGCTTCATGCGCCACTGTTAACCATGAGTTGCTGGGTGGCCTGGGAGTTTCACGCGCAAAAAGAGCTGACACTTCGTAGCGATCTCTTTTTTATTCTCCCGGCACTGCTTCTGACCGGGGCGATCGCCTGGTTGGCTCACAAGCGTCTTAAAGCTTCAATAGTGAAAGGGACTTGAAAATGAAGGGCGATTTAATACCCTGCCATGGGTGATAGAATTTTTCTCCACCTGGAGTTAAAAAACGGTGACGCTGGTAGCGCTTGGAATTAAATCCACCGGTTCCTGCAGCGGTCCTAACGGATTTTTTTTCTGACTGTGTTCGTCCACCATGGGTTTTCCGCTCCAGAGTTTGTAGACCACCATGCCGTTTTTTAAAACAATGAAGGCGCGGAATTCCCAGCCGGATTTTTCAGTTTTGCGGTTGAATCGCAGAATATCGAGGAAAAAATTGCCGTAGCGTTTTTCCCGGATTCTTCTTAAGACAACCTGATAGGCGGTACAGTGTTTCTTTACATCAAGGCAATCGGTTAGTTCCTTATCCAGATCTTCCTTTTTGAAAGCGGGATTGGCTGTAAAAAGTTGAATGATTTCCAGATACGTCAGGATGGTGATGTTGGGAGAGGCGAATGGATCGTAGCCTAAAGTTTTGAGGTCTTCCTTGGTCGTTTGGTTGGGAATAATTTTATCAAAGGCCGTTTTGGTTTCTGCAAAAGTATTCCAGGGCGATTTTACGTCCGTCTTACCACTGGGCAACCAGGAGGCGCACCCTTGCAGAGTGAAAAGAAAAAGGAAGGTCAACAAAGGAAGAGGCGAACGGTGATCCATGCGGGTATTAATACGGGATTTTTTTTTAATCTGCAACCATCCATTTACCGCATTCATTTTTTGAATAGGGGTAGTTGCTTGTCCGTCCAATTAGTGAAGTGATCGGTTGAAAGGTTCGGGCTTTGTTGCGGGATTCCCGCCTTACGACGAGCCACAGAAAACAGTGAGGCGATTTGTTCCGCGAATACTCCCTCTCCTTTCATTCTGGAGGAAAACTTCGGATCATTCAATTTGCCGCCGCGAACGGCGCGAATCCGGTTCAGCACCTTTTTCTTCTTATTGGGATAATGTGTTTCCAGCCATTCGGCAAACAGGTCTTTCACTCCGTAAGGCAGGCGAACGACCGTAAACCCTGCAAACCTGGCCCCGTGCTCTGCCGCTTTCGAGAGTATCGAGGGAAGTTCGTGGTCGGTCAACGCCGGGATCACCGGTGCGGCCATGACTCCCACAGGCACCTTGGCTTTGTTGAGCTTTCGGACCGCTTCCAATCTTTTAGCCGGCAGGGACGCTCTGGGTTCCATAAAGCGCGACAGCGAATTGTCGAGAGTGGTGATGGACAGATAAACCGCCGCACATTGAAACCGAGCCAGTTCGCCGAGCAGATCGATGTCCCTAGTGACGAGATTGTTTTTGGTGATGATGGCCACCGGATTGCGGAATTTGAGCAGCACCTCCAGACAGCGGCGGGTGATTTCAAGCGCTTTTTCTCCCGGTTGGTAGGGGTCGGTGACGCCGCTCAGGACGATGACCTGGGGCCGCCAGCGGCGCGAAGAAAGTTTTTGCTCTAAAAGTTTGGCGGCATTTTCTTTAACCAGAATCTTGGTCTCAAAATCGAGTCCGGCAGACAGCTCGAAATATTCATGCGTCGGACGGGCATAGCAATAGATGCAACCGTGCTCGCAACCTCGATAAGGGTTGAGGCTGAAGTTGAACCCGATATCCGGACTGTCGTTTTCAGCGAGGATGGTTTTTGAGGTGTCGGTGAAAAATTGCGTTTCAGGAGACGGGCCCGGCGCGAGGGTGTCTTCTTCCGGAATGACACCGATGGGTTTGAAACGGTTCGGCGGCGATTGCGAGGTCCCCCTGCCTCGGATATTGGGTGGTTTTGCGGGCGGGTAATCATTCATTAAATGAAACTCCTAAATTTTCGCTTTATATTCGCTTATTGGCCCGCAAAAGTAAAGTGGAATCTCGCATCGGTATGAAATTCCGAAGCTTGCATGGATTCGCCGGAAAACGGATTTTTTTGCTGAATTTTAAGATCATTTCCATTACCTTAAATACGTGGAGAAAAGTAACCCTGTCTCAATAAACCGCCTTATGAATAGTTGAATTTGCCCAGATTCCTGCCTTCACAATCATCCATAAAATGAATCCTGTTTAAACGGTGTGCCCGCCGTTTGAGTTGAAATATGTGGCGAAAAGGTGATCCATTAACCATATTCAAATCTACCGAGGGATATGAACAAACCCGAAATAAGGAAATTTGACAATTTGAGCAACGGCAAAGATGTCGAGGCGATCAAGCGTTCGTTCAACACGCACCTCAAATACACCCTGGCCAAGAGGCCGATGCGGGCCACCGAAATGGACCTTTATAAAAGTCTGGCTCTGGTGGTCCGGGATCATCTGGTGGAGCAGTGGATTGAGACCAAAAAGTCTCAATACGACAGCGATGTCAAGCGGGTGAATTATCTTTCAATGGAGTATCTCGTTGGCCGTGTGCTGACGCAGAATATGGTCAACCTGGGATTACAGGACCAGATCAGCCAGGCGGTTCGCGACTTGGGATACCGGCTTGAAGATTTGGAAGAAACGGAAATCGAGGCGGGCCTAGGCAACGGCGGTTTGGGCCGGTTGGCCAGCTGTTTTCTCGAATCGATGGCAACGCTGGACCTTCCGGCCAATGGCTATGGAATGCGTTACGAGTTCGGGATTTTTCACCAGCATTTTCACGATGGCTATCAGGTCGAGGACGCGGATAACTGGCTGCGGCAGACCAACCCCTGGGAAATCCCCCGGCCAGAGCATTTGCATCCCATCAAATTTTATGGCCGGGTCAAACACACCACGCATCCCGACGGGACCGAAACCTATGACTGGGTGGACACCCATGACAATGTCATGGCCATGGCCTACGACATTCTCATTCCCGGTTATAAGACGGGAACCGTGAACAGTCTCAGGCTCTGGGGGGCGCGGTCGACCCGCGAGTTCGATTTTCAGTATTTCAACGAAGGCGATTACATTCAGGCCGTCAGCCACAAGCAGGAGAGTGAAACGATCTCCAAGGTGCTCTACCCGAACGACAAGTCGATTCAGGGCAGGAAACTGCGGTTGAAGCAGGAGTATTTCTTCGTGTCCGCTTCCCTGCAGGATATCGTCGCCCGCTACAAATACTCCCATTCCGGTTTCGACCAGCTAAGCGAGAAGGTCGCCATTCAATTGAATGACACGCATCCCTCCCTGGCGATTCCCGAACTGATGCGGATTCTCGTCGATGTCGAGCGCCTGCCGTGGGACAAGGCGTGGGACATCACGGTCAAAACGATGGCATATACCAACCACACGGTATTGCCGGAAGCGTTGGAAAAATGGTCCGTCGAATTGTTGGGTCACGTTTTGCCACGGCACCTGCAGATCATTTTCGAGATCAATCGCCGCTTTCTCAATCAGGTTTCCCTGCGATTCCCCGACGACAAAAAGCGCCTTGGCCGCATGTCCATTATTGAAGAAGGAGAAACCAAGTTCGTGCGCATGCACAATCTGGCGTTGATCGGCAGTCACGCGGTGAACGGCGTCGCCGCCCTGCACACGGAGATTTTGAAAAAGAATCTGTTTGCGGATTTTCATGAAATGTATCCGGACCGGATTCAAAACAAAACCAACGGCATCACGCAACGAATCTGGCTAAATGAATGCAATCCAAAATTATCGGCGTTGATAACCGAGCACATCGGCGAAGACTGGGTCAAGGACTTGGCGCAAATGCAGAAAATATTGCCTCTGGCGGAAGACCCGGAGTTTTGCCGCCGCTGGTCCGAAATCAAACTGCACAATAAGAAACGGCTTGCCGGTTTTATCAGTCGTACGCTGGGTATCGAGGTCAATCCCGAATCCCTTTTTGACGTGCAAATCAAACGCATTCACGAATACAAACGCCAGCTGCTGAACATTCTGCACGTCATCGTTTTGTATTCCAGGATCAAGAAAAATCCCACAGGCGATTATTTGCCACGGACGGTTATTTTTTCCGGCAAAGCCGCTCCCGGTTATGCAATGGCGAAACTCATCATCAAGCTGATCAACAGCGTGGCCAAAACCATCAATCAGGATGCCGAAATAGGCGACCGCCTGCGGGTGGTATTTTTACCCAATTACTCTGTGTCCTTGGCGGAGAAGATCATTCCAGCAGCGAACCTTTCGCAGCAAACCTCAACCGCCGGGATGGAAGCCTCCGGCACCGGGAATATGAAACTGGCGCTAAACGGTGCCTTGACTATCGGCACTTTGGATGGCGCCAACGTCGAAATTTTAGAAGAAGTGGGGAAAGAGAACATCTATATTTTCGGCCTCACCACCGAGGAAGTGCAAAAAAATAAACAGAACGGATACCGGCCTAAAGAAATCTATCTGGCGAACCGCGAACTCAAGCAGGCGATCGATATGGTTCAGGAAGGGCTGTTCTGCCCGGAAAGCCCGGATGTGTTTCACCCCATCGTGGATTCCCTTCTCAACCAGGGGGACCGTTTCATGGTGCTAGCCGATTTCGAATCCTACTGCGATACGCAGAAAAAAATTGAAGAAGAATTCCGCGATGCGGATCTTTGGGTGAAAAAGTCCATCATTAACTCAGCCAGAATGGGCAAATTTTCAAGCGACAGGACCATCCGGGAATACGCCAGGGATATATGGAAGGTCGAGCCGCACCCCGTTAAGTCTGAAACCTAGTCTCCTGTGCGGGTCCTAGTTCTTTCTTTCATGCAGGAGGCGCCCTTTTCCCTGCCTTCACTGATAGACGTGTTCATCGTTTGATGTGATCGAATTTCCACAATAGGACAACCAGTATAGACGCACTTGTCAGTAGCGCGATGTCTCCCAATAACCAGAAGGCAAACGGGATAGCGAGGTAATAGCACCGCATTCCCAGCGTATAATGCAATGCTCCCCGGTTGATGGTCTGGGAAACCGTGGCAGGCATGATGGAGGGGTCACGGTCGGAAGGGACATTGATCATGAACGCGGCGTGGTTGTAATGACGGATGGCCAGGGTAAAGTTAAAAAACGCAAAAATAAAAATGACCGCCAGGGCGACCATTCTGGCTTTCCAGAATATTTCAGAGTCCCCGCTCAGGACAGGAAGATTTTCATTTGCAATGGGGATGCCGCGGGAACCCAGGCTTACATTGATAATGGCCAGACCGATGAGAATGGCAGTGGAGGCCAGTAAACTGGAAGCCATGGACAGATTGCGGAGAGTTTGAACCGCTAGAATATCCAGTTTTTTCTCCATGACCGATTGCACCCAAAACCGTCGGGTTCGATTGTTGGCCCCTATGGACGTAGATTCTGGACACCGGAGGACTCTGGTAACTAAATGTACGTGGTAGGCGGTCAGAATCAGAAAAGCCGTCAGACTGAATACAAGGTTCATGATCGCTCCTGGGTTTGAAGGAGGTGGCTTAAATAGTCACGGATACTGTAAAATCAAAGCCCATTCGTGTCTACAAGATAAATGGGATCAAATTGGAGATGGAGATGAAAGAATGCCCGTGTGGCTCTGTATTTCCTTATACCGACTGTTGCGGGCCTCTAGTGCGTGGCGCGGTTCAGGCGGATACCGCGGAGGATCTGATGCGCTCGCGCTACACCGCGGTTGCTCTTAAGAACTGGGATTACCTCGTTCAGACAACTCATCCCGATGAACGCAAGGGCCTGGAAAACCTGGTCGAGGACAATGCGAAAATCGAATGGCAACGGCTGGAGGTTCTGGGCAGTCAAAACGGTGGCAGGGAAGATAAGGCAGGGGAGGTCACTTTCGTTGCTTATTATGAGGAAGACGGCGAAGAGAAAACCCTGCGGGAGACATCGAAATTTTTAAAAGAAGACGGACGATGGTATTATTGCGGTAAACGGTCGCAACCGAAAATCGCCGCCGCAGCCGGGAAACCGTCCTCAAAACCCTTTGTGCGCTCTAAAGCTAAAGTGGGGCGGAACGACCCTTGCCCCTGCGGCAGCGGCAAGAAGTACAAGAAATGTTGTGGAAAATAATCCCGGCTTGTGATTGTTGCGAGACACCGGAAAAATAAGATGGATACTGAAAAAGAAAAAAACGCGAACTCCCCGGACAAACCGGATGCAAAGGAAAGCGGGGAGACGCAGAAAAATTCTTCCGATGCGTCCGAAGAGAAAAAAAACACCCTGGCCAAGCGGTCCGGCCAGCGGCCTGCATTTCCTTTCAAACGGAAAAATAATTACACGGAATAAAAATCACTTATCACGGGCGTTTAGCAGTTCCACGATGGCCGCTTCGGTTTCCGCGTATCGGCCTTCGCCAAAGTGCATATAACGCACCATTCCCTTGGCATCAACCAGGTAGAGGGCCGGCCAATAGCGGTTTTTGTAAGCCCGCCAAAGCCGAAATCCATTGTCGAGAGCCACTGGATATTTGATTTCATAATCTTTGATGGCCTTGATCACGTTTTTCGGTTCCCGTTCAAAATCGAATTCCGGTGCATGAATCCCCAGCACAACGAGTCCCTTGTCGGCAAATTTGCGGTGCCATTTTCTTACATAGGGGAGAGTTCGTATGCAATTGATGCAGGAGTAGGTCCAGAAATCGATGAGCACCACTTTGCCGCGCAAATCCTGCATCGAATCGATTTTTCCGGAATTCATCCAGTTGGTCAGTCCCTGAAACTCAGGCGCGGCATATAAAACGGGCAAATCGGATTTGCCAGCGTGAGCTGAGGGTGTGGCGATCTGCCAAAAAATCAGCGTCGCTGCCAATAGGCAAACCCGCAGCGTATTGAGATGGCGGATTTTAATCTTTTCTGATTTTGCGGTACGGTCAGAATTCCGGCCCGCAAAAATAACTTTGAAAAAAAAGGAATCTCCGCGATGATTGACTGGCTTCATGATTTTCCTCCAGAGAGATTTTGGCAATGCTCCACCAACGTGGATGCGAAATAAAAATTTACCGAACACATGAATGCTGGAATTAAAACCGCGTACCTTGCCGCCAATGGATTCGAGAAAGCATTGGTGCAGGAACTGGACGGAGTTCAGGCCGTTCACGGCAGACTGATTCTGACCGATCGACCAAATGTTCAACCATTCTGGGCGCAGAATGTCTGGCAGAGCCCAGTACTCATTCCCATACATTCTATTTCAGATGCCGCTTTAAAACTCAAAGCCATTCAAAGAAACTGGTGGTTGTATTCCTTTCATCTGCACCGTCGCGCCAAATTGATTGAGGAACAACTTCCTCACGTTTCCGCCAAGCCGGTTAAATTTCCATCGCCGTTGCCGAAAGCGCCGCTTGGGTCCTGGACGCTCCTGGACCAAAACACCCTGCTGGCGTCGGCTTGCTGTTCCAGCGTGTTCCCGAATGGAGAGGTTCTGTTTGCTGAAGATAAAAAAGAACCGCCCAACCGGGCCTACCTAAAGCTCTGGGAGGCGTTGACGCTGGCGCAACAATATCCCAAGCCCGGCGAGTTCTGCATCGATGCAGGCGCCAGCCCCGGCGGCTGGACCTGGGTGATGCAAAACCTTGGAGCCGAGGTTTTAAGCGTCGATCGTTCGTCTTTGTCCCCGGCTGTGTCGCGTTTGCCCGGAGTTACCTTTCAAAAACGCGATGCTTTTTCTTTGCTGCCCGATGAATTTGCCAACGCATCGCAAAAAGTGGATTGGTTATTCAGCGATGTGGTGTGTTATCCGGAAAAACTGTTCGATTGGGTGACGCCGTGGCTGAAGTCCGGCCTATGCGACAACTTTGTCTGCACTCTGAAATTTCAGGGAAACGCCGATTACGAGATAGCGAAAAAATTCGCTGGACTATCCCACAGCCAGGTCGTGCACCTGTTTCACAACAAGCACGAGCTGACCTGGATTCGCCTTAAGCCTGTGTCCTGAGTTTATCCGTCCAGAGTCAGATCCGTTTTCGGAACCGAGATGCAGGTCAGGCACGACCGCGCTTCGGGCTTGGTTCCCGGCTCGACCACATAGTTGACCAGCCCCCGCTTGATTGCAGTGAGGCAGGTTCCGCAGTTTCCCGCCCGGCATCCCGAATCGAGCATGATGCCGTTTTCTTCCGCAAAATTAAGCAGCGAACCTGCAGCCGGATTCCATTGCAGTGTTTTTTGCGAGCGTTCAAACGTGACTTGAATGTTCGATTCGGTTTCGGTCAATTCAGCCGCCATCAGTTTTTTGATGGTGTCGGAGTTGAACGCTTCGTAGTGGATGTTATTGACCGGAACTCCCCAATCGGCTAAATCCTTGCGGATGCTCTCGATCATTTTTGGAGGTGCGCAAATATAAAATTCGTAATTGTTGGAGGGCAGAACCCGCTTCAGCAGGTTCCCGGTAATGTGCTCGCCGTGATAGTGGTCTCCCTCCAGAGGATCGTTTTTTCCAGGACGGCTATAACAGACATGGAGATGGACATTTTGATTATCGCCGGCTACGGTTTCCAGGTGATCTTTCATCAAGTGGTCGGCACTATTTTGAACGCCCAGAAAAAACCAGGTCTCCCTCTTGGATTTCTCCCCTCTTAAATTTTTTTCGGTGATGGTGTTCAGCATACTGAGGACGGGAGTGATGCCCACACCGCCTCCAATCAGGACCACTGGGGATTGCTTGGACATGTCGAGATAAAAGTGGCCGCTCGGTGCTTTGACATCAATGATGTCGCGTTCATTCAGAAAATCGTGAAAAAAATTGGAGCCCAGTCCTGGAGATGCGTCGGGATTGTCTTCCGGTGCCGGAAGGCGTTTGATGGTGACGCGGTAATAGTCGGAATGGTTGGGGCTGTCGGAGAGGGAGTAACAGCGGATCACCGGTTTGGGTTGACCGGGAATATTGAGCTTAAACGTCAGATATTGTCCCGGAAGAAACGGCGGCAGCGGTTTGCCATCGTGCGGCGACAAGTAAAAAGAAGTGATATCTTCCGTTTCCTTGACCTTTAAGACCACCTGGAATTTGCGGAATCCGTTCCAATAAACTTTCTCACTGCGTGAATCCAGCTGGATCTGGTCGATGATTTGATCGACCCTGGCGCGCAACAGTTCCGCTTCCAGCTCGAATCCCCGCCTTGTAATGGCGAACAGGCGGACATTGTTGCTGATCAACTGAAAAATGTAGCGGATCAGCGCTAGAATAAAGGCCAAAGCCGCAAAGCTGAGAACAGCGTTAAACAAATTTCCTCCTCAAAAAAACTTCTGCAAGCACCGTTAGGGTATTTTTTCTGCAAGCAGCATCTGCTTCTTGAATCCCGGCTCAAAATGATATGAGTGGCACAACTGACACTCCTGATTGACCTGACCTTCTGCGTGACATTCCACACAGGTTTCCCGGTTGATCGAGTAAAAGTTGCTGACGAACTTTTTCGAATCGAACGAATCAAACGAGGAAAGATAATCCGCTTTTTTATTTATAAGATGACAATTCTTGCAGGTATTTCCTTTACCAAGAAGATCCAGATGGTTTTTATGAGAATAATGCACATAGGGCGTATTTCTCGCGCCTTTATAGCCCCAATCGATCGAAAGAATTTTCTCCGCCTTTTCCGAGCTTGCCTGAGTTACCGCGTGGCACTTGATGCAACCGCCAACGCCTTCTTTTGAAGAAAGCATTTGATCGCGCATGGCGATGGCGTGTTTCAGTTTCTCTGCATCGGTTTCACTTGCGGCGACGGCCAGTGCAAATTCGATCCAGCTTTTGGCAACTGGGTCCTTATGCCCTGTGGGCGTGTACCGAACTTCCAGGAGATCGGCATGCCATCCGCCAAAGCTTGCTTCCGCAGGACGCTCGTATTCCACATTCAGCCCCCAGGCGCAGGCGGCCCGCTTGAGGACTTCCGGGTTCAGTCCCATCAGCATCTTATCAGCGATGGGCACAGGGGAATGGTCATTCAGCAATTGCGCCAGAGGGGCGGTGCTTTCTTCCGCAAGGTTTAAGATGAGCTCTTGCAGATGTTGACTGTATATTTCAGGTTCATTTTCGGGAACGTTTAACAGGTACGCGCTGACTAGAGAAGGGGACTCAGTCGAAATGCTGATAAAATCTTCATCTTCTTTTTTGTTATTTGCGGAATCCTCATCCGGGATGCCGCAGGCGCTGCGAACCGTACTTCGATCGATGCGGTCTCTGTCGAGTTCCGGCAGGCGCACCAGAACCAGTTCCTTACGGGGAATTTGAAAATCATGGCATTTGGCGCAAACCACCTCGTATTTATCAGGATTCACAATTTGGTCTTGCATGATCTGGTGGCAACCCATGCAGGTTTCCGGGGAGTGTTCGACAAATTTGGGATCAAGAAAATATTTATTGAGGTGAGTGATGTGATCAAACTTGATACTGTCCTTGCGGGAGTTCGGGTAATCCGCGGGAAACTCGGGGTGGCCGTTGGAAAAACTGTCAAACTGCTCTTTGTGACAAAAATTACATTGTTTTGCGTCAAATTGGCGAATGTGAAGTTTATCTCCACGATGTTCACGATGACACATCATGCAATGCGTATCCTGGAGTTTTGGGTACTTTACCGGGTCCGCATTGTGCGCCTTGAACGCGGAACCACCGAACAGGTGGCAATCTTCACATTTCGCAGCAACGTTCGCAGGGGTTAAAACGGCTTGCAACCAACTGACCGACCCCAACTTATGCATGGAGTGGCAGACAGAGCACCCCTCCTTTTCCACAAATTTGATATGCGCACTGGAGATGGGGCCTGGGTTGAAGCTCAAATAATTTTTTTGTACCTGATCGATGATCCAGGAAACGCAAATTAGAGAAAAAATAGCGCCAATGGCGAGAATGGCCAAACGGCCCCGGTAGATGCGTAGAGTGGGTTTGGGAACACAGGGGGCATGCCGTAAAAAACATTCTCCTTGAGGCGTCGGTCCTTCGCCACAGGGGCCGCCGGCGGAAAGAGGGCGGTTGCATTCCCAATGGTTTCCGTTTAAAGACGGCGCGCATTCAGAGGTTCCCCCGCAGGTGCCATTGAGGTTGGGTCCTTGGTGACAGGGTTTATGCCACAAGGCGCCGCGTCCACACCGGTAAGGGAAGTTGGGCCGTTCATAAGAACTGCGGTTATGTGAAAACTTTTTTTCATCCATCACAAGAAATAGACATGCACGACCATTATATGCCAAACGATCAGGGCCATCAAAGCCGCCGCCAAGGGAAGATGAACAATGAGCCAGCTTTTTAAAACCGTTTGTAGTGCGTAATGAAGATCGATTTTTCGTTTGACATCGGCTAGGGCAAACAGTTTTCTCAAGTATCCGCGTTCCTGCGCATTAAGAAAACGTTCCAGATTGGAGCACCGTTGCTGGATCCAATGAGCGCTTTTTTCTCCCCCGAATAGATGACTGAAAAAAAAACGCGGGCGCTGAAAAAACCAGTGCAGGGTTTCCAGATAATGCGTTGCCAGGGTATCGCGGCTCGTTTCCCGCGTACAAGCCAAAAGAAGGTCCTGCGCGTTTTTTTGGATTTCGCTGATTTCTGAGGGGATTCGCTCATAGATGTATTCGGCTCCGCTTTGTGTCAAGCGGAGAGGAAATAATTTTTGAATGATCAATCCTAGAATTCCGGAAAAGGTGCATAGGTAAAATAAGATCGCCAGACAACGCTCGTAGAGGCCGACAGGCCAGAACGATCCAATATGCAGCCAGAAGATTCCAATAGCCAGGAACCCGCCTGCCACGTGGAAGACATACCAACTGGAAGAATTGACTAATGGGAATGCAGGGAATTTTTTCCGGATATTAAATAGGGCCAGCCCTGTTAAGATCGCAAAAAGAGTCCATCCTGTGGGAACAGAGGCAGAAGCCAGCGCCATTTCTGTCTGATTCGTCCAGACGGTCATGTAGAAAAAAAACAAGATGGCGGAAATCCAAATGCCCCAGGTTCTTACCATTCAATTAAATTCCTAATGATCAACCGTCCCCTCCGGGCGTACATAACGAAAATCTACCCGGTGCAACGCATCGTGCGAGCAAGCGGTGACACAAGCCGGTCCTCCCCATTGATCCAGGCATAGGTCGCACTTGGTGGCTTTTAATATGGGTTTGCGGGTTTCAGTCTCCAGAATCGGATTTCCCTTATTATCATTGATGGGGACCATCCGAATATTCGAATAGGGGCACGCGTTGGCACAGGTTTCACATCCGATACAGGTATCGTCATTGATGATGACCGTTCCTTCAGAAACATCGCGGTAGATCGCCCCGGTTGGGCATCCGATCATACACACCGGGTCGGCGCAATGCATGCACGCGTTGGCAATCATCCAATGGTCGAATGTTTTTCCATGGCGAACAAAACGCGGGTTCCCGTCATGAGCGGAAGCGCAGGCGTTCACACAATCGTCGCAGCGCACGCACCGGTCCAGATTGATCAACATGGTTTTTGTCCCGTTGATGAATCGTTCCTCAACAGTCCATTCCAGGAGGTTTTCGTTGGCCATGGTCTGTTTGAATAAATCCGTCATACGCCGGGAGTTTCTAGGGATATCGCGTTTTTCATTTCGAGGTCCGTGGTGCGTCGAATCCCAATGAGGAAAAACATATTTGCCAAGGTAAGTCGCGGGAATTTGCAGAATATCGACGTAACCGAGAGCCGTGATAGAAACTTTAAGAGAAATGTCTTTTTCCCCCTTCCAGGCACGGTACAATTCATCGGCGCCATAAAAGTTTCCGGCGCCCAGATAAGTGATCGTATGGTCGCCGTCGTCCCGTTGCACTGAAACCCTGGCGAAACCGGCACGGACCATCAACAGGTCATCGGGATAATCTCCCTGACGGGCGATGAGAGGTTCATGCTTAATACCTGCCTTACCCATGCTTCTAAGATTTTTGTAGGACACGGTCCAGTCAAAGGTTCCGTAGGATTTAAACAAGGTATTTTGGCCAATTTCCTCAAGCGCATCATTATCCAGATGCGTGAATAGACTGGTTTTTCTTAAAAAAGTCATGAGCCCGCTTTCGCTATACCGCTCGTCAATCCGCCGACGCCAGTTTTGATCGTACTTTCTGAGTTCCCGGAGGCCTTGCCAGCGTATCTCTAAAACTTCCGCATGAGATTCCGAGAATACCGTTGCTGTTCTCGGAATTCTGCCGAGAGCCGCCAGTTCGCCAAACAGCGCGCCTTCTTTTAAAACCGCGGTTTTGTTCGAGTTCAGTACGGCAGGAATATCCTGAAGAAAAACGTGGGTGTTAGCGGCATTTTTTCGGTCCCGATGAATCATCGCCTCTTTATCGCAGGTGGCGTCGCGTACTTCGGGAATTTTCCGGTTCCTCCAGTGCTGGGAGAAGGCTTCCCATAAACTTTTTTTTCGGAAATTTTCCTTTCTCCCTAAAAGATAATCCGGCAGGCCCGGCGACAAAACGACCCGCAGGTCGCCCTTTAAAACCAAAAAAGCGGAATTTCCATAATCCCCTTCACGGATAATAATATCTCCCGGCTTGTAAGCAACAATACGAGTGTCGTTCTTTAAAATTCCTTTCAGAGGAACATCCACGGGGAATTTCCCGCAGTCGATAGCCGTTATTTCCGGAACGGACAACAGCCTCTCGACGTTTGCGTCCGTCATGTCCGGGCCAAACGGATTATCCCATCTCTGGGGCGGATTAATTTTAGTGACGGCATCCATTCTGATTTGCACCATAAACCTTTTTAAATCCAGTTGATCTCAGGCCTGTTCGAGATCCCGCGGGACGATCACAAGTTTTTGTTTCGCTTTCTGGACCCCTGTTAAGAGAGGGAACTGTTTATTTATAGTCGTCCTTTTTAGGAAGCAGTTTGGCCACAGCAGCGGAAAGATCCTTCCCCTTGATGGCGGCCACCAGTTTACGGGCGTTTGCTTCGTTGGGAGAGGCGATTAAAGCAGCCGCTTGCGGAATGCTTTTGACTGCCGAAAGCGCCGCCCTTGCATCGGTCACCCTTTTTTCCTGGGCCGTTCTAAATTTTGGATTGTCCGACTTATTCATTACCTCGACCGCGGATACCAGTTTAGCCGCCTGGCCGATAATAAAAAACTCAGCCAGCTCCTGGGGAGTCATTTCCGCGTTAACCGTGACTTCCGGCAGATAATAACGATGGCGGACAGTGCCCTGGGAATACTTTACCAATTCAAAATCAGGATTGATCGGATGGTCGGCTTCCAGCATTTTTGCGAGAATATCCGCTTTAAGATTAGGGTTGGCCAAACCGTGACATTCCATGCAGTTTTGGGCGACATCAAACTTCATACTGGGCCAGATCAGCCCCGCTTTTCTGGAATCCTCAATCCGTTTGGCTTTATGCGCCTCGGTTTCCTGTTCTCTTTTAACATCTTTCCCTCCGTAGTTGTCATGGAGGGTTAGATAATCGGAGGAAGCGCCGTGACAGCTTTCACAGGAAGTGCCTGACTTGGCCACAGGTTTGGAGCTTTCGTCCTTTTGTTCCATGCTGTAATGGCACAAGGTGCAGGTCTCATTCTTTTTCATATTGGCAGAACCCCCGGCGGCTTCCAGGATTTTCTCAGGAGAGGGTTTTTTCTCCTTTTCCTTGCCTTTGGGTTCTCTATGCGCGGTACGAAACGATTTGAAATGCACCGTTCCCTTCCAGACCTTGAACTCTGCTTCATGGCATTCCATACAAACCTTGGCCCCTTTTATATGGGGTTTTGCCAAAACAGGCCTGGAAATGAAAAGCAAACACAACACGGTGAGCAAGGAGACCATAATTAAAAGATATTTGCTGCAAGGGCTGGCTGTATTCATATAACAGGAGCGAGTCATAAGCACATCATTTTGTTAGATATTGGGTTAATAAAATTATGTGAGCAGAAAATATGCCAAACCAGGCGGATGCTGAAAAATAAATAACCGGGGCTTTTTCAAGGTTTTTAAGTTTTCCAAACGAAAAGGTTCGTATTAAACAACCGATAATTTATCCAAAAATATCAAAGCTTATCTTTTGATACAATGGTCTTTTAGATAAACATTTACCTTCTATTATAGGTTCTTTGGGGTTGTATTTCATTAACAAACTCTGAGGTATAAATGACCTGCATTTTAACATTCTTTTTTTTTGAGGAAAATTTTAATGGTGTAATCGGGGTCACAATGGAATGTGATGTATCTCCTTAATAGATTTGAATAATCGCATTAAACTGCTCGTGCGTTGAATGATCCATTAAAAATTCGACTAATTGTGCTAAAGCCAGATACATTTTCTTAAATTTCAGCGCAAACATATTTACATAAATTGTAAATATGTTTTTTGCGGCTACCCCCTTTTGGTTTTCTCGATGGCGAAAATAGAATTAATTGAAAATTAAAGAGTTATAATTATTTTATTTTAAATGGTTCAATTAAAAATCAATTAAAAAATCATAAACTTAGTGAAAAATAACTACCATTATCATAAAACTTGGTATAAAATCCGTGCAAGATTAAAGCTGTGATAATTAACATACTGTTAATGTAATTCAATATGCAAGCTAATTTTCTTTCCTCAGTTTTTTGCCTTGTTTTGTGATTGTCTCCTTGGCTTAGGGAGTCCGTCTTCGAAAAAACAGCAGGTTTGACTTTCTTTCATAGTCTTTGAAGCTGTCGGTTAATCAAGGATGCTCCTAAATTTATACGCTGTATAAAAAACTATAAATCCTGCTTGTGGAGGCTTCTCATTATTTATTAAGAACTATTGGAAAATTGGAGGTTATTGGTTTTTTAGCTTTTGGCCCAAGTTTTGCTCTATATCAAAAATGGGTGGCTTGCGGATTATCGGGTCTGCGAATTTAAGCTTCCAAAGTAATCATTTTGTTGTGATTGGGTTTGATGTCCTGAAGGGCAATCTTCAAGAACGCTAGCTGGAGACATTGGATATGATTGGAAGAAAAATAGATCTAAAAGACTGTAAAAAATATTCCCAGTTTTTTTTACTGATGATTCTTACGGTGGTCATTGTGGGTTTTCTTTCTTCCTGTCAATCGAAGCCTCAGGAGGTCGGTGCCAAAGCAATGGCCGACAAGAAGATGGCCGGCTCTGACGCGTCTGGCGAAAAAATGATGAAGAAGGAAGGCGAAGTAACAGCTGAGGAAGAATCTGCAGATGGGAAAGAAGATGAAGACAATGGTGAAGAGGCGGAAGTGGATGCTTATGCAGAGCATGAGGCGTTGTTTGCGGAGAATCGCTTTCCGTCTGCCGCAACCTGCCGCACCTGTCATCCCAAGCATTATAAAGAATGGTCGGTATCCCAACATTCTTACGCCCAGCTCAGCCCGATTTATCTGGCAACAAATAACAAGATCAATCAGCTCGCCAGTGGCACCAATGGTGATTTTTGTCTTCGTTGTCATAGTCCCGTAGGCGCAAACCTTGGAGAGTCCTCTTACATTTCCAACCTTGAACGCCATCCTACCTCGCGCGAAGGCATTACCTGCGTCGTCTGTCACCGTTTAAATAAAACATATAATAAAGTGAGTGGCCGTCTGGCTCTGGCCGAAGGGGGGCTCCTGAGTCCGGTCTTTGGTCCTACAGGGAACAGAGAGTTGGGCCGGGTTCTGGATAACCGGGACCAGTACCGTGTGTCCACAGAGGCCGAGGGGAAAGGCCGGAAAATTCACAACGACGCCAGGCAGTTCAACAGCATTTCCACGCCGACTTTTTGCGGTAGCTGTCATGATGTGACCTTGTTTAATGGTTTCCGTTTGGAGGAGGCATTCAGCGAGTACCGTCTTTCCCCCGCAGCCAAAAAGGGGGTCACCTGCCAGGATTGCCACATGGGAAAAACTCAGGGCATTCCTTCGGGTTATGATCGGGGGCCTGCCGCAGTCGTGGGTGGGAAGCCGACCAAGCCAAGAAAGGTGACCAGTCACCTGTTTGCCGGCCCTGATTATTCCGTGCTGCATCCCGGTATTTTTCCGCATAATTCAGATGCGCAGGAGCTGGCGACGCTTGAGGAGTGGCTGAAGTTCGATCATAAAGCTGGGTGGGGCACAGATGAGTTTGAAGACAATGTCCCTGAGGATGCTGTTTTCCCGAACCGTTGGGACTCGGCGACCGACCGGTACGATGCCCGCGAAATCATCGAGGTGCAATTGAAGCGGCTGGCTTTCATTCGGGAAAAACGCCTGGAGGTGATGCGTTATGGCTACCAGCAGGGCAATATTGTGCTGGAAAAAGCCGATAAAAATGGAGTCAAGATCAAGGTCCAGGTAAAGAACGGCACCGATGGCCACAACGTTCCCACTGGGTTTACTGGTGAACGGCTGGTCTGGCTCCACGTTAAAGTCTCCGACCGTGACGGGACTGTCATTTTCCAGTCGGGCGACACCGACCCCAATGGAGACTTACGCGATGGGGAATCTTCCTTTGTTCATAATGGAGAGATGCCCCTGGATTCCCAGATTTTCAACCTGCAATCCCGGTTTGTTGTGGAAAATTTGCGCGGTGGCGAACGGGAACGGGTCATTCCCATTCCTTATCCTCAAACCACAATTCCCTTCGTTCGACCCTCTATCCAATCGCTGATTTTAAGCGGGGAACCGACAACCGAACGCAACCATAGAAAAGGGATTGAGCCTCTTGGACATCGCTGGGCCAACTACAAGATCGACGGCGATGCGTTGACGGGCAAAGGGCCTTACAAGGCTGAAATCAGCTTAAAGGCGCAGATGGTCCCGGTGAATCTTGTGGTCGCCATTCAGGATGTGGGCTTCGATTTCAATATGAGCCCGAGAGCCGTGGGCGACGCAGTTGTGGCCGGACGCGAGGTTCTTTGGAAAAAGGAGATGACCTTCAACATCGCGGAATAGTCTACCGGGTAGATTTTAAAGTGTTCAGGCATCTCAATCTTTAACGTCAAACTGAAACAAGGAAAGTTGTCTATGTCGAAATCTAAAAGCCGCGGAATCGGAACTATTGCTTCGATGCTTGTTGTTATCGCAGCTTTTGGAAAAGTTTTTGGTGGCGCTCAACCGGCTTTGGCCGATAACTTGTTGTACCCTTTAGGAGAAACGACCGAAACCAGCCGTCTCTCAGACGAACCCATCGCGTTTCAAACTCCGGAAAATTCAGATTTGCCGGACCGCCCCGGACTCATCTGGGAATTTGGCGATCCCTTTCTAGACACCGGAAAACTGCATTCCGGATTCGAGCTTCCCGGCGGCGCTGTGTGGCAACCTCGTCTCTGGGTCTTTGGTACTTTGCGGACTTCGGTGCAAACGTTCGATAATGGTGTCAATGACAGGACCACAGAGTGGGTGAACCGTCTTGATCTCTTTGCCAATCTGCAATTGACCGGAACTGAAAAACTGCTTATCGGCCTGCGTCCTTTCGACCAGAACCGGCCCGACCGGTTTTCCGGTTACACCTTTGAACCGGATTCTCAAGACGGATTTAACGAGGACTTGAGCGGGGATATACGCACCCTGTTTTTTGAGGGCGACTTGGGGAGCCTGTTTCCGGTTCTCGACCGGCACGGGTTCACAGCGCTGGATTTTGGTTTTTCCGTAGGCCGTCAGCCGCTTCTGTTTCAAGATGGAATCATGATCAACGATACGGTGGACTCAGTCGGCCTGGTAAGAAATAACGTGCGCCTGCCGGGGGTTTCCAATTTAAGGTCTTCTCTGGTCTATGGGTGGGATGAGTTGGGTCGCAGTAACGCCTTGATCAATGAAGAGGCGAATATGTTCGGATTTTTCAACTCCGCCGATCTGAGATACAGCAGCGTGAACCTGGACATGGTCTATGTGTATGACTCCCGCAATGGGAGCGGGCAGGACAGCTTTAATATCGGTTTGTCTTCCACTCAACGCATCGGCCATTTGAACACGACGTTTCGCGTCAACAGTTCGATCGCCGAGGGCGCCGATACTCTTGCCGCCGCAGACGGGGTATTGCTATCCGCGGAAATTTCCTACACGCCTTCCGCTTCCGACGACATCGTTTATTTCAATCCTTTCTACACGATCGACACTTACACCCAGGTGGGCCGGGAACCTGTGGTTGGGGGTCCCTTGGGAACTCTGGGTGTTCTTTTTGCCTCGCCAAGCATCGGCAACTTCGGTTCGGAACTCAACAGTTTTGCCAACGAAGTTGCGGGGTTTGCCCTTGGTTATCAGGCATTCTGGGACAATCACAGACGCAATTTGGTTCTTGAAGTCGCAGGAAGAAAAAATACCACCGGCAACGGCAATGACGATCTTGCGGTGGGTTTTCAATTACAGCAACGGCTGGCGCAGAGAGTCCAGATTCAATTTGACGCGCATTATGCGTTTCAGGAAAACCGGGACAATGGTTATGGCGGCCGCACCGAGTTCCTGATCCAATTCTAATCGCCTCAGAGATTTTGTTTCAATAGGGGCAGTTTTTTAGCGCGAACGGCTTAAAATATTTGACGGAAACCATCCATCAGCGGGTACCGGAGGAGGGAAACAACCTCAAATGGTGGGTGGCTTCCGTTTTTTCTTTTGCGACGAGGTGGGTTTTCTCGTGTTTCCGGTGAGGTTAAGGGAGAAAAGTTAAAGCATCTTTGAAGAGAATAAAGCGGTTGCAACTTTGCCCTACCGCGAACAGCGTTGCATCGCATGAGCAAACGCTTCCTGCGCGAAAGAGGGAGTCCCCTCAATTTTCCTCAGTAAAAATCCTCGATCGATCCGACAATTTGTACCCAAGAGCCAATAGAATTTTGCGCTTGGTGTCCAACCGGCAATCATATCCCTTTTCGACCCGGTCTATGGTTTGAACCGTTACTCCCGCAAGCCTGGCAAGCTCCGCCTTGCTCATCATTTTGGTTTCCCGGCTTTGCCTGACCCGATTGGAAGATTTTACCGGCATTAAGTTCAGATCATTTTTTGAAAGACTAATCATACATCCACCCCCGCCTTTGGGCCTCTAAGTTCTTCCCGTATTTTCAATTGTCCTGAATGTCTCTATTGAAACCTTTTATGGCCCGAATTTCAATACCCCAGGTGGAGTATTTTAAAAGGCTGTATTTCCAAATGTTTATCACTCCGATATTCGATTTTAGCCCTGTTTTGAGCGGATTTCAGGAGTATAAATTTTTCATCAATCGTATTAATTTTTATAAATTCAATAGAGCTTTAGTGCTGAAAACAAACGCGGGATTTGCAAGGAAAAGCTCAAAAAACTTTGAAAAACCGGCGGTTATAAAAATTAATGTGGAATGCCGGAGTTTGGCACTCATTCTGCTTATAACTTATGAATATCCAGTAGTTTAGATCGGCCTTGCCTGGAGGGTTCGTGGCTTTGAGGGGAAGACCCTGGGTCAGCCGAGTGTATCCCCAGGCCATAACTCGTGAGTTATGAATTTAGAATAAGGGTTTGGGGCAAGCCAGGATATTTAAAATTTCCTAGAAATCGCAGCATTTGGATCGGTAAAAAATCAGGAAAGCTTCCAATGGTAAATTCATTTTCAGACAAAGATCATTCCACGATGCAGGAGATCATCGAACACTTGCACCGGTGTAATTCCCGTCAATCATTGAAGACGCTTTTCGAAACGCGAATTTTACCTCAGCTCAAAGCGCATTCTGCCTTGTATGCCTGGCTCGATCCCGATCTTTTGAGTCCCAAACTCATCGACTGCATCAATATTCCGGAGCAGGAGATTTCTTCAATCAATGAGTTTATCGAGAACAATCCCAAGGCAGGTTTGCTGCTCACACACACGCATCCGGTCATCGCGCGGGACATCGATTTTTCCAATGGGAGTGGAATGAGTCAGGAAGACCCGTTCATCAAGGGAGCTTCAGAAACTGAAAAAGGCTATGGCTATTTCAACACCTCGCAAACCGGGGTCATCACGCTTGCGCTCAGGGATGCCAATCTGGCGGCGGGCATTCACCGGCGGTTGCCCTGTGAAAAAAACTGGTCGGTGCGGGATGTTTGCTTTTTGGAGCAGATTCGTCCGCATCTGCTAATGACGATCAAAACCATTGTGTTGACCGAGGAGCTGGCCCGGCATAAATCTTTGGTGGATATTCTGGCCGATTCGCCAACCGCGATGGCGGTGATCGACCGGGACATGCACATCACCTACAACAACCCTTCATGGGAAGAACTGTTTCCCAGGGAATTGGGGGCTTCGCTTGCAGAGGATTTGGCGGAGTTGTTAGAGAACGAAAAGATTAAATACATACCGCCGTTTGAGAGAGACGCAAACAAAATCAGAGAGCTGATTTATCCACTTTCCAGTGGTGACTACAAATTGTGCTTTTCCCCGATCAAGGGCAAGAGTCTTGATGACCAGGACCCCTGGTTGTTGCAGGTAAAACCTGTCCAGGAGTCGCGTTCCCGGTTGGAACTGTTGCGGCGGGAAGCCGGATTGACCAAAAGAGAAGTGGAAGCCTGCGATCTCTTGCGGCAGGGCATCGACGCCGCCGAAATCGCGAACCGGCTGTTCATCAGCCCGCATACGGTAAAAACGCACCTTAAAAGAATTCATCAAAAACTGGGGGTGCACGCACGCGCGCAACTGGTAGCCACGCTAAATAACTTTGAGCTGAGTTGAACGGAATTATTTTTTTAAGCTGAGAAATAAACGAGTTAAGACGAAAATTCACGCGGTACTGAAGGTAAGAGAGAAAACGCCATGTTCACGCCAATTTTAAGTAAAAAATTAAGCCTTAGCATTCTGGAAAAAACGTTTGGCCCCGATCATCCAAAAGTGGCCCAATCGCTCAGCAAGCTCGTCAAATCTTATAAGAGCAAGAGTGATTACGAAAAAATGGAGCCCCTGCTTCTCAGGTCGATTGAGATTGGAGAAAAATCGCATGGGCCCGATCACCCGGACGTCGCGTCTACGCTCAATGACCTGGCCGAGTTGTACCGTAATAAAGGAGAGCTGGCCAAGGCGGAACCTTTGCTGCTGCGCTCGCTGAAAATTCGTGAAAAGTCCCTGGGACCAGACCATCCAGAGGTGGCGACCACGCTCAACAACCTGGCGATCCTTTACGAGGACATGGGATACTACTCCAAGGCCTATCCGTTGCTCCTGCAATCGTTAAAGATTCGTGAAAAGTCCTTGCGGCCCGATCACCCGGACGTTGCGGAATCTCTCAACAACTTGGCGGAACTGTATTATTACGACATGGGAGATTACGCCAAAGCCGAGCCACTGCTTCTGCGCGCACTGAAGCTTAGAGAAATGTCGCTGGGGCCGAATCACCCCGATGTTGCGGCCACTCTTAACAACCTGGCGGTATTGTACCGGGCCATGAAGAGTTATGCGAAAGCTGAGCCTTTGGTTCAGCAGGGCCTGCAGATCATGGAAAAGCGGTTGGGATCGGATCATCCGGAAGTGGCAGAGGGCTTGAGTTTTCTTGGCGATCTGCATTATGAAATGGAGGAGTATTCAAAAGCCGAACCCGATTATCAGCGGGCGATAAAAATTAAGGAAAAATCCCAGGGAGGGGACAGCATCGAATTGGCCCCTCTTCTGAACGGACTGGCGGGAGTGTATGGAAAGCTCGGCAATGTTGCCAAGATGGAACCCCTGCTCACCCGGTCCTTGAAAATCCAGGAAACGGCTCTGGGGGCGGAGCATCTGGATGTGGCCGGTACCCTCAGCAGTCTTGCGGATTTCTACCGCAACGAGCACGATTTTTCTCAGGCGGAACCGCTTTATCAACGGGCGTTGAAAATCCGCGAAACCGCACTCGAAGCGGAGCATCCCGACATCGCCGCGACCGTGAACAATCTGGCGGCGTTGTACGATTCTATGGGGAATTACCCCAAAGCCGAGCGGCTCTATCTCCAGTCCTTACAGATTCGTGAAAAAGCTCTGGGCGCCCATCATCCGGATGTGGCGCAATCCCTGAACAGCCTGGCTCTCCTGTATAAAGCCATGAAGGACCCGGTCAAGGCCGAACCCATGCTGCGCCGGGCCTTGGAAATTTATGAGAAGGCCATGGGGCCGGACCACGCCTTCGTCGTCGAATCTCTTAACAATCTGGCGGACCTGTATAAAAAATCCGGGGATTTAACAAAAGTAGAACCCCTGCTTTTGCGGTCCTTGAAAATCAGCGAGAAGAATCTGGGACCGAACCATCCCGATGTGGCGCAACCTCTGACCAATCTGGCTCAGTTGTACGAGAAAAAAGGCGAGTTTGCCAAGGCGGAGCCGCTTTGTCAAAGAGCGCTCAAGATCGTTGAAGATCATTTTGGCAAGGACCATCAGGAAGTGTCCCTCTGCCTGAATCATCTGGCCGATCTATACAACGCAATGGGAGATTACAGCAAGGTCGAGCCTCTTCTGCAGCGGTCCTTGGAGATCAGTGAAGTCACCGGCGGCCGGGATCACCCCGCCGTGGCGTCCTCACTGATGAACCTTGCGGATCTTTACCGCAATAAAGGTTCCTATTCAGAGGCGGAACCGTTGCTCCTGCGCGCCTTGAAAATCCGGGAAAAATCCCTGCATGCGGATCATCCCGATGTGGCCGCCACCGTGACCCGTCTCGCGTATCTTTACCGCAGCCAGGGCGATCTGGCGATGGCGGAACCGCTTTACAACCGGGCGTTGAAAATTTGCGAAAAATCATTGGGACCCGATCATCCTGAAGTCGCGGCGACACTCAAAAACCTTGGGGATGTGCACAAGCATAAAAAAGAATACGAAAAAGCCAGACCTCTGTTCCGAAGGTCTCTCGAAATTTATGAGAAGGCTTATGGTTCGGATCATCCCGATGTGGCGCAGGGGCTTAAGAACCTGGCGGACATTTATACCTTGATGGGAGATCAGGCCAACACCGAGCCGCTTTATATTCGGCTTTTGCAGATTGCTGAAAAATCCCAGGGGCCGGACCATCCTGGTGTGGGAGAAGCTTTGACCTGTCTGGCTGGATTTTATGGCGAGATCAAGGATTACGCCAAGGCCTATCCGCTTCTGATTCGCGCTCTGAAAATTAAAGAAATGTCTCTGGACCCGAACCACATTGAAGTGGCGATGGTTTTAAACAAGCTTGCGGTCATGTATCGCGGAATGAATGATTTCTCGAAAGCCGAGCCGCTTTTACAGCGGGCGTTGAAAATTTTTGAAAAAAGTCTCGGCCAGGACCATCCCGATTTAGAGGAACCTCTCAATAACCTGGCTGAAGTTTATTATGAAATGGGGAAATATGATAAATCCGAACCCCTTTACCAACGTGCGTTAAAGATCAAAGAACTGGCCTTCGGCCCGCAGGAAACAGAGAAGGCGTCCGCCCCGGTTTCTGCAAAAGACCAGGATAAGACGGTCCAGATGCAATTCACTGCGGACAAGAAGCAAATCCTGGCCGCTCTGCCGGCGCTCGCTGATCTTGCCGAAAATTCGGATGAGAAAAAAATCACCATTCTGGTTGAAGGGAATTCCAAAAAAGGCTACAACGCCTCCTGGTTGAATGCTTCCGTGATAAAAGTTTTCAAAGAAGCGGGTATCGAAATTTTGATGCCGGAAAACAGCAAGAAAAAATAGCCCCGCCTCATTTACCTTGTTCCTGTTTGAAGGCAATTCCCTTCCTTCTTTTCCACCCCTTGAATTGACGCGATCGTAACGTTCACTTGACCTTCCTGTAACGCCATTTCCCTATACTTGATCCCCTGAGCCTTAGGTTCAGAGTATTTGCAGGTTCGCAATTCCTCAACCAGGGGAGGATTATGGGAAGGATAGTTGCTGTCTCAATCTTATGGGTCCTTTTTCTTGCTGGAGCTGCCGGCGCGTCGTCGGTCGATGCAATGTTAAAGGAAATGGATAAACCGCCTATTTCCAAGGAATCCATTCTTGCAGAGATCAGGCAACTGGAAGAAAAGCAGGCCGTTAATCTGCTGGACCCCGATTTACATTTTGTACTCGCTTCCAATTACTGGCGGCTCGACAACCAGGAAAAAGCCATTGAGCATTTTGGCAAGGTTGTGCAGTTGGACCCATCCTATTATTCCGCCCACTGGAACCTCAGCCTACTGCATCACAAAAGAGGAGAAGGCGTGGACGCCATCATCCATATGAGAAAGGCCGAAGCCATTTTTCTGGAGATGGAGGATGTCCATTCCCTGGCCAGAGCAAGAAAAGAACTGAGAGGTTACTTTATCAAATACCGCCACCGGCCCGAGGATTTTGAACTGCGCAAGGGATTTTGGCAGCGGATATTGAATTAGAGGGAACTTAAATCTTATGGCTTTGTCGCAGAACTTTTTTAACAAAATAGAGAATCAAAGAAATATTTTTATAAGGAGCAGGAAAATCATGAAAGCAAAGATCATCCTACTTGGCGTGGTTTTGATGGCCGCAATCGGCATCGGCATCTCCATGAACACAGGCTTCGCTGAGGAAAGCTATGTCAATCACCTGCCACCGCAGAAGTGTATTTGTTCCGCCCCGACGGATCTGGCAACTCTTGCCAACCGGGCGCGGCGGTATGAATCCAGCCTCAAATCGAATCTGGAACCTAAGTTTTTAATGAGCCTGTACAACTGTCAGTGCGGGTCTTTAAGTTGTGCGGTGAGTGCGCAGGCGATCTCCTGCAGGAAGTGAGTGAAGCGGAGTGAAGGAGGGGAGGGGCGATTCCCTTCCTTCTTTTAATAATAGTGGCCGTTGAATCAGCAGGGATCGGTGTGTCTGCTCCAGAATGTTTTACTTATTTTTCTTGAAAGCCAGGCAATTATCGATATAGTGTTTCTTCATTAGCGCATCAGAGCCAATATTCTTTGGCGGCACGGCAATTTTTAATTCCATCCCCAAACGCTCAAGCGAACAGTTCCAAATCCCTTAATAATTTTTACAGAGATCAAGCAAATGACCAATTCCTGGCACGACGTGGACCTGGGGACGGATGTCCCCAATCTTTTTCCGGCAATCATCGAAGTTCCCAAAGGTTCCAAAACCAAATATGAACTGGACAAGGACACCGGATTGATCCGGGTAGACCGTATATTATACAGCTCGGTTCAATATCCCGCCAATTACGGTTTTATTCCGCAAACGTATTGCGAGGATCACGATCCCCTGGATGTTCTGGTTTTAGGGCAGGAGCCGGTGTATCCTTTATCCATCGTCATGGCCCGGCCTATTGGATTGATGAAAATGGTGGATCAGGGGGAAGCCGATGACAAAATCATCGCCGTGCATGTCCATGACCCGGAATACGCGCATTACGAATGCATCGAGGAACTGCCCCCGCATCGGATGGTGGAGGTCAAACGGTTTTTTGAGGATTATAAAGCGCTGGAGAATAAACTGGTGGTGGTGGAGGATTTCCTTGGACGCGCAGAAGCGGTTGAAATCATTCAGGAGGCAATCGCACTTTATCAAAAGACGTTCGGCAAACGCAAAAAAAACTGAATGTCGAAAAGTGTATGAAGCGTCCCATTACAGGATTTCATCAGGATGAGAATCAGGATTGGGTGGCCGATCTGGAATGCGGACATCAGCAGCATATGCGGCATCACCCGCCCTTGATGAGCCGTCCTTGGGTGACCACGGAAGAGGGCAGGCGGGAATTCATCGGCTCTCTTCTCAATTGCAAAGATTGCGATGAAGCTCCAGCAGTCAGGGATTGACCCCGGCTTGCCCGGGCATTTAATGGGAAGTTTTTTAAAGGATCTGTATCATGGCAGAGGCATCCAGTGGATATAGTCAGGATGAACGTTATTTATTGAAGTTCAAAGCGGCAACGGGATTCACCGTGGTTTTAGAGTTCGGCGGCATGAAAGCGCTGGAAGAAAACCAGAATAAAATTGAATCTGCAGGACTCGAGTGCGAGCGTATTGCCGATTTCCATGTTAATTTTGATGAAGCCGATCTTTTCATGGACATGCGAAGCCCCGTTTGTGCCGCCCAATTCGATCTGGAAGACTGGATTTAAGTACAGCCAAGAGGTAGAAGATTGAATGAACGCACTATCTCAATCCGGCAGGTTTCTCCCCTCCAAATATCCCGCCGCCAAATTTCTTATTAGATTTCCTGAAAAAATTTTATTTTTTTCATCCCCTCCAAGGCCTTAATTTATAGTCTCTAATGGGCTTAATCCCCATTTTTTCAATGATATTTGCTCGACTGGCGGTTGACAAATGAGAAGGTCGTGGTAGATTGCTACCGCCAATACTATATATTGGATTGGCGAATATTAGTTAATGTAAATGTATTTTAATTTCACACCTGTCCCTAAAACCATCCTGCCTATTGGGGGCATACCTCGGAGGAGGGCAAGAAAGAAATGAAAAACACTATTTCTTTCCGCAGTTATTTTTTTGCAATTGTGCTGGGAATTTTATGGGTTCCATTTTCACAGATTCCGGCGTTGGGTTCTGTTCAAACCATTCCCGTGGAAGAGTTGGACCGAAAAGCGCTCGCATTTTCTCAATCAGGACACTATATAAAAGCCCTTCCCTATGCCATACAGGCTTTGGAGGTCAGGGCGCGAGCAAAGCACGGAAAGAATTACGATTTTGCGGGTGCGCTGTTTAACCTTGCCGAGGTATATCGAAATTTGGGTCAATATGACAAAGCCAGGCCTTTATTAGAACAGTCCATCGAAATTTATAGAAGTGCTTCCGGTTTTGATGAACCCAGACTCGCGCGGTCTCTAAACAGCCTGGCGCTGGTGCATTTTCATAAGGGGGAATACGATACGGCGGAATCTCATTTTTACAAGGCGATCAGGATTTTTGAAAAATCATTTGGCGCCGGACATCCCAATATAGCCGCCGCGATCAATAATCTGGGGCGATTATACGAGACGACCGGAGAGTTCCCCCAGGCGAAGCACCTTTATGAAAAGTCATTGCAGATTCTTCGACAAGCTCTTGGCGAATACCATCCGCATGTTGCGGCTTCCCTCAATAACCTGGCTCTCCTTTACCACCACATCGGCAACTACAATAAGGTGGCGCCTCTTTATGACCAGGCATTAAAAATTTATGAGCACGCGGCGTATATGCAGCATCCGGATTTTGCGACCACGCTTTGCAATTTAGCCGATTATTACCTGGATCTGGGCGAATATGCCAAAGTGGAACCGCTTCTTATCCGGTCTCTGGAAATAAGGGGCAAAAGACTGGGAAGCGATCATCCCGATATTGCCCATTCCCTTGACGGATTGGCAAAACTTTATATGGCTCTGGGCCAATTTTCCAAAGTTGAGCCTTTGATCAGCCGCTCTCTGGAAATAAGAGAGAATGCGTTGGGGCCGAACCACCCAACAGTGGCCGACTCCCTGGAAGCTCTGGGAGAGATGTATCAGGATCTCGAAAAGTATGAATTGGCGGACCCGTTGCTCCTGCAGGCGTTAAAAATCCGGGAAAACTCCCTCGGGGAGTTGCATCCTCAGGTAGCGAGATCCTTTAATAAACTCGCTGAGTTTTACGAGGAAACCGGCGATCATAAAAGAGCGGAAACCATGCACTATAGCGCTTCCAAGATAATGCGAAAAGAAACGAACCCCTGACCTTTTGTAAGGCCCTTGCGAGGGGCCAATAAATTAGGTCAGTTTCTTTCCTTAAAAGAAACGTTCAAAAGGCTGTAGAGTTTTCTACAGCCTTTTTTTATTGCCCTCCTCACATTATTTACGCTTAGACAGGGAGCTATTCTCTGCATTCAAATGGGTTCCCCCCGCCTTTTGCGTCCCTAATTCTTTCAATTCATTTGATAGATATTAATTCAAAACAACATTGAGCTTCCTACCTCTAATTCCGTCAAATTTCCCATCAATTGCAGGATAATTGACATTCCGATATTAAATAAATCCTTTAAAATCATATATTTATAAATGGCACGAAGATTGCTCTTTATAAAACAATAAGTTAATCGAGATGAGTTTTTGACTCCAAAAAATCAGTAATTTAGAAAGTATTTTTTGATTTTTTATCCACGAAATATTGGATTAGAGATATTTCCAAAAAAGAGTTTCGGAGTCCGATTTAAATGCAAATGAAAAGTTTACTGAGCGGAATGGTCAGCGCGAATGGTGCGGACCGGGACAAACAAAGATGGGTAAAACGCAAATTGATCGCGAGGGAGAGAGCCATGATTAAAGCAGTCACACAATACGTTATTGTTTGCGACAACGCTTTCTGCGATTCCACCATGCGTGCAGGGGTGGATTTCCATTCTTACGACCGTAGAGAGCAGTTCAAGCAAAAAGCCAGGAACCGGGGTTGGGGAGGAATTATAGAGGGTAGCGATGAGTCGCGGCATATATGTCCAAGTTGCCGGGATTTCGATTTGGGGGTCTATAAAAAATGAAACCAATTAAAGGAAATTCAAAAATGAGCGCATCCACAAAAACTAACAAAGTTCAATTAGCCAGGGAAAACAAAATGATGAGCAAGGCAGAACTGGCAAGAAAAGCAGGCGTGACCGTGCAGACAATCGACAGGATCGAAAGAGGTTACGAATGCCGGTTGGCAACCAAGAGGAAGATCATTCTGGCTTTGGGATATCAACTTGCGGAACGGTCCGAGGTTTTTGAGCCATCGGAAGATCAGGGAACAAGTGAAATTTCAGGAGGAGATTCAACGAGTGAATCGGAAGAGGAGAGCCATGCGGGCATTCCCAGGAAAGAGGAGCGTGTGCGGGTTCTTCGCAAAAAGGTTCCCGCCACACAGTGAGTGGCAACGTTGTGATCAACATTAAACCGCCCATTCATATCAATTGGGCTTGATTTTCCTCTGATGTAGAAGTCATGAAAAATGGAGGAAATCAGCCCAATTGTCGTTGAAAAGTTCTGAAAATTTTTCATTGCAGACATGAATTCCTTCTATTCCTGATTGCCGAATTGGGCATTGTAGTAATTCGCAAAATCCTTGATAGACAGCATTCCCACCACTTTCTTGGCTTCGGTGATGGCGAGGTGCCGGACGTTGTTACGCCGCATCAGTTTAAAAGCATCCAGCATGGTTTCTTCGCAATCCAGGGTGATCAGGGATTGACTCATGACGGATGCGACTTTGGTGGTCTTGGGGTCGACTTCTAGTGCCAGAACCCGATGTGTCATATCCACCTCGGTGATGATCCCCAGGCATTTACTGTCATCTTTAACCAGCAGCGCCCCCACTTTGTTTTCGGTCATTAGCTTGGCGGCCTCCGTTATCGTAGCCTCCGGCTTTACAGTGATTAATTTTTCTTCCATGTACATCTTGATTTGATCCATATTGCCTGTCTCCTTTTCTTGCGTGAGGCCGGGGACTTTTGGACCCACAACCGTTGAAATACCCTAACTTATTGAAATAATTGAAATAAAGTACCACTTATATGATAAGATATTTTAATAAATTATGCAATTTCAGGCTATTTGATCCCTCAAAATTCCGGTAAATACTCTGGACTGAGCTGGGGCTTTGTCCCTGTTTTAGAGGGGTCCTTATGGTGGAGGAGAGGATATGAGTTCGACGGGTATCGTGGTTTGGGGAGTCATTCTGTTCGGAGCGCTGGCGCTTCTGGGCTATTTTCTGGTCATCTACAACGGATTGATCTCACTCAAAGAGAACATCAAAAAATCGTGGGCGAATATCGATGTCATTTTAAAGCAGAGATACGATGAACTGCCCAAATTGATCTCCGTTTGTGAAAGTTATGCGGCGTTTGAGAAGGGCGTTTTGGACCGGTTGATGCAAGCGCGGGAAAAGTATTTTCATGCTGAAAGCGTCAGCGGCAAAGCCGAAGCCAGCGGTCAGATCAGCGCCGCATTAAAAGGCATTTTTGCGTTGGCGGAAAATTATCCCGATTTGAAAACCAACAACAATTTTCTGCAATTGCAAAACCGGATTTCCCACCTGGAAGAAAGTTTGTCCGACCGACGGGAATTTTATAATGACAGTGTGAACAACTACAACATCCGGATTCAGCAGATTCCCGATGTGTTCGTCGCGAATTTTCTCAATTATGAGCGAGAAGACCTGTTTCAGGTTCCCGAGGTAGAGCGTCAGGACGTCCCCATCGAGATAAAACTCCCTCAATTCAACTGAGCGCCCATTCCATGCCGATCAATATGGAAGGTTTAATTGTCGCGCTCTTGGGAATCGGGGCAGGGACCTACTGGTTTTTTACCGGGTTTCGCGAACTGAAAGCGTCGCGCACCATTCAAGACATTCCCACTTCCCGGATTTCAACCGGTGCGGTAGGAACCAACGTTGAGATAAAAGGACAGATTCAGAGCGCAACGGACGCATTGTTTAAATCTCCAATCAGCGGTCAATCCTGCGCGTTTTATTCCCTGGAAATACAGAAATTAGTTCAGTCCCGCAACCGGACCTACTGGAAACGGATCGATCAATTTTACTCCAGCGATCAATTTTTCATTGATGATGGCAGTGGGGCGTTAGCCGAGGTTTTTGTCGATGGCGCGAACATTCGCCGACAGGGTAAGGAGCACGATTTTAAAATAAAGTCGAACGAATTTTTCAGCATGCCGGTTTCCTTAAAGACGACTCTCGAAAAGCATGCGAAAAAATTACGAGTCTTCAAGTTGCAGGAAACTTCCTGGTTGTTTTCAAACCAGTACCGCTTCGTGGAGTGGTGCTTCAAGCCCGAGGAGTCCGTTTATGTCCTCGGATATGCCGAATCGGGGGTCAAAGCTCCCACGCGGCAAAAATTGAAATTCAAGGATTTCCTGGCGGCGAAAAAATCAATCGAAGAAGATCCGAAACTGCAAGCTCGGTTTGACCGGAATCAGGACGGGGTCTTAGACGCCGGTGAAATGGAACAAGGAGCTGAAATGGTGGGACTTCAATTGAAAACTCAATCGGCTGTGGTCGAGGAAAATCCAGCGGATTTAAAAATCAGAATGGCATTTAAAAAACGATCCGGAATCCCTTTTCTGATCAGCAACATGAAGGAGAAAGACCTGGTGAAAAAAATCTCCCTAATGGCAGGTTTAAAGTTATGGGGCGGGCCGGGGGTGGCCATCGCCGGCACGGTCTACCTTGTTTTCATGCTGGGTTTTAAAGTCTGATCAACGGTCATCCATTTTCTCCTTCGCTGTGCCGTTTATCCTCCGTTTTTTCTTTCCTGTTTTTTCATAAACAACCTCAACACCCTTGACGCGGGATGTTTTACCTCAAAGGGCAAATGACTTAAGAGAGTTAAACGAATTGCCTGCATATGGGTAAAGTATAATCACCCGGAAATAACTTCGCTTTGAGAATAAGGACCTTCGAAGTCGCATTGCCGATTTTATTTCGGATAAAGCCATGTTCTGGAGCAGCATAATAACTTGTTCTTCCCCATGATAAAACTTGACTCTGGCAAGTTCTGGATTTATCTTTCTAGGAGTTTTATAGGTCCGGATGAAAAAGTAATTGTAAAAAACGAATAGTTTACTTTGGAAGGCAAAATATTTCTTCAATCAAACCTGCACAACCTGTAAGTCAATAAAAGATTATACGGATATCATTATCTTTAACGGTTTTGCCACGGTGGAACTATGGATTGCACGGACATCAATGATCTGATTAAAGGGGATACTCAGCTCACCACCCTGCCGGAAGTTTTTTATAAGCTGAACGCGGCGATTGAAGATCCCGACTGCACATTTGACGATATCGGCGAGATTATCAGCGTCGATCCCGCTCTCACAGTCAAGTTATTGAAGATCGTCAATAGCGCCTTTTACGGGTTTTCCACCCAGGTGGAAACCGTCACGCATGCCTTGACCATTATCGGAACGGATCAGTTGACGCAACTGGTCCTCGCCACGTCTGTGATGCAGCAGTTCAAGGGAATTCCAGAAGATTTGATCAATATGGATTCGTTCTGGCGTCATAGTATTTTAGCCGGGCTTGCCGCAAGGTCCATTGCCGCTTTAAGCGGCGAATACAATGTGGAGCGGTTTTTTGTGTCCGGCTTGCTGCACGATGTGGGCCGGCTGATTCTCTGTCTCAAGGCTCCCGAAAAAACCAAAGATCTTTTTAAATCTGCCGAGATGAGTGGAAAACCTCTTTACCTTGAGGAGCAGGAGGCTTTGGGTTTTGATCATGCCGAACTGGGGGGAAGGCTTATAAAAGAATGGAATCTTCCTGAAAGACTTGTAGAGAGCATATCGTGCCACCATGCGCCGGGTAAAGCAAAAAATTATCCCGAAGAAGCCGCAGTAGTCAATCTGGCCGATGCCATTGCCTACTCCTTAAAGATGGGAGGCAGCGGCGAATTTTTCACTCCCCCGCTCGAAACCGAATCGTGGGAAACCATTGGTCTTCCTGAAAGTTTGTATCTGCCCATGATCCGGGAAAAAATCGAAAGCCAGTTTGAGGATGTGGTGGGGATATTTCTGCAATCGGCTTGATGCCCGGTTCTATCATTTTAAAATTACCGCGATTTAATCAATATCTTCCCGCTCCAGAATATTTTCGCTGATTCCCTCTTCAATAATCCGGTCGCATAGCTCTCCATATCCTCCCGGTTCGTAGTCGTTGACGTTTTGTTCGTCCAAATCATCGAAATAAATGGAATGTTCTTCCGTCACCCACTCCCGAATCCGGTCGCTGAAGCGCAGGACTCTTTGTACGGCCTCCAGTTTTTCCATAGTGGTGTTCTAAAGGGAAAAGAGGAAAAAATGCCTCCGGGGAGAGGAGTTTGAGAAATGACCAGGGGAAAATGACCCTGCAATCCAATGGTTCTGCAAACGCATCAGTTTTTGCAAAGGATCAATAATTCCTTGCGGTTGAAATTGGGTAGAATGAATTGAATCGGAGTTCCGGAAATATTTCCACGGGAAATCTCCAACCCGTCCCGTAGTTGAAGCACCTCATCCAGCGTCAAAGGCCGGGTCTTGTTCCAGGAAGGAAATACCTTGGTTTGGATTAGGGGAATTTTCATGATTCCACACTTAAAATGGAAAGAAAAAGTAACCGTTATGAGAGTTTAGATTCAAAAAATCCCGAGAAGCATCAAAAAAATTTCAGGAAATCTATGAGATGGGGGCGATGATACCACAGCAACCGCAAAAAATCCTATAAGCTGGAATAACAACAGGTTGAAAATCTTCTTTGGCGAGGATTCAGGGGCATCGGAGACGTTTGTAAAGGCAGAGGAACTCCAGTCCCTGCTCAAAAGTTGCAGGTTGTTTCTTTAACGGTTCCATTAGCGGCAATGGTTTTGCAGAGGTAGGGGCGGGTTCCAGTGGTCCAGTTTTTCTGAGTGTGGCGGACCGACCAGATATAAACCGTTCTCTGGGTGGCACGGGTTCCCTTCAAAGCCGCTTCGGTATTGATGATATTGAATTGGGCAGGAACGCCTTTCCAGCCGACGATGACGGTGTTTCGTTCCACCTTCACCCATTGAACTTCAGGAATAGCCTCCAAATATTCGACGCTCTTTCTCAATTCCTCCTCTACCGCGTTCGCATGAACGTAATTGGGACCATTGCCAGCCATTATCAATAGAGCGAACATGAGAATCAGATATTTCATCGGCGGGCCAGAGCCTCCTTAAAGCGAATTTTCAGCGTTCTCCAGCCCCACACTGGTTTCTTGAACGAAAGTATTCATTTATTTTCAATGAGTTTTAAAAATTTTTCAAGAGTTTTTCGGGGAGTGAAATCAATTTTTTGAAAGGGAAAATCCTTTGGGTCTGACAAAGCGGCTATTAGGGTTTTGAGGCGTATCCTTTAGCGCCAGAGAAATCCGCATCTGTTTCATCGACTCCGGTCAGATTTGCGCCGCTCAAATCGGCTTTGGTGAAGATGGCCTCTCCTAGTTTGGCTCCCGTAAGGTTGGCGTTTTTTAAATCGGCATTAGAGAAATCCGCATGTTCCAGATCTGCCCGTCTTAAATCGGCTCCACTGAGATTGGCTTTTTTGAGGTTTGATCCAGTGAGCCGCACACCCCCCATATCGGCTTTTTGCAGGTCGCTTCCCGAAAGGTTGGCGTTTTGCATCACCGCCCCGACCAGATAGCAATTCGACAAGTCTGCGTCTTCTAAAATTGCCTCAGTGAGATTTGCCCGGCTGAGGTCGGTCCCTCCCAGTTTCGCCTGACTCAAGTCGACCCCTTCAAGGTTGGCCCCGCTCAAATCAGCTCCCATAACTTCTGCATTAGCGAGCTTGGCTTTTTTCAGGTTGGCTTTGCTGAGCTGTGCCCCGTTGAGTGTGGCTCCCTGAAGTTTGATGCGGCCCAGGTTTGCCCCGCGAAGATTGACGTTTACCAGATTGGCTCCGGTCAGGTCCGCGATGTCCAGATTCGCCTCCATCAGGTTGGAGTTCTCAAGATGCGTTCTTCTCAATATGGCGCCATTCAGATTGGCACGGGAAAGATCGGCATTGCGCAACTTCGCTTCCGTGAGATCGGCATTGGTCAGATCGGCACGGAGCAGATGGGCTTCGGTAAAATCCACTCCCACCAGTTTTGCGCCCTTGATTTGAACACGGTTCAAGTTGGCCCGCAGGAATTTGGCTTCAAAAAAAACACTCATGCTGAGTTTGGAATCCGTGAAATCTGCTTCCGTCAAGTCCGCGCCGTTGAACTTTGCGCGGATGAGATTGGACTCGACGATTTTTGCTCCCGTCAAGATGGCTTTGGAAAAATCAGACCGTTCAAAGTTGACATCATTCAATTGCGCCCCGGTCAACACGGACTCAATAAATTTTGATTTTCTGAGATTGGTCCGGTCCAGGTTCGCCTGGCTCAAATTGGCCTTGGAGAGGTTCGCGCCTTGAAGGTTGGCGTCTTCGAGTTGAGCCTCTGCAAGGTCTGCTTCGGTCAAGACGGATTCCGATAGATTGGCGTCGGTCAAGTTTGCGTTTTTTAAAGTAGCCTTTTCCAAGGTCACGCCGGAAAGATCGCAACCTGAAAGATTGGCTCCCGTGAGGTTTGATTCATTAAGATTGGCTTGATAAAAATTGAGATCCGACAAATCCAGTCCGGAAAGATCGCAGCCTTTGAGAGGACAGAACTCCTCCACTTCCTCTTCTTCCTGAACCGCGTCCTCTTCATCAACGGCGTCTACAGAATCCTCCGCAGTCTCTTCGTCTGCGTCCTCTACAATTTCAACTTCGACCTCTACAATTTCCTCAACAAATTCCTCTTCAGCTTCTTCTTCAGCTTTCCTGGCGGCGGCAATTTCTGCCAACTTGGCCTCAACTTCCTCACGTGTAAAATCTGCCATCAACTTATCCTGACCTTTGATTAATTACTTGAAGAAAATCATGAATGGTAAACCTCTTTGCTAATTCCCTGAATCCAAAGCATTGAAATGAAAAAGGGTGAATTTAGAAAAATACATTAAGGGCCGGATGAACGCAACAGGGAAGATTCTATAGTAGAGGGAAGATATCCCACTGCTGATAGCCTTTGCCCCAAGTCAATGGCAGGAATACCGGTTGCAGAACAACGTCATCACTTGCCGCAGGCGGGAATCGAGGATTTCATAAACTTTGTCCTGAATGGAGTCAGGAATGTCTTTATAAAACGCCTGGGCGATTCCCCCGGTCATACAGGCGATGGTATCGCTGTCTCCGCCTATGGAAACGGCTTTGCGGATGGCGTCTTCGTAGTTTTCCGATTCCAGAAAGGCGGTGATCGCCTGGGGGACTGTGCCCTGGCAGGAAGGGTCAAACTGATAGTGTTCCCGGATGGAGTCCAGAGGTTCGTCGAGGCGATATGAAAATTGTTGTTGAATATAGTCGGAAATACAATGTTTGCTTTTTCCGGTCCGCGCCAGAAAAATGCAGGCGGCAACCGCTTGTGCGCCTTTGATTCCCTCAATATGATTGTGGGTGACCGCGGCGCTTTTTTCAGCCTTTTCCAGGACTTCGTCCAGGGTATTGAATGCAAAACCAACGGGACTCACCCGCATGGCGGACCCGTTTCCCCAGCTGTTATAAGGTTCATTTGAAGGGCCGGAAGCCCAGCCGGTGAAGCCGGAACCATACCCCGCCTTGGGATAAAGGTTATAATATTCTTTAAGCTTATTGGCGACACAGGCGTCCTGTAGAAGGCTGTCTGCTACGGCCACTGTCAGGACCGAGTCATCGGTGAAGGTGCTTTCCGGTTTGAAAAGGGCGAAGTCGGTGGTCTTAACATTGTTGTGTTCATAAATGGAGCCGATGAGGTCTCCTGCGATGGCGCCGATCATTCCAATCTCCACTGGGAAAAAGATTCAACTCTTGCTGAAAGGCTTCAGGACAAGAGTCAAAACCTGAAAAATTAGATTTACTGGATGTTTTGCATCATGAAGGCAACCCGAAGCAAAGTCAACCACAACCCTTTATCAATCAGCGATTGTCTATTATTTCTTAGAATATCCTTGAAGGCCTGAATGGAACCCCGAAACCAGCCTGTTCTCATTTATGACGGCGATTGCAACTTTTGCAGACGGTGGATTGCCAGATGGCGGCATGTGACCCAGGGGCGGGTCGACTACGTCTCCTCCGGAGAGGCGGCGCATCGGTTTCCACAGATTTCCCAGGAACAGTTTCAATCTTCCGTGCAACTGGTTGAGCCGGACGGCGCGGTTTATGATGGCGCGGAGGCGGTATTCCGCGCTCTGGCACACAACCCTGGCTACCGCTGGCCGCAATGGTTTTACCTCAACGTGCCGGGAGTCGCGCCGGTTGCAGAATTCGTCTACCGGTTTGTCGCCCGTAACCGTGGGTCCTGCAATTGATGCGGCGATTGTTAGAGGGAGCGGAGCCGGTTTTAAATTTGCTGGAATCGAACCCTTCTCCTAACAAACCGTCTCAACACATTACATTCGTGTGGTGGTTTATGATTACAGGTTCACGGATTTATCCGGTTGGCGTGAAGATGGTTCCGGGTGTGCCGGGAAGGGAGATGACTCTATGCCCCGTTCTGGAGCGATCGGATTTTCTGTGAGGAAGCTTTCTTAACTCCTGAAAAAAAGATCAGCCCTTAGTCCGAGCTTTTCACAAGTCCGACGAAAGCCACGAGGCCCATGACCATTCCCATGGCGCCATAAAAGTAAACGCCTCCAGCAGTTTCGGAGAGCTCCTTCATGAAGAAGCCGCGATTTAAAATAAACCCCCAGTAAAAAATAAATGCGTAAGAGGCCAAAAGGCCGATCTTGTGTTTTCCCAGAATCAGGAAGAGAGAGCTCAAAAGGCCCGCAAGGAGCACCTGACTCAACGGAATGGTGAACTGCAATTTAGCTAAAAAACCAAAAGCCTGTTGTAAATATTCCATGACCTTCCTCGGTTGATAAAAAGTTTTTCAGTTTGGCCTCCCGATTCAGGAGCCCATCTATCTCCTTATTTTACAGTAAATTAGTCGGTTTTGTCATGAAAATATGAAGAGGTGGGCTGTGGGATCTCCCGCCATCGGTGACTGAAAATAAGAGCCGGTTTTTCAGGCGATAACTTTCCTGCAGGTCCTGGTATTTTTTGATGGATTTTGAGGCAGAAGCGGAAAAACCGGTTTTTTTTTCAGCATAAATTCCCTCCGGTTCGAATTTCATTTGTTTCCCCTCGTCAGTTAATACGGCTGTAAGCGGGAATTCCTCCTTGGCATGAAACTTGTATTTCACTCCAGTTTTCCACGCAACGTTACTCAATAAACTAAAAACCGGGTACCGGAATTTGAATAAGATTGAACAGATTAAGTTGGAAAGAGATGGTCTGGAAATAAAAAAAGACCTGCATCGCTTTGCCAGTGAAGGATGGGAGGCGATAAGCGAGGAAGATATTCAGCGCTTGAAATGGTATGGGTTGTTTCTGCGCAATCCGACGCCGGGTCATTTTATGCTGCGTGTGCGCATCTCCAATGGCAAGGCTTTTTCGTATCAGGTGCGCATTCTGGCGCAAATAGCTCAAGGATTCGGTAACGGAGTCATCGACATCACCACGCGCCAGCAGATACAGATTCGTCATTTGAAAGTTGAAAACATTCCCGAAGTGTTTGAACTTCTGGAAATGAACGGTTTAACTTCCGCCCAGACAGGCATGGATAATGTCCGTAACATCATGGGATGTCCCGTCGCCGGCCTGCACCCAAAGGAGCTGCTGGATGCTTCGCCATTGGTATCGGCATTGACCCA
>JAJDBE010000042.1 GCA_029261515.1 Nitrospinaceae bacterium | reverse complement strand
ACCACCACGGAACCCGAAACAGGCTTTTCAGGAGTGCCCTGCATTAATTCTTCCAGAACTTTCTGAACCCTGAGGTCCAGCGTCAATACTAAATCATTGCCGCTTCGGGGAGGCAGTTTACGCAGGGTTTTCAGTTCCCGCCCCGATACATCGACCTCCACCTCTTTGTACCCTTTTTTCCCCCTTAAAAGAGGCTCGAATATATTTTCCAACCCGGCCTGGCCAATCAAGTCGCCCTGGTCATAGCCTGAAGTGTTCAGAGTTTCCAGTTTGGATTTGGAAATCTCTCCCAGATATCCGAATGCATGCGAGGCCATATCGGAATAAAGGTAGCTCCTGAGCGGCTCCACCTTGATGCCGATTCCCGGAAGTCGCATCTTGTTTTCTTCTACAAAGGCCACCTGCTCGCGGCTGATATCGGCCTTGACCATCACTTGTTTGAACGAGCGGGTTTCCTTGATCCTTTCATTGACCTTCTCAAGATCAAATTCGATTTTTTGTCCCAGCGAGGTCAATGTTTCAGATAGATTGCTGGTATCCTCCGGGGTCACGTAAAGGTTAAAAGACGGTCGGATACTGACGAGGGTTTCATGATTTCGGTCTTGAATGGTGCCCCGGTAGGAAGGCAGGGAAATCAGGCGCACCCGGTTATTTTCCGACTTCTCCTGAAAATGTTGACCTTTCAGTATCTGCAGGTACCAGACCCGCATCCACAGGCACAAAAAAGCCACAATGACCAGAATGACGTAGACCTTGATTTTCTTTCGGACTTCATCCGAAATATCTGAACTGGATCGAAATACGCTCATGTTTGCCGTGAAAACGGATTAGGAAACCTGCGGATTATCCACTTTCGATTGATGTCCAGGCCATAAAAAATAATAGGGCCGACCATCGCATTGTATATGGCATAAACAGGTAAGGATGAAAACAAAAAACTGGCAGGCATTTCTCCTTTCAATAAAGTGATCATCACCAGATAGTAAATGAATCCATCTAAAAGGGAGGCCGTGATAAGGAAAAAAAAGATCGGCACAATCCCTTCCACCATTATTTTATCTTTCAAGGAAGAAAAAATAAATGCAATCAAACTTTTTGCAAGCGTGTTGACCCCAAGCAACCCGCCGGACAAAACATCCTGGATCAACCCCACTACAAATCCCATGCCAATGCCGCGATTGTCCTGAAAATGAATGGCGCAAAAAATGACAAAGATCAAGGCCAGATCCGGCGTGACCCCCGCAAAAGCAAATTTTTCTAAAAGCGTGATTTGCGTGGTGAATAGGATCAATAATAAAATAAACTGGATCAGGAAAAACATTTGAGAAAGTACCTTAAGGCAAAAGGACCATCACCTCTTCCAGGCGGGAGAAATCGGCGCTCGGCAGGACGTCAATATCCTGGAACAACCCCTGTTTCCGTTTGATAATTTTAATGACCGTTCCTATCTTTAATCCCTTGGGAAAGGTTTCTCCAAGTCCGGAGGAAAGAACAGTGTCGCCCACTTTCACTTCCGCACTCAAAGGCACATATTTCATTTCAGTGACTTTTTCGCCTGTTCCCACTACCACCCCCGTGGTTCGCGTTTCCTGAAACAAGGCATCTACCGCACTTCGGCTGTCAGTGATCAACAAAACTTTCGAGGCGCTTCCTGTCGCTTCAATGACATGGCCGATGACCCCGGCATCGGTTACCACCGCGAGATTTTCATCCACTCCGTCTTTGGTCCCCTTATCGATAAAAACCACTTTGGACCATTGCGTGGCGTCACGGCCAATAACCGTAGCGATCACCGGTTGTTTGTTCTGATCCAAGTCCCTCGGAATGAGCTTCGCAACCCTCTCCTGCTGTTTTAACTTTTCGGTCAATTCATTGATTTCACGAGCCAGCAGATCAATCTGATTTTTTAAAATTTCGTTTTCTTTCGAAACGTTGACGATGAAAAAATAGTGATCGAAGACGCCCGAAATAGAGGAGATAGTTTGGGTAAACAGAGATTGAATGGGTGAAAATACCCAGATGACCAGTCCCTCCAATAAGAACGGACCTTTTTCCCGCTTGATATTCAGGGTCATCAAAGCGAAGGAGAGTAAAAGAAGCAGGGAGAGAAGGGTGATGAACCGTTTGCCTTTTATTCCCTTTCTGGGCACAGCTATAGGGTCACCTTTTTAAGAAGTTTGGGATCCATCAACACTTTTCCGGCGCCGAGGGCTACTGCAGACAAAGGATCCTCCGCCAGGGTGATGGGCAGCCCGGTGGCTTCCTTTAATAGGATATCCAACCCTTTGATTAAAGACCCGCCTCCAGCAACGACAACGCCTTTATCCACAATATCGGCGGCCAGTTCCGGGGGGGTCCGTTCCAAGGCAATCTTGACCGCCTCGACAATGGTGCCAAAGGTTTCAGTCAGCGCTTCACGGATTTCCTCATCGGAGATAATCAGGGTTTTGGGAATTCCAGCCACCAGATCGCGGCCTTTTACTTCCATAGTCATGCGTTTTTCCATGGGGTAAGCGGAACCGATGTTGATCTTCACCTCTTCCGCCGTGCGTTCACCGACCAGCAGATTGTATTTTCTCTTGATGTAATTGACGATGGCTTCATCCATCTCATCGCCGGCAATGCGGATGGATTTACTGTAAACGATTCCGGACATGGAAATGATCGCGACTTCCGTGGTGCCGCCTCCAATGTCGATAATCATGTTTCCTGTCGGTTCCTGCACGGGAAGATCGACTCCGATGGCGGCGGCCATGGGTTCTTCTATTAAAAAAACCTCTCTGGCTCCTGCGGATTCCGCGGAATCTCGAACCGCACGTTTCTCCACCTGGGTGATTCCGGAGGGAACGGCGATCACCACTCGGGGACGCACGAGTGTCTTGCGGTTATTGTGAACTTTCTGGATGAAATGCCGAATCATTTTTTCGGTTACTTCAAAATGGGCGATAACACCATCCTTCATCGGACGAATCGCAACGATGGAACCGGGCGCACGTCCCAACATTTGCTTCGCTTCCATACCCACTGCCTGGACTTCATTGGTCAGGCTGTTTAAGGCCACGACCGAAGGCTCGCGCAACACAATTCCTTCGCCCTTAACGTTGACCAGAGTGTTCGCCGTTCCTAAATCAATCGCAAGATCATTTGAAAATAAATCCCAAAATATATCAAGCAAGTGTCGTCCCCTTTTTAGAATTGGCCCGGATTTTTATAACCCATTGTTTTTCATGCGCTTCATTTTATAGCAAGGGGGTGGGTAAATTGCAAGACAAATAAGGGAATCCGATACTTGGCGGCAGGCAAAAATGAACACCGCCAGCAAGGGATTTTCCTGGATAAAAAGGTTCCACTGTAACTACCTGCTGATTTATTTTTCTAATAAACGGTTGCGATTCCTCACTGGGTTTTATTATAGTAGATAGCTTTAACAATTGACTTACATTCCCCCGGAGAGCTTTGAATGCTGAATCTTATTCGAGAACATGCCGATTCCTGGATGGTCAAAACAATTTTGTGGTTGATTATCCTGGCCTTCGTGGGCACCATTTTTTATTCATGGGGAATGGGCGGCGCATCCACGTCCAGCGGCGGCGTGGTGGCTACGGTTGAAGGCGTTGAAATTCATTTCAATGAATACGATAAAACCTTCACCAACCTGATCAACTTTTACCGGGAACAATTCAAGAACCAGTTTTCCGAGGATTTAATCCAGAAGCTCGACCTGAAAACACAAGCGCTGGATGCTCTCATTCAAAGAAAACTCCTGCTTCTGGAAGCGGAAAACCTGAATATCCAGGTAAGCGATGCGGAACTCATAGAACAAATTCAAAGTTTTCCGGCTTTTCAAAAAGAGGGCAAATACAACCCTGCTTATTATAATAATTATTTAAAATTTAATCGATTGTCACCGCTGGAATTTGAAGAAGGCCAGCGGGAAGCCCTAACGATCGAAAAACTGGAGAAACTGATTACGGCAAACACGCTGGTTTCAAAAACCGAGGTCACCGAAGCATTTAAATCCGAAGAAGAATCCGTGAAACTGGATTATCTCGCCTTTTCCGAGGACCATTTTCAAAACCCGGAACCGGTTACGGAAGAAGAACTGAAAGCGTATTACGAAAAGAACAAGCTGGAATTTGAAATCCCGGATCAGATTCAGGTGGAGTTTATCAAAGTCGCGCCAAAAGAGTTTGAGAAAGAGATCGAACCTATCGAAGAGGACATCCAGGAATATTATGAAACAAAAATCGCCGATTTCCGGGTAGAAAAAAAATATAAGGCCAGCCACATTCTTTTCCAGCTGGAACCGGCGAAAGGGGACGAAAACGCCAGCCCCGAGGAAAAGCAAAAAGCCTCGGAAGACGCGGCCAAGGCCGAAGCGGAAGACGCATTGAAACAGCTCCGCGCTGGCGGGGATTTTGCCGAAATCGCCACCAAAATGTCAGATGATCCTGGGTCCGGCACACGGGGTGGCAGTCTGGGTGAGTTTCCGCGTGGCACCATGGTGCCGGAGTTTGAAGCGGCTCTGGAAAAACTAAAAGTCGGCGAAATCAGCGAACCTGTCAAAACGCCCTTCGGCTACCACGTCATCCGTCTCGATGAGAAACAGGACGAGCGCATCAAACCGCTTGAAGAAGTCAAAGACACCTTGATTCAGGCCATCAAGGAAACTAAAGCCCGGCAGAAAGCCCGCCGCATCGTCAAGCGAATTTACAAAAGCGCAGAAAAAGACGGCAACCTGGCCAGTGCCGCGGCGGAACAGAAGTTCGAAGTCCAGACATCGGACTATTTTTCCAGGGAAAAACACGATGTCGCCGGGGTGGGAATCGTGCCGGAATTCTTCAATGCCGCCATGCTGTTAAAGGACAATGCCATCAGTGAGCCGATCCACACGTTTGAGGCCTCGTACCTCATCAAACTGAAAGAACGCAAACCCGCTGCGATTCCGGAGCTGGACGCGGTTCGCGAAGAAGTGAAAGAAAAGGCGACGGAACAAAAAAATAAAGACTATTCGGAAAGAAAATTTAAGGAACTGGCCGGGAAGCTTAAAGGCGGTGTTGATCTCGAAACGATCGCCAAGGAGGTCAAAATGGACATCCTGCACACTCCGTTCTTCAGCCGCATCGACTCCATCCCCGGAATCGGGGATTTCCCGGAGATCAAGGAAAAGGTATTTCCTCTGGCAAAAGGACAAGCCACATCTGCTTCCGCTTTCAGAAAAAACTATCTGCTGCGCGTGCAGGACCGGAAGCAGGCCGGTGAACCCACCGAGGAACAACTCGAAACCATCACAGCCCGGTTAAAAAGGCAAAAAGCCACCACCACATTCCAGGACTGGCTGAAGAACCTGCGTGAAGGGTCGGAGGTTTTAATCGACAGAACTCTGCTGTAATCAGAAACGCGGGTTCGAAGGATTTCTATTTGTACAACCGGTGGATTTTTAGGATTCTTTCGACCAGCGTTTCCACATCCTCGGCGATCACACGGATCATTTCCTCTTTTCCCATGCCACCGATATCGTAAACGATGTCCGGCACAAACCCGCACTTGCGTATGGCGTAATCCGTCCCCCATTCCAGGGACGACCCTTCCTTCTGCCGTACTTTTTTGGGTTCATCGGCCCGATTGAAGGTTCCCGTTTTAAATTTCAGACGTTGGCAGATTTGCAAAAGTTCCGGCGTGTATTTGATGTTCATGACCGCGCGTTTTGTAGGATCGTAACGCATAGCCGTCAACACGATGTTGGCGACATGTTTGGAACCTGCAAATTGCGGCGGCGACAGGGTGACGATGTCTTCTCCGTGCTTGATGATGCGCCCATGAAACCCGATCACATCCTGATGGGTTCTCGCATCCACCAGCCCGACACCGAGATTGGATTGAACTTCGGGAATTAGATTGCCAATTTTAGCTTTCTTTAACACGTCGATCGCGTCGGACACCCGCTGCAATAAATCGAAACGTTCCTGAGCTTGATAAAGAGAGGTCAACGGTTCGACACTGCCCTTCCCTTCCCCGGATTGCACACCGCCTATGATGGCGGTTCCGATGAACTCCTTGGCGTCCGCCAGCGCCAAATCCAGCGGTTTCCCCGAAGCCAGTCCCGCTGTAATGGCCGCCGACAAGACGCATCCGGTTCCGTGCAGGTCTTCTTTGGTCAAGCGTTCGGAATCCAGTTTAACGGACCGCCGGCCATCGTAAAAAAAATCCTCCGGCTTTCCCTTCAGATGCCCACCTGTAATCAACACGCTTTTCACTCCGGTTTTTAAAATCGCACGGGCGGCTTTCAACCGGTCGCTGGGAGCTTTGATCTTGAGTCCCGATAAAATCTCCGCTTCTTTTAAATTAGGGGTGACCAAAAGCGCCAGGGGAAATAGTTTTTCTTTTAGCGCCTGAACGCCTTTTGCAGACAGAAGCGTCTTGCCGTTGGAAGAACGAATAACCGGGTCGACCACAAGATTTTTGATTCGCGCGCGTTTCAGTTGCCGGGCCACACACTCCACAATATCGTCATTGCCCAGCATACCGGTCTTGACCGCATGGGGTTTGGTATCTTCCAGCACACAGCCTAGCTGTTGCTCCACAATTTCAGATGCAAGGTCAAAGGAATGTTTCACTCCCAAAGTATTTTGAATGGTGATGGAGGTGATGACCGATTGCCCAAATATTGCGTGCGCCGCAAACGTTTTGAGATCCGCCTGAATGCCGGCTCCGCCGCTGGGGTCGGACCCGGCTATCGTCAATGCAGTGTGAACAGTTTTCATGGACTTATTCTAAATAGTTGAACGATTTAAGGAAACAGGAACTCTAGCAGACAGAAAGGAGCGTTGGCAACCCCATAATAGCAGGTTGCTGAAAAAGTATTTTATATTGCTTCATGTTGTCACCCTGAGTTTATCGAAGGGTGACAATAAGTTGTAAAACAGGACTCATGCTTCGACAAGCTCAGCATGACATCAAACAAACATTGCCTTGAACAGACTTTTTCAGCAACCTGCCGAGGGAAACAGAGAAAATACGGCTTTATTTCGGGAATGATGCAGAGGATGCGTTATCCGACGGTCACGGACTTTGCCAGGGAGCGGGGCTTGTCCACATTGCGTTTGAGGCTGGTGGCGGTGAAATAGGAAAACAATTGGCCAATCACCATTTGAATGAGCGGTGCAATAAGCGGAGGAACGCTTGGAAGGATCAACTCTTCGCTGAACAGGTCTTTATTTTTTCCCCGTTCGTCGAAATGAATGCCGAGAACAAACCCGGAACGGGCGCGGATTTCATCGACGCTATGAATGGTGGCGTCATACAAGGCTTTGTCTTCCCGCGGCGGAATGAAAACAATCGAGAAAATCTCCGAGTCGATCATCGCCAGGGTCCCGTGTTTGAGAAATCCTCCCGGCATGCCTTCGGCGTGAACATAGGCGACTTCTTTCATTTTGAGGGCCGACTCCAGAGCGATGGGGTAATAAATCCCCCGTCCCAGGTACAACCAGTGCCGGGTCTTTGAATACCGATGGGCGATGCGGTGAATAAATCCCGACCGCTCATTCAAAATACTTTGAATGATATTCGGCAGTTCCCCCAACGCCGCCAGGGATTTATCATATGCCTTTTTGGTCATCACCTTTTTTTTCAGCCCCACTCTTAGGGCAATCAAGGTCAGAAGCATCATCTGCGACAACGCCGCTTTAGTACTGATGACACAGATTTCAGGCCCCGAACCTTGCAGAATGGCCTTATCCACGAAACGGGCAATCGAAGACCCCATGACATTCACAATTGCCGCTGTCCTGGCTCCTTTCGACCTGGCATGCTTGAGGGCGGACAGGGTATCGTAAGTTTCGCCGGATTGGGATAAAGCCATGACCAGACTTTTTTTGTCCACGTTGGCGAGGGAAATAAATTCATCGGAGCTGATAGGCGGACAAAATTCCTCAGCCAGCGATGAAAAAATATAGTTGCCGTAAGACGCAACATAAAACGTAGTCCCCACTCCCACCAGCATGGTCTTGTCGCTCCCTAAAACCATGTCCGCTACTTCATCCAAAGAGGCGGAATCCTGCTCCAATGCATTGTTCACCACTTGCGGCTGCTCGTATATTTCCTTGAGCATGTAATGCGGGTAACCGCCTTTTTTAGAGGTCTCACTGTCCCAGTCAATCTTGGTAATATTTTTCGAGACCTCCTCCATCGTCACGAAACTTTTGACGACATAGGTATCGCGCGACACCACAGCGTATTCGCCGTCATCGATTATGATTGCATTTTTAGTGTGGTCGATGAAGGCGTTGAAATCGGAACCGACGAATTTGGTTTCATCACCGATTCCCAGCATGAGCGGGGATTCGCGCTTCGCACAAAAAATCTTCCCCGGCGCCTTCGTCGATATGAAGGCCAGGGCAAAGGTGCCTTCCAGTACGTTGATGACCTGGACCAGCGCTTTTTCTATATTATTCGTCTCTTTGTAATATTTTTCCAAAAGGTGCGGAATCACTTCGGTATCGGTTTCCGAATCGAAACGGTGTCCTTCCCCTGCCAATGTACTTTTGAGTTGGCGAAAGTTGGAGATGATACCGTTGTGGACCACCGCGAATTGCCCATCGCAAGAGGTGAAGGGATGTGTGTTGTTGCGGGTCACTTTTCCGTGCGTGGCCCAACGGGTGTGAGCGATGCCGATCTTACTGGCGACGGACAAAACATTTTCCTTACGGTAAAACTCTTCCACGCCGCCGATGTTCTTTTTAACAACCAGGGATTTTCCATTCATCAAAGCAACACCGCAGGAATCATAACCGCGGTATTCCAGGTTACGGATTCCCTGATACAAGGCTTCTGAAATACTGTTCAATCC
>JAJDBE010000041.1 GCA_029261515.1 Nitrospinaceae bacterium | reverse complement strand
TGAAACAATTGCGCCCCGCCGCGGCGAACGATTTCTCCATTGTTAAGAAGAGCCGTTAATTTAGATTGAAGATCAGAAACACATCCCACTTTAAAAGTAAAATCCGTTTTACCCACTACTTCCAGGTTTCCAGGAATGTTGCTCACAAGAGGATATTTTTTATTACTAATAGCTTCAAGCAAAGCATTAGACAAACCTTCACTATAAGAGGGAAGAATGAACAAGTAAGCGTTGCGATATAATTCCTCAAGAAGGCCTCCACTAACATGCCCCGTAAAAATGACTTTTTTGGGATCTGCCGTTTTTTTTAGTATTCGCGCAAATGATGCTTGACACTGAGCGTCTCCAGCGATCACAAGCTTTTTCTGCGTTTTAATTTTATTAAAAGCTCGAATCAAATCCTGGCAGCCTTTTCCAGGCTCCAGCCGGTTTGCAAAAAACACATAGCTATCTGGAGTTAGCCCTAGTTTTTTAATTTCTTTCGTACCAATTGAATCACTTTCCTTAGGTAACCCATTGGGAATATAGTGGGCCTTTACCTGATAATTGGTTTGAAAATAATTTTTTAAATTCTGAGAAACAACGATAATTCCATCTGCACATTTCACCGCGACTTTCTCCGAGATTTTCAACGACATTTTTGCCAAAAAAGACCATTTGGTGCGATTCCAATCCAAGCCATGCACTGTAACCACGCTTCTAATCGAAAAAATTCTGGCCAACAAACTAAATATTCCCGGCCCTTCTGCATGAAAGTTAAGAACATCAAAGCCCTTCCCCAAGCAGTTAAACGTAGATACAGCACTTCTCGTGAGCGTTTGCGCATGCTTTCCATTCAAGCCCTTAACTGGGATAATTTTCACCCCTTTATAAAAAGAAGTCTTCTTATTCTCATTCGACAGTGAAAAAACCACAACCTCATGGCCTCGTGCAACCAATCTTGGACAAATTTCCGTCAATGATTTTTCAATCCCTCCGTAATTACTATTCATCCCTCTTGAGCCGATCATGGCAATTTTCATTTTATTACTCCCTTTAAAAGAACAGGCCAAACCTGAAATCCAATCGTACTCTTAAGGGATTCTCTCATTTCTATACCGCTCCACGTCCTGTCAAAACTGCTGGAATTGTTTTCAATAATATTTTCAGATCCAACAATAAAGACCAGTGATCTATATACTGCATATCCAACTCCATCCATCTCTCAAAGGGAATAGAATTTCTGCCTTCCACCTGCCACAAACAGGTTATTCCCGGAGGAACACTACACCGACGACGATGCCAGTCTTGATCTACAAGCCGGTAATCCCGCAAAGAAAATGGGCGTGGTCCGACTAAACTCATTTCTCCTTTTAAAATATTATAAAGTTGAGGCAATTCATCAAGGCTGGTTTTCCTCAAAATTTTTCCAACAAATGTCACCCTAGGATCATTCTTAATTTTAAATACAGGGCCCGTTAATTCATTCAGGTGTTCAAGTTCTGGAAGTTTTTTGTCGGCTCCATCAATCATGGTGCGGAATTTATATAAAGTAAATTTTCTTTTGTTAAAACCTATCCTTTTTTGCTTGTAAAGAATTGCCCCCTTAGAATTGATCTTTATTATTAAAGCCAAAAATAAGAATAATGGAGAAAGAATAATGATTAAGGTTCCAGCAATGCAAAGATCGATTAATCTTTTTACAAAGTATTTCCAGCCCAACATTGAACCGGGCCGAACAATTACCTGCGGCTCTTCAGTCAAGGCTTTATTATTTCCAGTTAGCAACTTGCCATGAAAATTGAAGGACCCCATTCTGGCTACTATCCCCTGTTCCTCGCAAAAAGAAATAATTTTTGAAATTTCATCAAAGTAAGACTTTACTGGGATGAGAATTATTACTTCATCAATGACCTGGTTCCTTACAAAATCGAAAAAATTAGAAAGATTTGAAACGATTGGATATCTTAAAATTGAGGAGCCAGTATTTTCCTGCCAGAGATCGTCGACAAACCCAACTAACCGGCAACCCAGCCCCATGTTATTCTCCAGGTTTTCTGCAAATTCGATTGCCCGTTGATTCGTTCCTACAATGACGACATGACGCAAGTTATTCTTTCTCTCAGTCAATTTTTTCAAGCCTATTGCAACCAGCTGCCTTGCTAAAATCAATAAAAAGCTGCTCATTATCCAAAAATGAACCAAAAGAAGTAGAGAGATAAGTTCTATATCGAAAATAATTGAAGAAAAATAGATTACCAGGCTGGAAAGAAAGGTTGCTTTTATAACATCAAAAGTATCCTCTCCCTTAAAGTAAAGTTTTCTGGAATCGTAAAATTTAAAGGCTCTGAAAATAAAATTCCAGGCAAAAAGGTACGTCAAAAATATTGCGAAATTCTGAAGTTTTACTCTTGCCGTCAAAATTTCCGAAAGGGTAATTTCCCCAAACCGGCCATACACGACCCAAGAAGCGGCTGTAAGAGACAGAGCCATAAGCAAAAGGTTAAAAACCTTTAGGAACTTAATTAAGGATTGGTGCGAAAGAAAGCTCATTGAGATTTTTTTATAGCCCACTTAAAAAAGGTTAACTTTTCTACTCCATTCACATTTCGTTTTTTTCATATTCGATTGTAGATAAACTCAGGTATAAAGTAGGTTCGCTTGTTCAACACCACGCCCAAAAGTTTGGCTCCCGCCCCCTCCAATCTTTTTTTGGCAATTTGTGCGATTTCTCGCCTGGTTTTCCCCGCCTCCACAACCAGGACGACCCCATCTACCACCTGACAAAGCAAAAGAGAGTCAGGATATTTATTTACCGCCGGGCCATCCAGAATTATAAAGTTGAAAATTTTACCCACCCGCTTCAGAAGCTTTTTAAAACAATCTGCCCTAAAAAAAGAAGCAGGTGGAATGTCATTTTTTTCAAAATTCAGAATCCACAACTTCTTCGTAGCGGTTTGTTGAATTTCATATCGAACAACTTTGGATCCGTTCTGAAAATTTAACTTGCCGCGGTAGCATTCCGCATTCATAGATGACTGAAAATATGATTCGCGCAAATTAGCGTTGATAATGAGCACTCTACAATTAGAACTCCGCGAAAGGTTTGTTGAAAATTTAGACACCAGAGCACTCACACCATTTCCCGAGGAAGGCGCTACAAATAAAATATTTCTAAGTGATCCCTTTTTATCCTTCGTAAAAATATTATTCCGAAGATTTTCAAAATTAGAATTTTTCGATTCTTTCAAATCTAAATTATCAAAATCCTTACTTCCATCATCCAATCCATGAATATTTTTTTCTAATGTTGCGCCTGTAAAAGCTATTAAAAATTCTTTTAAAAGTTTCATCGGCTCAATCATCCACCATTGATTAATATTTAGCTTGTACAAAACACTCATTGTTAATAGAACCGAGAGAAGGCAGATCAAGAGAATTTTCTACATCCTCTTCCGTTTGCAAACTATCGGCTAAATGCTCCAAGAAAAAAGCCATTCCAATACCTGCGACACCTCCAAATAGTAGAGAAAACGTTAACTTGACAAAAAAGTGTGGTTCTTCCGAACTCAGAGGTGGTTTTGCCGGTTCAATTACTTTCACGTTAGAAATTCTCTCCTGATCCATTGCCGCAGACATTTTTGACTCTTCAAATTTATTTCGATAACTTTGCAAACTCATCCTTGCCAAACCGAGTCGTTGACGAAGATCATTGTATTGAATTTCCAAACCATTGAATTTATCTAAGTGCGTCAAATATTTTCGCATTTGCTTTTCTTGCGCTTCCTTTTTCTCTTTCAGCGATTTGAAATCCACTTCATTCCTTAGAAGTTCTATTTGCAATTGCTGATGAACGGTATTTGCCCCCAATCGGACTTTTTCGCCAAGGTTTGCAATTCTGGTTTTCTTGAGATTTTTTTGTATTAACTGAATCTCCTTTTCTACATTTTTTAGCATCTGTTGTTTAAAAGGGACCTTATCTGTATACGAAGAAATCAATTCCTGTTGTTTAAGCTCGAGTTCAATCAGTCTGTTTTCCAAAGCAGAAATTGTTTGCTGATTACTTCCCGTTTCCATATCCAGACTTATGGTTACAGGAACTCTTTTTAACTGCTCCTTAAGTTGAATAACTCTTTCCTTCGTCTCCTTCTCTTGAATCGAGGTCGTGCTAAACTGCGCCCGCAATGTGGCCACTTCTTTTAATAAAAGACTACGCTCCTCCTCCAGTGAAGTGAAAGAATGCGTCTTTTTAAATTCTTGAATTTGGACTTCCATCTCCGCTATCTGATTTTCCAAAAATTGCGATTGTTTTCCAAAGAATTCCTGAGAGTGATCTTCACTGTGAATTTGAAGCCGTCTTTCCAAATACGTCTTTATCAAGGTGTTCAAAATTGTTGCAGCCCCATCCGGGTTTCTATAGTTGAACTCGATTAATATCACTTCAGAATCTCTAACACCCTTTACCTTTAGGTTTTTTTGAAATTTCATTACTTTTACGGCTGGAATATTCTGATAACTTTTGGAATCAAAAATACTCCCAACGCCCTTTTCCTCCTTTGAAATTTCTGGATACACATTTTCCATTCCAAATATATTCAAGACGTTCTCAATTAACGTACGGCTTTTCAAAATTTGAATTTCTGAATTTATTTGCCTTTCGGCATCAAAGCGGAAAACTGAGTCAGACTGTCCATTCACCAAACCAGGATTACTATAAATATTTTCCTTTCCTGGCTTAACCAATACTTTGGCTATGGCAATATATTCCGGCTTCTTTAAATAACTTCCCAGAGCAACGACCGTTAAACTTAGGGCAATAAATTTCAGGATCAAGTTTTTACGCTTGAAAATAATGTGCAGGAAATTTCGGGTAGAAAATTTTTTAGAAGCATTCATGGAGGAAATTATTTTGCCTGGCAGCTAGATCCAACAAATTCATATTAGTTTGTTGATGTTTCCACAAACATAACCACAAAAATCCTTTTGGTTTGGTTTGCCGTTGTCAATTGACTGTTAACAAATGTGCTTTGCCTTGAAACAGCAAGTTTTGTGCCGTAGGGAAATCCGTACACTTAATTACTTGTTTTTGAAGCCACTAATCTATAGCCTAAATTTATTTTTGCATATAATACCAATGGCCGAAATTTCGTATAGGACACGTTCCTTGACCTATTTTGAAGATAGATAACGAGGGATATCTAAAAATATTCTTAGAAGGAAAGGAATCCGCGAGAGATTTATAAATGAAAATTAGTACAAAAATTGACCTGGTAGATGAGTCCAAAATACTTTTAACCACAAACTATTAGAAAAAGTGGATTGATCTAAAAAGTCATTTTTTTGGCTACATAGTCAAAATACCGTTTAAATTTTTCAAAGTAGTAGACTTGAGGTGGGAGATTTTGACGCAGGGTGGAACACTGGGAGTATTGCAAGAAAAACTCAGGCAGGAGATATTCCATAAAACAAAAAAAATCCGGCAGGACCGAAGTTCTGCCGGATCAAAAACTACGAGGTTAAAATTATTTTCCCTTCACGTTTGAAGCCTGTGGACCCTTTGGGCCAGTGTTTTTCTCAAACTCCACATCTTGCCCTTCCTTCAGTGTTTTAAAACCATCCCCCTGAATAGCTGAAAAATGGACGAAGATATCTTCTCCCTCTTCAGATTCAATAAAACCGTACCCCTTCTTGTCGCTGAACCATTTTACTTTTCCATCAGGCATAACAACCCCCTCCTAAAAAGACAATAAACGACTCGCCGCAAAAAACAGGCCTCAAAAATTTTCAAATAACATGGAAAAGCGACGTCTGTCAAGAAAATTATTCGGAGGGCCGAATATGATCATTAGATAACAATGGGTTAAGATGACGCCAATTTTCCAGACCAATGAGCATCGCAATAAAATTGTCTGGAAGGAAACCCTACACTATACTACCCGGTAAAAAGCAGGGTACACAAAGAATGACTCCACCTGAACTTCGGGTAAAAAATCTAAACGTCTCTTTTTCCCGCAATGGGAGTGAGTTTGCCGCCGTCAACGGGATCAGTTTTGATCTCTGCAAGGGAGAGATTTTAGCCATCGTGGGAGAATCCGGCTGCGGAAAAACCGTGACCGCGCTTTCCATTCTCCGCTTGATTCCTGAGCCTCCCGGAAAAATCCAATCTGGAAGTGTTTGTTTTAATTCCACGGATCTCCTTAAATTGTCCTCCCGGCAACTACAAGATATTCGGGGGAGGGATATTTCAATGATCTTTCAAGACCCTTTGACCTGCCTGAACCCTGTCCTGACTCTCGGCGATCAACTGCCTGAGCCGATACTGCGGCACACCTCCCTTTCCCGCAAGGAGGCGTGGGAGAAGGGGATCGCTCTGCTTCGCCAGGTGGAAATCCCTTCGCCCACTGAGAAAATGGATCAGTTCCCACATCAATTGAGCGGAGGCATGCGGCAACGGGTGATGATCGCCATGGCCCTGTCCTGCTCGCCGCGCATTTTGATTGCCGATGAACCGACCACCGCTCTCGATGTTCTCATTCAGGCACAGATCATCGACCTCCTGCGGAACCTCAAAGAGCAAACGGGAATGTCTGTCATTTTAATCACCCATGACTTGGGAATCGTCACCGAAATTGCCCAGCGCGTCATCGTGATGTACGCAGGCGACATCGTGGAGATGGGTCCTTCACAAAAACTCCTGCAAGCGCCGCTGCATCCTTATACCATCGGTCTCAAAAACTCCATCCCCAAACTGGGTCAGAAGCGGGAAGGAGATAAACACCTGACAGAAATTCCCGGCAATGTGCCTTCACCGGACCAACTGCCCTCCGGCTGCCCGTTTCATCCCCGCTGTCCGTCGGTCGTGGAGCGATGCAAAACCCAAAAGCCCGCGCTAAAGGAAGTGGAACCCGGACATCAGGTGAGTTGCTGGCTACACGAAAGCGAAATATGACGGATAACCTGGGAAAACCCAATCTCCTTGAAGTCAGAAATCTCAAAAAACACTTCTCTGTAAAGGAAAACTTTACCCGGAATTCAGATGAACCCATTCGCGCTGTCGACGGCGTCTCTTTTCATATTAAAGCAGGGAAAACTCTGGGGCTGGTGGGAGAAAGCGGATGCGGCAAATCCACTGCGGCGCGTACGATATTGAGATTAGTGGAACCCACTTCTGGAGAAATCCTGTTTAAAGGGGAAAACCTCGTTCCCCTTTCTCACAAAGAAATGCAGCCCCTCAGACGAGAGATGCAGATCATCTTTCAGGACCCCTTTGCCTCGCTCAATCCGCGCAAACGGGTGCGGCACATCCTGGAGGAACCGTTCGAAATTCACAACATCGGTAGCCCAGTTGATAGAAAGAAGCAAGTGGAAGAGTTATTAAATAAAGTCGGATTGTCTCCCGAACACGCCGACCGCTTTCCGCATGAGTTCAGCGGCGGCCAGTTACAACGGATCGGCATCGCCCGCGCCATCGCTTTAAATCCCAGCCTGGTCATCGCCGATGAACCGGTCTCGGCTCTCGATGTTTCCATTCAAGCGCAAGTCATCAACCTCCTGCAGACTCTCAGAGAAAACCTAAACATCTCTTTTCTATTCATCTCCCACGACATGGCCGTCGTCGAACACTTTTGCGACCGCGTCGCCGTCATGTATCTCGGGAAAATTGTGGAAATTGCCGACAGCGACCAGCTTTATCAAAATCCGCGTCACCCATACACCGAAGCCCTGCTTTCCGTCATCCCGTCCATAGAATCCGGACAGAGGAAACAGCATCTTCTGGTCAAAGGGGATATCCCAAGCGCCACCAATCCGCCAACGGGCTGCGCGTTTCATACCCGTTGTCCGATCAAAGAAAAAAGATGTGAAACCACCGTCCCCGAACTGAAGGAAGTCGAACCCGGCCATTTTGTTGCCTGCTTGCTACGGGAGTCTTAAGTCGTTATGAAAATGAGAATTATTTGAGAGAAATCGACTGATGAAAAGAAAAATGCGGTTCGTTTTGTTGATCGTCGTTGCGATAATGACAAGTTTACTTGTAAACGCAAAGGGAATGGCTATGGAGTTGTCGGGAACGCTGGTCATAAGCTCTAATAAAGGTATCGAGACTCTCGATTTGCGAACCCTAGAGCGACGGTTGGTGATAAGTACCCCTCCTTGGGGATATGTGCTGACTAAAATAGACGACAACCACTTGCTGATGTCCAGTGACGATGGTATAGACGAACTGGATATTGGGAAAAGTACTGTCAACAAAATTCGGGAAGGTTATTTCCCACAATATGTCCCGGAGCATCGAAAGTTGTTCTTTATTGATCGGAGCCTTTCTGAAAAAGATACACTGGGATTTTTCGTTGCCGACATCGACGAACTGTCAAACGCACTGGAGATCGAGTTACCACCCAAAAGAAATTACGGTTTTTTCCAAAGTCAGGTAATCCAGGTATCTCGTGATGAAGTTGTTTTCCAGTACGATGAGAGGATCTGGGTTTATCATATTGCTCTACGTTCGATTAAGGAATTACCGATTGAGAGCTGTCCCATTCTCGGAGTTTTTCGAAGTGCAACTAGCCAACTTCTTTGTGGCAATAACCTTAAGGGTGGAAAAACGAAATTCCTGGTGGGTTTGAATGGTGGATCTATAGAGGAGGTGCCTGGTCTTACAGCTCATATTCCTCTGTTGTATATACCTGAGTTTGATGTTTTGATTACCGTCAAGAAACGACTAAAGTGGTATCCAATATTCAAACTTAGTGAAACTGCTGATCTTTGGGTATATAACTTCGAAGATGGAAGTGAAACTTTATTGGAGAAAGATGTTTGGGCAGGTGAAGGCTCAACCGTTTGGATCGAATGATCCAAAAGAAAAAAGATTTAATCTTTAATTGGCCGCATATAATTTAGAACCATGGAAACGGAATCATTTCAGACACACACGGGCTGGTACGGCCAGAAGTTTACGAGGCATTTGCCGGAGTCGATCTCATCCTGCACGCAGGCGACATCGGCAGCCTCGATGTCATCATTGAACTGGAACCCATCGCGCCGGTAAAGGCCGTGGTGGGAAATAACGATCCGCATCTCTCCCATCGGTTCGATGAAAAAGTTTCATTCGAACTGCAACAACGGACGTTTAATCTTCAGCATATTTTCCAGGATATTCCGCAGGGGAAAAAGGGCAATTCGGGATGGAAAAAAGAAATTTTCATTTTCGGCCATTCGCATCGGCCATTAAATAAACAAGTGGGAGACGTTCTTTATTTCAATCCAGGAAGCGCGGGACCACGCCGATTCAAACTGCCCATTACTGTGGGGCGTATCACTCTCAATGGAAATACGGTCAAAGGAAGGATAATAAATCTGGAATGATCACAACCCGCCGCCCAGGGCCTTGTCCAGATTAAACGCGGCGCTGATCAACGCCAGATGCGTGAAAGCCTGAGGATAATTGCCCAACTGCTCGCCGTGCGACCCAATCTCTTCCGCATACAACCCAAGGGGATTAGCGAAGGTCAGCATTTTTTCAAAGATCATGCGCGCTTCCGCCAGACGTCCGGCGCGGGTCAACGCTTCCACCAGCCAGAACGTGCACATGGAAAACGTGCCCTCTTCTCCATCCAGTCCGTCATGATAAAACTCATCGTTCTTGTAGCGGTACACCAGACTGTCGGACACCAGATTTTTCATGATGTGGTCGAGCGTGGACAGCATCCTAGGATCGGTGGGTGAAATGAATTTGACCAGCGGCATGATGAGGGTGCTGGCGTCCAGCGTGTGCGACCCATAATATTGCACAAAACTTTTGATTTCCGGATTCCAGCCTTTCTGCATGACTTCTTCATAAATCTGATCGCGGACTTTGAGCCAGCGTTCATGCGGCGCCGGAAAACTGCGCTTATGCGCCAGACGCAATCCCCGGTCGAGGGCCACCCAGCACATGACCTTGGAATAGAGAAAATGCTGCCGCCCGCCACGGACTTCCCAGATTCCCTCATCCGGCTCCATCCAGTGGTCGCAGACCCAGTCCAGCAAGCGTCGCAGATTGACCCATAAATCGTAGGAAACCGGCTTACCGTACTTGTTATACAAATACACCGAATCCATGAGTTCGCCATAAATGTCCAATTGCAGTTGATCCGCCGCACCGTTGCCAATGCGCACCGGACGCGAATTGTTCCAGCCGCAAAGGTGATCGAGTTCCATTTCAGGAAGTTGATGCTCGCCGCGCAGACCATACATGATTTGCAGCGAGCCGTCGGGATTGAGTTCGTTGCAGCGTTCCTCCAGCCACCGCATGAATGCATCCGCTTCTTGCGTGAACCCGAGCCGCAACAAACCGTACAAAGTGAAACTGGCATCGCGAATCCAGGTGAAGCGGTAATCCCAGTTGCGCTGGCCCTCCAGTTCTTCAGGCAGGCTGGTGGTGGGCGCCGCCACGATGGCGCCGGTTGGAGCGAAGGTGAGAAGTTTGAGCGTCAAAGCCGAACGGTGCACCATTTCCCGCCAGCGTCCACGGTAATGACTTTTGGAAAGCCAGGCGCGCCAGAAGTCGCAGGTATAGCCAAACATCTCGATGGCATCGCGCTGGAGTTTACAGACATCCTCGGAATGCGCGTGCTCTTCATCCACTCCCTTAACGAAGAAATATTGCGCTTCCCCGGCGCGCAAATGAAATTCCGCAGTCACTCCCGACCCTTGAACGCCAAGCGAGACATGCGAATGCAGTGCCAGCGCCATATCATCGGATTCGAAAACCGCGCCTTCTTTGCGAAGATGAATCTTATGGTCCTTACGGGCGTAATCAAAGGCGGGGAAACATTGCAGACGGAATTTCAGTTCGCCGCGCACCACCCGGACCATGCGGATGATCTGGCAGGATTTTGCATCGGAAATATCTTCGCTTCTAAAGCCCATGGGCATGAAGTCGGTCACTTCCCCGACTCCATCCTTGTGCAGAAAACGGGTGACCAGGACATTGGTATCGGGCCGGTAGAGCTGTTT
>JAJDBE010000040.1 GCA_029261515.1 Nitrospinaceae bacterium | reverse complement strand
CCATGTGGACTTTACGTATGAAGTGTCGCGCTCTCTGGCGGCGTGCGAAGGAGTCCTTCTGGTGGTCGATGCCACGCAGGGCATTCAGGCGCAGACGATCGCCAACCTCAACCTCGCCATGCAGCACAATCTCGCGGTCATTCCCGTCATCAATAAAATCGACCTGCCAAGCTCCAATCCGGATAACGTCAAAGAGCAGCTGGAGGACATTTGCCAGATTGAGGCGGAAGACGCGATTCTGGTCAGCGCCAAGGAAGGGATCGGCATCGAAGAGTTGATGGATGCGGTTGTGGAGCGCATTCCACCGCCTTCCGGGGACTATGAAGCCCCCCTTAAAAGCCTTCTGTTCGATGCCTGGTACGATGCCTACCGGGGCGTGATCGTGCTGATCAAAGTGAAAGAGGGAATCATTCGTGTGAAAGATGAAATTCAATTGATGGCTACGGGAAACCGGTTTGAAGTGGAGGAATTGGGAACGTTCACTCCCGCCGCTCAGAAAAAGGAATTTCTTCGGGCCGGAGAGGTCGGTTACCTGATTGCCAATATCAAACAACTCGACCAGACCAAGATTGGCGATACCATTACGCATGTCGGAAAGCCCACGGAAAAGCCTTTGCCGGGATACAAGGAAGTCAAGCCGATGGTGTTCAGCGGCCTTTACCCGATCAGCGGCGATCAGTATGAGATGCTGAGAGATGCGCTGAAAAAACTGACGCTGAACGACGCCTCGGTCACCTATGAAGCGGAAACGTCCACCGCTTTAGGATTCGGATTCCGCTGCGGTTTCTTAGGGCTATTGCATATGGAAATCGTGCGCGAGCGGCTGGAACGGGAATACAACGTCGACCTGTTGACCACGGCGCCGACGGTTGTCTACAAAGTCATCACGACGGACGGGCAGGTCATCCAGATCGACAACCCGGCGAAGCTTAAAGACATCCGCAATATCGATCATCTTGAGGAGCCTTATGTTATAGGCACCATCATCACGCCGGAAGAGTTCATTGGCGCGATCATGGCATTGACCCGCGATCGCAGAGGCATGCAAATGAAGATGGAATTTTTGAATCCCCAGACGGTGCTGCTGCAATACCACTTACCGTTCAATGAAATCGTGCTGGATTTTTACGACCGGTTGAAATCGACCACGAAAGGGTTTGCGTCGTTCGACTATGAATTTATAGATTTTAGAGCGTCAAGTCTGGTAAAGTTGGACATTCTGCTAAACGGAGAGCTGGTCGATGCGCTTTCCATGATCGCGCATAAGGACAAAGTTTATTATCTGGGACGGGAAATCGTGAAGAAGCTCAAGGAACAGATTCCCCGGCAAATGTACGAAGTGGCCATTCAGGCGGCGGTTGGCGGCAAAGTCATCGCCCGCGAAACCATCAAGGCACTCCGGAAAAACGTCCTCGCCAAATGTTATGGCGGCGATATCACGCGCAAACGCAAACTGCTGGAAAAGCAGAAAGAAGGCAAAAAGAAAATGAAGCAGGTGGGACGAGTCGAGATTCCCCAGGAAGCGTTTCTGGCTGTGCTGAGGACCGATGGAAAATAAAGAAATCAGTTCCGTTCCAGATTCTGGAGTTCAGAAAAAACAAAAGAGCGTCTTCCGGGAATATGCCGAGGCCATTTTCATCGCGCTGTTACTGGCGTTGTTCATCCGGACCTTTATTATTCAGGCGTTCAAGATTCCCTCAGGGTCGATGGAACCCACCCTGTTGATTGGCGACCATATTCTGGTGTCCAAGTTTTCTTATGGCGTCCATATCCCCAATGTCATTCCTTTTATTCACCTCAAACTGTTTCCCGACATCGTCCTGTTTTCCGAAATGCCGGAGCGCGGCGACATCATCGTGTTTAAATTTCCGAAGAACGAGCAGCGCGATTTTATTAAGCGGGTGATCGGCTTGCCTGGGGATTTGATCCAGGTCAAGAGCCAAAAGGTTTATATCAATGATAAACCGTATGAGGATCCTTCCGCTTTTCACAGTGAAGCGCCAAGTCCGGACCCGATCATGCCGCGGGACGACTTTGGCCCGATGGTGATTCCCGACGGCCATTTGTTCGTCATGGGAGATAATCGGGAGAACAGCCAGGACAGCCGCTATTGGGGAGTCCTGGATGTTAAAAAGGTAAAAGGCAAAGCCCTCGTCATCTACTGGTCCTGGAATACTGAAGACCGTTGGGTGCGCTCCGACCGTTTCGGTCAGGTTCTGGAATAACCTCGTTTAAAAATTTTTTATGTCCAGTTCCACTCCATCCGATATTCAGGATAAATTGACCGCCCTGGTCAAACGCTGTGACAGTGTTATTTTTGATTTCGACGGACTGCTGGCCGACTCGGAACCTTTTCATTACCGGGCGTACAATGAAGTCTTCGAACGTTACGGCCACACCCTGGACCCTGACGAATACTGGGTTGAATGGACGTCCAAGGGCAAGGGCATCGCCGGCGAAATCGAACGGCACAACCTGAAACTTGCGGTCGATCCCCTGGATTTACGGCAGGAAAAGTTTGCCGTGTATTCGCGATTTTGCCTAAATGGCGACATCAAGTTGTTTCCCGAAACCGTCCGCCTCGCGCAAATTTTTTCATCCTCACACAAGATCGCCATTGCTTCCGGCTCCTGGGGCCACGACATCCGCGCGATTCTCAAAAATGCCGATGCGCTTTCTCTATTTCCTGTCATTTTGGGCAAGGAATCGGCAAGCCGCGAGAAACCGCATCCGGACATTTTTTTGAAAGCCGCGGAGGCCACAGAGTCTCCGGCGGAATCCTGCCTGGTGGTGGAAGACGCGCTTAAAGGGTTGAGCGCCGCGGCCAAAGCCGGAATGCCCTGCATCATCATCCGCAACCGGCTCAATCAGGATATCGATTTTCCCGAAGCCGATCTGGTGCTTCCCAGCCTGGCGGAATTGGTTGCTCTTCTGGAAAAACTCTGATTGTCTCCAATTTAGTTCGCTTCTCCCCCCATTTGTTTCATTATCCATCCATCGATTTCCTTCTTTTTGTACGTTATCCCCCCCTTTCAATTTTTCTTTTCCCCATAAAAATATGAAAACCCTTAATAAACCGCCAGTTTTTAATCGGGGGAAAAATCATAGTTTGGCAGACCTTTTGCTTATATAAGGGCGGACCCTTTTAACCAAACCAGGTTGCACTTTGATTCAATTAAAAACATCTGAACTCAAGGCGGGTATGGTGATCGCCCGCGATGTCATGGACCTCAATGGCCGGGTCTTGTTGACCGCCGGTGTTAAAACCACGCCGAAGCACCTCAAAATTTTTAAAATCTGGGGTATTGCGGAAATTTCCATCGAAGGCCAGCCGGGCGCCCAGGGCAGGAGCGCCGAGGTAAAAGAAACAGGAAGCAAACGGCTGGACGAAATCAAGGATCAATTAAAAACTGCTTTTCTGTATAACGATCTGGATCATCCTTTTATCAAGGAATTGTTCGGTATCTGCATTGAGCGGCAATTGAATAACCCGCTGGAGAAATAAGAAGAAGCCAATGAAGCTGGATGCAGAAAGTATATTGAATCAATCGGTCAGAATCGCGTCTTTGCCGACCATCTTCAACCGCATCAATGATGCGGTGGAGGACCCGGAATGCTCCTTCGCGGAGTTGAGTAAAATTATCGGCGGCGATCCGGTATTGTCTGCACGGCTTCTCAAACTGGCCAACAGTTCCTTTTTTGGGTTCTCTTCGCAAATAGAAACCATCACGCATGCGGTCACCATTATCGGTATGGCGCAGGTCCGCGATCTGGTGCTGGCGACGACAGTCACCGACCATTTCAAGGGAATGCCGCGAAAATTATTCAATATGAAATTGTTCTGGATGCACAGCATCGCTTGCGGCCTGGCGTCCAGAATCCTGGCCACCTACCGGCACGAGTCCAATGTGGAACGGTATTATGTGCTGGGCATGTTTCATGATCTTGGGCGTTTGGTGTTTTATCTGAATCTGGCGGACCGGGTCCAGGAGTCGTTGGCACTGGCAGAGTCAGAGAAGCAGTTGTTGTATCAGGTTGAGCGGGACCGGATCGGCTGCGATCACGCCGAATTGGGAGGCGCTTTACTCAAACGCTGGAAACTGCCGGGAAGTCTCGAGGAGGCGGTTCTATGCCATCACAAGCCTTCCGATGCCACCCGGTATCCAGTGGAAACCGCTATTTTGCATGTTGGGGATATCATCGCGCATGCGCTGGATGTGGGGTTCAGCGGCGATCCTTTAATCCCGGCTTTGGATCGTGAGGCTTGGGAAAGAATCGATCTGCCTTCGAGTTTGTTACCTGCCATTGTCGGGCAAATCGACCAGCAGCTTCCCGACGCTTTACAGTTGTTCTGCCCTGAGGATTGAACCATGAAAAAGCATCCGGATTCCCTTGGGCTACAAGATAAAATGCGGCACCGCATTGAAATTCTTGAAAAGCGGTCGACCCGTCAACTGTTCAATCTGGATTGGCTGGCATCCCTGGGAGAACTGCAACATAAAAACAGCCTGGAATGGGACACCCCGCAAATCTTGAAGCTTGCCTGTCAGCATCTCAATCGCTTGATGCGTTTTCATGCCGCTGGATTTTATCTGGTAAAGGATGTGGATGGCGACCTCGCGCTAAGCCATGTAGAACCGGAAAATGAGCAGGCGAGGATCGCCAGGGAATTCGAAACGCACGTCGACCTTGGAACCATTGCCTGGGCTTTGAATCAAAACCGGCCCGTGATTTTAAAGACTAAAAATTCGAATGAAACTCTGGTGTTTCATGCTTTGGCCACCAAAACATCGGTTCAGGGTTTGTTTGTCGGCGTTTTTTCGAGAGAAGATCAATCTGAGAACGAGGCGTTCAACTTTCTTCTCACCATACTCCTGCAGTACACCGCCAATGCTTTGGAGAGTTCGTCGCTCTACCGGCTGCTTGCGAATCAGAACCAGAGTTTGGAAGAAATCGTCGAAAAGCGGACGCGGACTCTTGCGGACCAAACCGTCCAACTAAGGAAAGAAGTCGCGGAACGTCAGCGCGCGATCCGGGCCTGGGAGTCGAATGAAACGCGGATTCGCAGTATCGTCAATACCGTTGCCGCGGGCATCATCACCATTGATGTTCATGGGATCATTGAGACCTTCAACCGCGAAGCCGAACACATGTTTGGTTACACTGTTTCTGAAGTGCATGGAAAAAATATCCGCATGCTCATGCCGGAGCCTTACCGGGGCGAACATGACTCTTATATCCAGAACTATCTTGATACCGGAAAATCTAAAATCATCGGCATCGGGCGCGAAGTCGCCGGGCTGAGGAAGGATCAATCCACGTTTCCACTGGACCTTGCCGTCAGCGAAACTTTTCTTGGCGACCGCCGCATGTTCACAGGGATCGTCCGGGACATCACAGAAAGAAAGCAAGCGGAAGCGCACCAGGCGATGCAATATTCCCTGACCCGTCTTTTTTCGGAAGCATTTTCCTTCGAAGAGGCGATTCCCAAAGTTCTTAAAATCATCGGGGAATTTTTGCACTGGGACTTGAGTTATTACTGGAGCCTTCTTCCTGAGGATGAAGGCTTGAAATGCCAGCATGGATGGCGGTCTTCAGAGATGAGAGGATGCGCATCGGAGGATTTCGAATATCAGACGTATGAAGCGGTATTTAAAAAAGGAACCGGACTGCCGGGGCGAGTCTGGCTCTCTGGCAAACCCGTCTGGATTCCCGATGTGGCGGTGGAGCAAAATTTTCCGCGGGCGGGCAATGCGGCGAAGCTCGGCATCCATTCCGGCTTCGGGTTTCCGGTCCTGGCGGGGGCAAGGGTGTTGGGAGTCATCGAAGTGTTTACTTGTAAGGCCTGCGAGCCGGATGAAAATCTTGTGAATTTGGTTTCGAGTATTGGAAGCCAAATTGGGCAACTTTTCCAGCGCAAACGAGCGGAAGTGGGAATCATCCGGGCCAGGGAAGAGGCCGATCGGGCGAATCTGGCAAAAAGCGAATTTCTTGCCAGCATGAGTCATGAAATCCGCACGCCCATGAATTCCATTGTTGGAATGGCTGATCTCTTGGCGGAAACGGATTTGTCCACGGAGCAAAAACAATTCGTGCAACTGTTTCGATCCGCCGGGGAAAATCTTTTGCTGCTGATCAACGATATCCTGGATCTCTCCAAAATAGAGGCGGGTGGAGTGGACCTTGAGGCAGTGCCCTTTTATATCCGCGAACTGACGGAGAAAACGTTTCAGGTCATTGAAGTTCGGGCGCGGGAAAAATCTCTGGATCTGAGTTTTCAAATTGACGATGATGTTCCCCTTTGTCTGATGGGGGACCCGCACCGATTGCGGCAGATATTCACCAATCTCCTCGGCAACGCGATCAAGTTTACCGATCACGGATCGGTTGATATTCGCATCGAAAGCGATTCGGAAAGCCGGGCAGAAGGTCATTTGAAGTTCACTGTGTCCGATACGGGAATCGGCATTCCCGAGGACAGGTTGGAATCGGTATTCAGCAAATTCAGCCAGGCGGACTCGACGACCACCCGTAAGTATGGCGGCACGGGCCTGGGGCTCAGTATCACGCGGCAACTGGTGGAAAAAATGGGCGGCGCGATTTACGTTGAAAGCCGGCTGGGGCAAGGCAGCCGGTTTATCTTTACGGCAAAGTTCGGTGTTTCAAATGAAGCGCAGGCACAGGAAGCGCTTGCCAACAGCATTAGTTTTTTTGGCGATAAAAGCAAAACTCTTTTACAGAAGAATATTCAGCCCGCCACCGATAAAAACCAGGAAGCGCCCTTCAAGATTCTCATGGCGGAAGACTCGGAAGACAACCAATTGCTGATTCAGCTTTATCTTAAAAAAACCGGTTACCATCTGGAAATTGTAGGAAATGGAGAACAAGCCGTAGAGCAATTGGTTGCAGACCATTACGATCTGGTTTTGATGGACATGCAAATGCCGCTGATGGACGGGTACACCGCCGCAAAAAAAATCAGGCAATGGGAGGCAAACAAAAAAGATGCGCCTGTGCCCTTCATCGCTTTGACGGCGCACGCGCTTCAGGGAGAACGGGAAAAGTGCATCGACGCGGGTTGTTCGGATTATCTTGCCAAACCGATCAAAAAAGAAAAATTATTGACTCTTCTCGAAGATTACGCGCAAAAGAAGAGAAGCCTGGAACCCGTCAGGCCTGAATAGAACGCAGGCCGGGAGTTTTAAATTTTTAGTCCGCAATCGAAACCGGTTCAGGAAGGGTTGGCCAGGTTGGCTTTGAACCCGGCGAATATATTTTGAATGGGAGGGATGAGTTTTTGTTTCAATTCGTCCGGCACCCGGTTGATTTTTTCTGCAGGCCAGTTTTCTATCTTGCGAATGTCCAGGCCCTCACGGCGGAAAGGCGCTTCCAGCGCTTCTTCGTAGCCATAAATTAAAGCGCTGTGAAATACTTCGAGGTAGAGTTCCTGAATCAGTTTCGGGTCATTGAGACCGCCCATGAAATGGGTCATTAAATTCTGGATGATGGGGTCAGCGTGTTCTTTGAAATCCGCCGAACACGCCGCCTCAAGGGTCCGGTAGATAATGATAATGTCCTGCAGCAGGTATTTGAGAGCCTGCGCTTCCTTGGTCACGGGTCCCCGGTCGAGGTCGAAAAACTCCTTGTATTCTTTTATGATGCGCACAACATCGTAAAGAATTGATTCTTCCCAGGGCACGTGGTTCCATACGAAAAACGTCCGCAGCCAGCGAACCCGATCGTTGGCATCTTCCATGTGCATGGTGATGCTGGGTTTTGTTTGGCAGCTAAAGGGCAGGCGTCCTCCCCACATTTTGAGTTTGAGGTCCAGATTATAGGGTTTGAAGGCGTTGATGAATTCATCGCTGTAGCAGGCGATTAATTTTTCCAGGTTTTCATGTTTATCCAGCGGACTGTTTTGCGGCAGGTTGACGATAGAGTACAGGCGCCAGATTCTTCTTCTGGATTTGCCATATTTATCGGCGATGAGGTAGGTGCCTCCCCAGATTCCGGAAGTCAGGGGAATATCGAACTGATACGCTTCGCGTAGCTTTTCTGAGACGGCTCGGGCGACACTGCCGTAAAGCTCGTTCAGGTAATAGAGATTGGTTAAATGATCCTCAGAAAAAACCGGTCCGGAGGACAACACGCGATCTGACATTTTTCAGGACAATTTGATAACTATTTAGAATATTAAAGGAAAGCCCATTTTAACGGCACGCAAAAAAAATTCCACCCCTAAAAAAGGGATGGAATCTTAATTTTTCCTGCGAAGGCGTTATTTTACCACCACGACGATCGCATCGGTGATCGGCGGATTGTAAGGAACGTGGTTTCCCTTGGCGAACAGGCCGCGAATGGTGTGGACCCCTGGAGCAAGATTTAAGGTTTTGCAGGTCGATCCGTCGCCCATATGAACATGGTTGGCGTCCTTGGCAACGGGCTGGCTAAGATCGGACGGAACCGGAGTATCGATCAGCAGGTGGTGATGTCCCTTGCCTTCATTGACCCCATTTTTCGCAGGTTCTACCGTGTATCCCTTAATGTCCAGACACACTTCCACCGGTCCCCGGACGTCAGAAGCCTGTGCCGGCTTGGTGATGGTCAAAGCGCCGTCCCCAGAGCGGGCGGCACTGGGTGTGCTTGCCACGCTGCCCTGTTGAGCGGCACAGCCAATAAAAAACGTAAGCATTAAAATTGGTAAAACTCGAATCAAAATGTTCATACAAAACCTTTCTGGAAAATAAACCGGGCAATAGATTCTGCGGCGAACCCGGCCCGATTATTGAAATTGAAAAGCCATTTCGAGATCAGCGTCCGGTTTCTTTAATCCCGATGCGCTCATAATCTTCCTTGGTCAACATTTTTCCACTGCTGCTGGGTGCACTTTTGACGGCTGCAGGGCCGGAACTGCCTGCCCCCGACTGGGTGGTGGCGCATCCTGCAAGGTACAGGGCAAAAACCAGTAAAACCATTTGAGTGAGGGTTTTCATACGTTTCTCCTTTGAAAGTAACAATAAAACAGCTTATTTACAATTCGACGGTTTCTTTCAAAACCCAGAGGTCGAAGTACGCTGAATCGTCTAAGCGATTATGCATCAAATTGTTTCAGGGATTCATTTTGGCGGTATTATGGTACAAAATGAATGCAAAATCAATGCGTGGATCAAAAAAATGTTCCTAAGACATCCAAAAAAACAACTGTTTCCCCTATATGGCCCGAATTTGCATCTGGCTAAATGCTGCATTTTAGGCATTTCATTCACTGAGGTTAAATGGGAAAATTAAACCGCCAGTCTGTTCAAGTTGTTTTCTTATGATGCTCATTCCCTGTTGTCAGGTGATGAGGAGGAGGGATAAACGTTTGGATAGGTCGGCAAACTATTGAAAAAAATAAACAAAAATGGTAATTAGAGGTTACTTCCCAGCTCAGTTTCAATGCGTTCAATAGTTTGTTGGAAATTCTTTCTATGAATCCAAAAATTCAACTTTTTCAAGCGGCTGTTTTTATTGCCATTTCCCTGCTGATCCCAGGCGGATTGGAAAGTAGTTTGCCGGTTCCGGTAAAAAAATTATGGCAACCACTGGAGCCTGGTTTGGAATTGGGAGCTTTCGTCCCTCAGCAAAAATCGGAGAGCGGCGATTCGGTCATTCACATTCTTCGTATCGACCTCCAGTTTTTTGAATTCCGGTTGCTAAATGCCTCTTCCGAAGCCGGCGGGCAGCGGAAATCCGTACGCGAATGGGTGCAGAAATATGGTCTGATAGCGGGCATCAACGCCAGCATGTACCAAAAGGATAACCGGACCAGCGTCTCCTACATGAAATCCGGCAACCACACCAACAGCTCCTGGATTTCAAAAGACCGCACCGTTCTGGCGTTTGATCCGATAAGTAAAAACCTGCCACCGGCAAAAATTTTCGATCGCGATTGCGAAAAATTTGATGACGTCCGCAAACAATACCGCTCCCTGATTCAAAGCATCCGCATGGTTTCCTGCAAGCGCAAAAACGTTTGGGCGCCGCAGGAAAAAAAATGGAGCACCGCCGCTATCGGCATGGATTCCAAGGGCCGGTTGCTTTTCATGCATGTGCGTTCTCCCTATGCCACGCATGACTTCATCAATATCCTGCTTGAGTTGCCCATCGATCTGCAGCGGGCGATGTACGTCGAAGGGGGGAAGGATGCGCAGCTCTACATCCATTCAGGAAATCATGAGTATGAATATCTCGGCAACTATGCCACCGGGCTTGAGGAAAGTGAGGGAAACCACATTTCCTGGCCGGTTCCCAATGTGGTGGGAATCGTCCGTATTCCGCAAAAAAAGTAGTTTTTAGCGGGTTGCTGAAAAGTCTATTCAAGGCGATATTTGTTTGATGTCATGCTGAGCTTGTCGAAGCATGAACCTTACTTTAATAAGCTCAGGTCACCCTTCGATAAACTCAGGGTGACAACTTGAGGCAATATAAAATACTTTCTCAGCAAGCTGCCAGCTCTTTAGGTGAAAATGCCAGACTCCCGCGAAAAACCGTTTCACTGCAAACCGAGATTCCGGGTGACAGCGGGAGACCGCATCGCCTTGGGACCCGGAAAAGTCGACTTACTCGAAGCCATTCAGCAATTTGGCTCCATTTCCAAAGCCGCCAAGGAAATTAATTTGAGCTACCGGCGGGCGTGGGACATGGTCGACACCATGAACCAGTGTTTCAAGCAACCGCTGGTACAAAGCTCCACCGGCGGCAAGGGCGGGGGCGGGGCGCACCTGACCGAACTTGGAGAAGAGATAATGCATCACTACCGGGCCATGGTGTCCGCCGCCAGCAAGGCTTCCAAAAAAGAATGGAACGCCATCAAGCGTTCTTTAAAACGGCCATCTGAATTATAAGGGATTTGGAATCTACAAAAGGCGGCAATCGGCAGCCAAAAGCGGACATTGGATGCAAATCAGCCTATGCGTATGCATAGAGTGAATCCAGCTATTCACACCGATGCTGAAAAGGAGTGGCTAAGCCTAATGGGCGGCTGATTTTTCAGAAAAATGTATCAACTATCAAATTTTTTTATATATTTAATTAACAAATATTACAATCTGAAGTTGAAGTCGCTGAAGTGATGGAGTTGGCCCAATGCTGAACAGTAGCGAATGACCTATTTGGCTTGTTTGCGGGCTTACGATCAGCGCGAGAATTAATTGCTATCGTATGACACCGGGAATAGACAAGGTAAGACTAAGGCGCATCGCCCTGGCCAGTCAGGGATTAGACAAACACCAACCATTCGGTCGGGGCATAGATGCCACCTTGCTTGCTATCCGTCACCTAGGCTACGTGCAAATCGATACGATCTCAGTGGTCG
>JAJDBE010000039.1 GCA_029261515.1 Nitrospinaceae bacterium | reverse complement strand
GACGGAATCGACGACATCATCATCGGCGCTCCCGAATCCGAAGGTATTCTCAGCAAAACCTCACGTTCCGGCTGGGTGTATGTCATTTTTGGGCATAAAAAGTTTCCCGCCATACTTGATCTGAAAAAACACGTTGACGTTGGGTTTTGGGGCGGCGACAACGTTGGCAATAATTTATTGGGACATGCTCTGACGGTTGCCGATTTTAACGGCGACGGAATCTCCGACCTGGCCATCGGCGTTCCCCAGGATAACGGTGGGCGCTTTGAGAGAATCCACTCCGGCGCTGTTTACATCATCTTCGGACGCACGACCTTTAACAAGGTGGTGGATTTATCGAAGGAAGCGGATGTAACGCTGATTGGAGCTGATCCTGGAGACCGGACGGGATTCTCTCTGACTACAGGCGATTTTAATGGCGACAACATTGGCGATCTGGTCATGGGAGCGCCGGGAAGCGCGGGCGACCAGAACCGGACGCCGGGAGCCGGTGAAACCTATATCATTTATGGAAGGCCGCGGTTTCCTAAAGGTATCGACCTGGCGAAAAACTGGAACAGCAGAATTTATGGCGTCGAGGGAACCGGATTCCAAGTTTCCTTGACGGAAGACAGACCCAATCAATCTGGATTCGCCCTGGCCGCTGCGGATCTCAATGAAGATGGCCGGGACGATTTGATTATTGGAGCGCCCTTTGCCAATGGACTTTTAAATCGAGATCGCGATGCTGGAGAATCCTACGTCATTTTTGGTAGAGGTGCTTTTCCAAAAAATATTCATTTAGCTCATGATGCCGACATCACGCTTTATGGCACGGGTCCCGACGATCAATCGGGAACGTCTTTCTATACAGGTAACTTCAACGGCGACAGCCTTTCCGATTTGCTCATCAGTTCGCCAAACGCCGTTCGCCAAACCAGAAGCGGTTCAATTCAAGGCTTGGTTCACGGTATTTACGGACGAACGAATCATTCCAAGACTTACCTTTTAAAATCGGATGCCGACGTTATCTTTAAGAGCGATGTTCACTGCGCTGTGGCCCCTTACCCCGAAGCCGTTCTCAAAACCTTGTCGTTTGGGAAAAGTATGACCGGACTGGATTTAAACCATGATGGAAACGAAAATTTGATATCGGGCATGCCCTGCTCTGGTGGAGACAACAGGCGAAAGTTATCTGGCGCAATCTATTTCTTTCCCTCCCGTAATGAGCAAAAATGGCTGAACCCCTCCGCTATTTTCCAGCCAACGAAGGCTTCTGCGCAAGAATTAGTCGGCTTCGCCTTGGCCAAAGGCGATATCAACGGAGACGGCAAAACCGATATCCTGGTTGGAGCGCCAGGAATGGAACGTTCACGCAAAAAAAGCGCTAGTGGAGGAATATATATCCTGCCTGGTTTGGCCGATCGATGACCCCACTAACCATTGCACATGAAAAAGGCCGGAACCCAGTTCCGGCCTTTCTTTCCTCAATTGCTTCAAGTCTAAAACCCAAACCGCACATTCATCCGCAGCGTGTCGGAATCCACGTTTGCCGCGTTGGCGACATTCCCTCCTGCATTACTGTCTAAATGCACATACTCAAGATTTAACTTAACATTGGGAACAAAGTGATATTGCAAGGAAGCCACCCATTGCTCTTCATACGCCGAACTGTCATGGGTATCGTGCCAGTCGAAACGGCCCAGTCCCAACAGTTTTTCGGTAAACAGGTAGGTCGCCTCCACCGTGCCACTCAACGCCTCGTAAGTAGTGGCCGTTCTTCCCGGCTCGGTGAAGTTCAAAAATTCTCCGCCAAAAAATTGGTAAGCGCCAACGATAATATTCAACCGGTCCTGGAAAAAAGAAAATTGAATATTGCCGCCAATCGTATACGTATTGTTTGTATCATCAGGTGCGGCCAAGGCAGCAGGGGGAGTCAGGTTGTCATCGGCATCGCCGATTTTATCCCCCCGAAAGAGAAAAGAAACCGTATGTTCCATGATATCCTGATTCAAAATGACGTAAAACATCTGACCAAACAGGTCTTCAGACCCACCGGAATTTCCATTGCCCACTCCCAAAGCATAACGAAACCCCTGCTCGATAAATTGCCCGTTCAGTTCTCCCCCAAGGTTGGTGAACGTCACATTGTCATCCCGGGACCCCGACCCCGCTGCTGCCGATCCCGAAGCCATGCCCGCAGCGGAGGTCTGGATAAGATAGGTGCTTTCGGTAAATCTCCTGGGATTAGACAGATAATAATTGTCGACATTAAAATCCCCAACTTTGAGGTTGAGTGCGCTGTTGGGAAGAATGTCATCGAATTGAACCAGGGGCGCATTGGCATCGGTCAACGCATCGATAAAATACGATATCCTCGGAGCCAAAGTTCCGCCGCTGAAAAGTTCGATGCCGCTGTCCACGCCTTCGCTGGTTTGCGTGTGCACCCCGTCCACTTTGCTGTCTGTGTACACGTACCCAAACCGGGCAATGGCGGCAAGGGGAATGATTTTACTTTTCCACAGGAAATCGCCTTCCTCTCCTTTCATGCGATAGCCGCGGTTTTTAAACACAATGCCGAATTTATTCAGTTTGGGAAATTGCACATGACATGTGGTGCACTTGACGCCGTATTTTCTTGCAAACGCTGGGATAGCCTCGGAATCCTCGGGAACCCATAGCCCGGTAATCAATAAAAAGAATCCAAGCCCCAAAACCCTCCAATCGTAAATCTTCACTTTTCTACCCTCCTCCAAACACAATGGGAAAAATTTATTTGCTGCCAAGGCAATCTATTTTGATTATGAAAATGATTATCATTATAAAAATACATTTTCAAGGCAAAAATTTCCAGACTTCTGTAAAAAAAGTAAAACCTATTTGTTTTTAATGAGTTAAAATAAAACCGCGGTGGGGATATTCTGGTCAAACCGAACGATTGGGGCCATTTTCACCCCCTGTCCATTCTCAAAAATGCGAGCCTTTCCTCAAACGACAGGTTGTGCAACAAAAAAAACCAAGGATATTTCTCAGTCCCAGAAACCGATCACTTTCCAATCTCCAGCACCCCTGAATTATGAAAATCATCCAGGTCATCGCCGACAACAGCTACCTCAAAGCCATTCAGGGCATTGCTGAAAAAGAAGAATCCGTCGATTTCTGGGTGGGACGTGAAGGGGAAGATGGCCGCCGCGTCATGCAGATGCTGGTCAGTCCGGAAAAACGCCAGAAAACTCTCGATGCCCTGCAGGCGATTCTGGGAAACAGTGAAACTGCCAAGATCTTTATATTACCCGTAGAGGCGGTTCTCCCCGTTCCGGAGGAAAAAGAAAAAACAAAGGAAGAAAAAAAAGACAAGAGCACCACCACCCGGGAAGAGCTTTACAACAGCGTCGAAAAAAACGCGCGTCTCGACAGCAATTTTCTTCTGCTGGTATTTTTGTCCACGATCGTTGTGGCCATCGGTCTTTTAGAAGACAACGTCGCCGTGGTCATTGGCGCGATGGTCATCGCCCCGCTTCTTGGGCCCAACATCGCCCTGGCGCTGGGAACCGCTCTCGGCGATACGGCGTTGATGTGGGAATCGCTTAAAACCACGCTTGCCGGGCTGACTCTGGCCTTAGCCGTTTCAATTCTGATTGGAATGGTGTTGCCGCTCAATGGGGAAAGCGAGGAACTGCTCGCCCGCACGGATGTCGGGCTGGATTCCGCCGCACTGGCCTTTGCTTCCGGCGCGGCGGCGGTGCTTTCGCTGACCACGGGTCTTCCCAGTGTTCTGGTCGGCGTCATGGTGGCCGTAGCGCTATTGCCCCCCACAGCCACACTTGGTTTGATGCTGGGCGCTGGAAACATGGAGCTGGCCATCGGCGCCGGGCTTTTGCTTGCAGTCAACGTGGTGTGCGTCAACCTGGCCGCAAAAATTGCGTTTCTCTTTCGCGGCATCAAACCCAGAACTTGGCTGGAAAAACAAAAGGCCCGGCAATCGATGACCACCTATATTTTTATCTGGGTGCTGTCTCTCGCCATTTTGCTGTTCGCCATTTACCTGAGACAGGAAATTCCTCTGCCGCAATAAATCCCACGACTCCGCCTTTTCCTGCCAAATCCCTCTTTCCCATTTGCAACCATCTCTTTGAAAATTAACCCATACCAGCCAAAAAACCCGTCCTTTGGCCCGCTATAGAAAAAGAAAAGAAGCATAGGCTGAAGGGAATCCCGTGTGATGGAAATTTGATTTTTGTACGGAGTTTGGTTAAGTTAGTGGCAATTTTCCAAAGAAACCCATCTCATTTACCCAATGTCCCCTAAACGTGAGGGGGGAAACTATGCAGGCCGTACGGCAAACCGTTGACAACATCCATTTGGTTTTGGACAAGTTCCGCGAGGGTTACTCCAAAAAAGACATCAGCATTTTACTCAGCCTGTTCGCGCCCGACTCAGACGTTCTGGTCATTGGAACCGGTGAAGATGAAAAACGCACCGGGCTTGCGGAGATCAAACTTCAGTTCGAGCAGGACTTCTATCAATCCGACCGGCTACAGGTAGAATTCAAAAATGTGGCGGTCTCTCAGTTGGGAGAGGTGTGCTGGGTCGCCGGCGACACCCACGTTTATCTAACCGTTCAGAATCAGCCTGTCGAGGTCCGTTTGCGCTTCACCGGTGTGCTGGAAAACCGCGACGGCGACTGGCTCTTTGTGCAAACCCACTTTTCTCTGCCTTTTGCCGCACCTCAGCAATAAACACCGGACCCTCCGCCTCTCTTCAACAAACCAGTTCCATTTATTGCTGCCCGAAATTTTTCCGTGTGCGAGGAAAAATCATTTCAAAACAAAAAAGGCCCTGCTCAATTGAGCAGGGCCCCACAACATTAAGGAACTTCCGGTCATTCACCGTTAGTAAACGACTCCGGAAGCTCCCCTTATACTGTGACTAGACAAGGGATCACCTCCTTTCGATCAGGGGGTGCACATACACACTCAAGACTCCCCTGGCGTCCCAAGCGTTTCACCTACTCTTTTAGAATGGCTCAAAATAATGCAAAAGTCAAAACACTTTGCATGCGAAATCACATAGAAGCCTATTTTCCCAGCAATCCCTTCATCGTATTACCCAGTTCACCGGCCTTTTCGCCTACCGCGTCAGTGGCGCGTTTTTCCATGGCCTCTTTCGCGCCTTTGGCAACGCCCTCCACATCGCCGACAATTTTGCCAAGATCAAGACCTTTCACGGCGCCTCCCGCCGCGGCATTGATGGCTTTGATCAATTTTTTTGCCACTTCAGCAGGGGTGGCGCCGCCTTTGTCCTTGCCGATGTCTGTCAACTGAACCCTGGGAAGGTCGACGGTCATCTTCTGCCCCTTCAGTCCCACCGCGCTGACATCGATCTTGCCGTTCTGAATCACAAGTTTCTCAATGATCATTTTTTTACCCCGGTCAGTAGCCGATACGGAACTTTCTTCTTTGGAACCTTTTCCGCCGCCACCGGTCGCAGAGGCGACGTTTCGTTGCAGGGCATCGAGGTTGCTGCCGCCGGCTCCCATCTCATAGGTGATCTTGGGAGCGCTGATGAGAATTTCCTTGATAACCACCATATCGCCGGGGATGGTTTTGATATCTACTGCAACACTGATCTCGCCAAGCTCAAACGCGCTTTCGGTTTCGAACCCCTTGGGGTTGCCTACTTTCAATCCGCGCAGCGTTCCCTTTCCTGTTCTAGCGGAAATATCCGTTTTTTCCAGCGTCACTTCGGCCTGCAGCGCTTCGGAGCCAAATTTTTCAACCGCCATGGTGATCAGAGAATCCATCGAAAAAACCAGAAAAAAAAGGAGGACGCCTGTGAGGACAACAACCATGGCGATGGTGACTATAACTGAACGCTTCATAAAAATTCCTTTATTTTAATGGATGGTTTTTTTCTAATATCTAAAGCCCCCCACAATCGTTTTTTAGGGTAACACAATATGAAGGGATTCCAAGGGTAGGCGGTTCAAAAACTTGCTCAATCAAACGTTGAATTTCGTGGGATGAAAAACGCATTGCTAACGATTTTGCAAAAGTTCCTCGACAAAACCTTTGGACTCGGTAGTGGAGTATCCATATTTTTGCTGAACCAGGGAAATGGCTTGCATGGTCTTTCCTCTTGCCGCAAGATCAAGAATCCAGTCGTCCAGATCCTGCCCTTCTAAATCCCTCCAGTTTACTTTCGCCGAAGAACCTTCAGATTCGATCGTTGTCTTACCTTGCAACAGGCTGAGAGCTTCTTTAATACCGGGGCGGATGCCATTCCACTCGATCCTTAAAATTTCCGGGTCGATCAGCCGCACCGGATAATGGTGATGCGTGCAACGCGACTGTTTATTACCACCGGGATTTTTTCTTTTTTCAGCCTGGATGCTTTCCCTGAGTTGCGCAATTTCCGCCACAGGCGCCTTGCGTTTGCGCGCCACAAAGAGTTCGTGCATCAACTCTTGTACACCAGACTGGGGCGCCTTGCGGTTGCGCTCGGCAATCAAAGCGTCACGCAGTTGCGGCGTCTTGGAGGAATTGAGCTTCAAATCCAAATAAGTGTAAAACGAAATCCAGTCCGACCCTTGTTCGGAGGCATCCGGGGTCTCCACTTGTTCTTTGCTTTTTCGCACCCAGTCGATTTCTGAAAACGGGATCTCGACCACAATGAGGTCTTGTTCAGGAAAATGATGGTTGAGGTGAGAACGGAATTTTATCCAGATTGAATCCGGATGGATTTGCACGAGCCAGTTGGAAGACCGCTTGCGGGCACGGTGGTTGAACCAGCCAATCCATGCAATACCGCCCAATACAAAAGCGCCCCAATAAAGCAAGCCCGACGGAAATTGCATTTTTGGAAAGAAAATGTCACCGCCCCATGCCAAACCAAAAAAGACCAGAGCGATCAAGGAAAAGAAACTGGCCGCCAGCCAACTGCGAAAAACAGAATACCGAAATACGGCTGTTTTTCCATAACCCTGGGGAATATTGTGGGTCGCAAAAAATCTCATAATACTTTGATTATAAATCGTTTAAATAAGGCAGTCGAATTTAAAAGCCGAAACGGGCGTTAAATTTGGCGGCGCTATCAGGATTTTGATTCGAAAACATCTGGAAAACGGGCTGTTCTTCTCTTGGCGGCTCTCTTCGGTTTTTCCATTGGACCCACTGGTCGTATCATGTGATGATAAAGTCAATTGCGCAGACCCGTCAGGCTGTTAATTTTATAACTGAGGTGAATGATGAAATTTTTTGAATTACGTAAAAGAATCGGCTGTCTGTGGACGGTTCTGCTTTTGATCCTGATTTTTCCGGGATGGACCCACGCCGCCGAAGTGAATCCCGAAAAAGTAAAAAGCATCAAACGGCTTCTGCAAGTCTCTGGCATTGAGGAGCAACTGTCCTACATGAAAGACGGCGTCCTCAACTCCTACTCGCAGATGATCTCGGCTTCCTATCCGAAAGTGCCGGATGCTTTCTGGACGGAATTCAACAGCCTGATCGGAGAAAGAGAAATGCAGGCGCTGGTCGACATGGTGGTGCCGGTTTACGACAAGCACATGTCTCAGGAAGTCATTAATAATCTGATCGTCATGTTCGAGAACCCGTTCTGGAAGGAATGGATGCAAAAGATGCCCGTCATCAGCCGCGAAGCGGGAATCGCCGGCCAGCACTGGATACAGAAGCACGCCCAAACAGATGATTTCAAAAAGAAGATCGATCTTCTCGTCGAAAAACACGAACTGGAAAAACTGAACCCAGGCGATGCAAACGGCAAATAGGAAAGAAGTGGATCACATCGATTGCAGCCGCTTCTTCAGATTTTCCAGACGGCGTCTATCAACGGGTTTCAAGTTAACTTGTGGTGATAAACGATCCAGATTAGAAAGAGTATCTTTGGCGAATTCAATTTCGCCCTCATTCACGGCCTCGTCAATCGCATCAACGTAGCTGAGCAAGGAGTTTTTATATTGTTCTGCTCCCTCATAGGCTTTGGCGAGACTAACGCGAATGCCGATGACCGATCCTACAGTTTCCGGTTTTTTATACTTCAGCTTTTCATGTGTTCTAATCGCATGCTTAAATTGAAAAATCGCACTTTGAGCACTACGGGAAGGCCCCCATTTTTTCTGTTTTTCATAGATCGAACCCAAAATAAGGTGGAGGCGAAAAATATTTTCAAGGTCATTGCTTTGATAAGCTCGGCCTTTGAAATTGAACAAAGAACTGATGAGATTATCGAAGGCACCGGTTAAATCTACAATATAGGGATTCTCCGATCCACTATCGGAAGCTTTATCCAGAAGCAAGTTCGCCGCAAACAACGCCGCCTCGGTGTTGTTATTGTCCAAGGTCCAGGCCAGAGCATAGCGCTCCAGAGCCTTATCAGGCAATTGCAAGTCGGCGTAAAATCCGTCGCCTGCAACTTTGGCAAGAGCAGAAAGAACGCTACTTCGATGTCCATGAGAAAAGCCCATCAAAGTCTTAACAAAATATTCGTTGTGACTTCCAGGCTGGAACGTGATCGGAAACTCAACACGGTCATTATAAATTGACAAAATTTCCACCGCGACCTTGTGAACCGGTACTTTTTTCTGGATCAATTCATTAAGAACTTTAAACTCCCAGCTTTCTTCCAGCTTTGCCGGGCTAAGCTTAGTAGCTGTCATATACTGCGCGAATGAAATGAGGAGCCGATCAAATCTTTCTTGACGCACCCAAGCTTCCTGATTGAATATCAGCTGATAAGTTTTTTTTGCGGCGGTCAGGTTATTTTGATTAAGCATTTCCTCAAGCAGGGAAACCGCTTCACGAATCAATCCTTCATTGACTTCCTGTTTAAGCGATACGCGAAACCAGGCGCGGGATGCGGGCAGGAATTGTTTGTCCTTTCGCGCGGCATCCCGATAATAGTTTTTGGCTGACTTCAAATCCCCGGTTTTTTCACTGGCTCGGGCCAGATTGTATAGATACCGTGCATGGGATGCAGGCTCGGAAGACCGTGCATAATTTTTTTCCACTTCCTGTAATACAGTAAGAGCCTCCTGGGCTTTATCCTGACGCAATAAAAGGGTCCCGTAATTATTGTACGTATTCAAACGCAGATTGCCTTTCACTTTCGGCAACACCGAAAGATATTTTTCTTTCGCCTGCTCGACCAGAGTTGCATTGTCCTTTTGGACCCGTGCGGCACGGCTTAAGGAATCCGCCCAGAGCACTTCGGTTTGCAGTTTGAGAACGGGTGAATCCATTTTTGCGATTTTGCTTTCAAAATAAGTTTGCGCTTCGTTCACTTTTCCCTGCTTGAGATACACCTCTCCAGGCTGAAGGGTGTTTGAAAGCTGAACAAAACTTTTTGGCAGCGACTTTGATCGAACTTGACGCTTCGGCGTCAGGGAATTTGCCATCGGCTTTATTTCAGAGTCCTTCACACTCTGTTCCAACGCCGGGGCCGGTTGAAGTCTTTGGATTCGAGGTGCATTCGACTGAGCTCCAGCCATCGAGGTGATCCCATGAAGGATGGCAAGCAGCAATCCGACGATTTTGATATTTGATAAATTAAATCTCACTATTCGTCGTCCTCAAAAAGATCCACATCCTGCCCGGTCCAATGTTCTTCTTTCTTAAGATAAACAGGGCCCAACTTCAGGTTCCGCACTTCCGGTGCCATGGAGTTGGTAATTTTACGGGTTTCTTGACCAATGATTCGAGAGTGAGCCTGCACAACCAGCCCATCAAACTTCTTAGTCGCTGAACTCTGAGGGTAAGGATGAGTCAGCCCCAACCCAACGACCTCCAGCTTTTCATTCGAGAGACCTCCGGCCTGCTTTGCACTAATATGAAAGGTGGATACGCTAAGATCCTGCGTTTTTTCTTCGTAGGGCAGCGCAAGAACTATGCGTGAGTCTCCACCTGTCTCTGCGGCATCCAACCACTCCCCGCCCTTTGCCAAAGGAACCTCACTTTTCAACCACTTTTTCAAATCAGATTCATGCTTTTCCATGAGTTTGAGTTCGAAAACCTTGGCCAATTCATTCGGCATGGTCTTAGCAGTAGGATACTTTCGCGCGAGTTCATCGCCAGGAGAAAACCATCCCATCACCCAATGGCCTTTTTTGATTGAGCCGGAATAAACCTGCAAATGAATCTCGATTTTTCTTGGTATGACTTCAACTACCCGAACTTTTAAGGATCGCTTGTTATTGGACTCGGGTTGAAAATTCCAATAGGGAAAGAGCGATTCTAAATGGAGTAAGATCACTTTCTGAGTATCAAACTCAACGCGTTGCTTCTTTTCCTCACCCCAGCGCTGTTCCATCGAATCCACCTCGATACTGACTTTGACATGAACCGGAACGGTTTCTTTAGACGCGGAGGACAGAGCACTGCCAATGGCAATGAAAAACGCGAAAGCCCCTACTAATGCCGGACGATTAATTTTCATTGGGTATCATCTTTTCGAGTATTACTTCTTCAGGAAAACGTCTCACTTTCCCCGGTTGAATCGTATGATTTCCTGAAAAAACAATCCCTTGGTCGCTCTTGCGTTTCAGGCGGATGGCGACTTGCATCTCAGGCAAAAGATAAAGGTTGGGCGCTAAGGACACGGGACTGGTCCACTGGCTGACCGCGCTGGCCGGAAAGCCTTGGGGGACCAGATCAAAACGCCACTGCTCTATCAAGCTGGCAGGAACCATCACATCCGCCCCCGCACCGACCCAAACCGCCTGCCCCCGGTAATCCTTGATTGCAGCCACCGGTTGCTTGTTTATTAGAACTTCCAGCATAAAGTCGCCTTCCGAAACGGTTGGACCGTGCTTTGCCGCCGGCCGCGCGAGGACAACAGGCCGTTCCTCGAACGTATCAGGCACCAGCAACTTGGTTCGGCGAAAACCTTTCGCAATAACCTGAATCGCCGGAAGCCCTGCGACCTTGACATGATAGTCGCGCTTCCCAAACCAGCCTGTCGGAAGCAAAATCTTGGCCTTGCTTTGCGGCAATAGCAATACCCGATCCATCTGCTCTCCTGAAGCGAAACCTTCTCCTTTAGCCAATTCACTTATTTCAACAACACTGCCACGGGAACCCTGAAGATTATCTATCATTACGGTCCCTTTTGTAGAAACATAAAAGGGGAAACCAATAACGAAGGCAACGATCAGAACACTGAAATAACCTTTTCTTAAGATTTTTTCGTCAAAACCTTCCTGCAACTGCTTCTTTCGTGTCTCACTCAAAATATTGCCCATAAAGGCAATCCAGGCAAAAAGCCCGCCAAGACCCAAAAGCCCACCGACCACGGGGAAATAATCTGTGAAATACAAAACCCATCCACTGGCGCCAACCCCGGCAACGAGCAAGCCCAATAAATTACCAATAACCCATTTCAATTCGGAGTCGGAGCCTGAAACGCCATTCACCGAACTCTTCCTCGCCGCAATAGTTTGAGTGAGTTAAACATTGTGACCCCGGCATTCTTCCCAACCTCTTTGAAGCCGGGAATAGGAGTTGGCCTCATGCAACACGGACTGTCATTCAATATAGGAAAAAAGTTCGCGTTGTCAAATACGCGGCAAAACCATTGGGAAATGCCACTAGATGAGAAACGTTTCAAAGAGATTATGTCTTTATTTAGAAAGATATAAGACTAAAAAATGGATTTTTGGCGGACTATAGAAACTGATCTGAAAACGGCTGCCCATTGGCATCGTAGTCGTTTTTGAGATGATGCCAGCTCAAATGGATGTCGCAGTTCTGGCAAAGGGGAATGTCGAAACGTTTGCGGGCGATCATCTTTTTCCGCATTTCGGTCAGGACCGTGCCGCGCCACACCTCCTCGATGCTGTCTTCCCGAAGGTTGCCCACGGCGGTGGAAGAAAACATATCCGCACAGCACAGCACCACACTGCCATCCCAGTACACCACCATCCATTTCCACAACTGCGTGCAAGGCGCCTTATTGGTCAGGTTGAACCGCTTGTGGTTGAATTTGGACGTCCCGTTGGCCGCAATATCGTACTGATCGAGAAAATTTTCCTTGTCGAACTTGCCCGCCCAGTTGGAGATGATGTTGTCGTTGATCGGCGTTAGCGCGATGGTGCAGTTGTGGCTCTCGATCTTCTTAAAAAAATCGTGATTCAACGTTTCTTCCATCGTCTTCAAGGTCTTGATGCGAAAATTGACAGGAACCGGGCAGGCGCGCCGGTCGTTAGCTTCGAGCAGGTCGATGATATTCTCGCGCACCACGTCGTAACTCATCTTTTTGACATCCTCGAAGGTTTGCTTGTCCAGTTCGTCGAGGCTGATGTCCACCGCCACAGAATGATCGAGAAGCGTCGGGATGATTTTCCCGTTCATGAAAAAAGCGTTGGTGAGGACTTCGACTCTCTGAATGCTGGGGTACTGCTTCAGGTATTGAATTTTTTCGCGCAGGGTCTTGTCCATCAGCGGCTCGCCAAAGGTGCCAAAGTGCACCACGCCGCCCTTGACGGCATAATCGTCGATGATTTTTTTGTAGAGATCCATTTTCATGACGCCCATATCCGTCAAGTCGGGATTCGGGCACCACACGCATTTGGCGTTGCAACGATTGGTCACGTCCAGCAACAACGCCGGTGGCCAGACCTCCAGTTTGTAGGCCAGGGCTTTGGCGCTGAAATCGAATACCGGCGAATCGTAAACCTTGCGCCTTAAATAATCCATTTCCATGACAAAGGGAATTTTCCGCAACCAGCCTTTAACCCGGCTGGCGGCGGGAACTTTTTTTTCGTTGCCCTTGGTCTTTGAAAGTGTGTCGAGGGTTTTCATGCAATTCAACAAAATTGTTTGTCGATAGATACGGCTTATTCCTTAACGGACTTTTTTCTTTAAGGGTTGAGCGTTAATGCCGGTGGAGCTAGGAATTCTTTGCCACTTGTAGTTCTTTTTGATAAAGCACGATCAGATGCTGGGCTGTCTTGTCCCAGGAAAAATTCTGGCGGGCGGTTTCCCGCCCCTTCTCTGCCATCAGGCGGGATTTTTCTGCGTCCTGCAACGCATTCAAAATGGCCTCGGCCAACGCCTCGGCATCTTGCGGCGACACCAGGGTGCCCGTAACGCCGTCTTGCATGATTTCCGGCAAGGCCCCGGCATGCGTGGCGATCACTGGCAAACCCGCACCCATCGCCTCCGCCACCGACAGGCCGAAACTTTCGATGCGTGACGGGAACACCCCAAGCCTCGCCGTTGCCGCAAGGCCTTGAATGTATTCCATAGACCGCCAGCCCGGCATCACCACTTTAGGGATCAGGCCCAACTTACGCACCTTCTGCTTGAATTCCTCCAAACGGTTGCCTTCGCCAACGAGAGTCAAAAGCACGTTGGGAATTTTTTTGCCGACGATTTGTAGCGCCTGCAACAATTCCGGGATGCCCTTTTCCTCTTCCATGCGCCCCCAGAAAACAAGCGCTGGCCGCTCGGAAGGCTGACGCTCAATGGCAAACCACGAAGGGTCGATGCCGGCGGAAATCACCTCGATTCGATCCTGCCACCTGTTCCCTAATCCGGCGAGCACCCGGTCGCGGGAAAACTGACTGAAGGTGATGATTTTTTTCGCGCGGCTGGCGGCGGAGCGCAAGAGATACGGGTTCACCTGTTTTAGAAAAGAAATGGGGTGCAACATTCCGCGCAGGATTCCCGTCGGCGGCACGTAGGGCGCGTGGCTGGTGAAAAAGGCGATAGCGTTGAACTTGCGGCACAGCCAGGAAGCAAAAAAAGATTCCTCGGCGTTGCCGTGGACGACATCGAACCGCTCCCGCCGCATCAACCGATTCAGCGACCATGCGAAGGAAAAAATATCCAGATTGACCGTGGCGACGTTAAAGCGTCGCGTCCAGTGGATTTGGTAGGGCACCTCCGGCGCGAGTTTTTCCCCCGGCTCTTTAGAGTAAAGTACGTGCACCTCGCACCCCTGACGGTGAAGCGCGCAGGCGAGTTGATGCACCGCCACCTGACCGCCGCCTTTAAACCGCGACCACGGCGATGAATAAATCGTGAGGCAGATTTTTAGAATAAAAACGTCTCCCTGATTTTCCCGGAATCATCAAAGTCAAAGCGATGTTTAAAACCAATCGTCCAATTATTACTGCCAAAAATCAATAAAACTTCTTTAAGAAAATAGGGATTAAAATCGCCAGGCCAATGATGACACCAATCAAGGTTTCCCAGTTTTGAAACATGTTACACCTCGCTAGAAATTAATTTGCAGAATCAGGGTACGGCAATTTGCATCCTGCCGCAAACACCGCCAAGCAAGCAAAACAAAAAAGGACCCGGCCCAATCGGCCAGGCCCTTTCAATCCAGGTGACGTTAAGAATCATCTAATTTCGCTGCTTCTTAGCTCTATTACCGAGTGACCTTTGCATAAGCAGAGAATCTTTATAGAGCCTACCTTATTCGTCATCGCGAGCCGCGAAGCGGCGCGGCGATCCAGGGTTCTGGATTGCTTCGTCACCGTTGGCTTCTCGCAATGACGAGTAATGCAAACATCTCTATTCCCGGTAGGCAACGCCGTGTGTTTCGCCGTCGGTGTCCACCTTATGTTGAACGCTCAAGTCCGCGGCGGAGACGATGGCCAACTGGTTTTCGTCGCGGATCGCCACGAAAAGGGATTGACCGTCCGGGCTGATGGCGATCATGTCCGGACGTTTGCCAAGCGGCGCGGTTTGGGTGATTTTCATGCTGGCGACGTCGACTCTCGCGATCTGATTGAGACCCCGTTGCCCGACATAAAGAGTTTTCCCATCGGGGCTGAGCACCAATCCATGCGGCTCTCCCGGAACTTCGACACTTCCCTCCACCGCGCCGGTTTTAGGATCAATCAACAACAGCTTGTTGTCATCTGGAGCCGTGAGCCAGAACCGCGCCCCGTCATTTGTCGGGCGGATGGCCATTGCCGCTTTGGCTCCCGGAAGAGTTTGCGTGATCTCATACGTTTTCGGATTGATGACCGAAATAGTCGCGTCGCCGGCGTTCACCACGTACAGCGTTTGTCCGTCAGCAGAGAAAACCGCCGTTATGGCCTTGGCTCCGGTGGCCATCGTATGAACGGCTTTTCCCGTTGCGACGTCAATGAAGGTGATGTTCCCTGCGCCCACGTTGCATGAGACGGCCGTCTTGCCATCTGGAGACACCGCCACATCGTGCGCCTTGGTGTCGGCAACCACATCCGCCAGTTTCTCTTTCGACACGGCGTCGATGATGGTGATGCTCTTGGTCCCCATATTGGCGATGAAGGCGGTTTTCCCATCGGCACTGAACGTGACGTTATGGGCGCCCGCTCCTGTAGGAATGGATTTCACCACCTGATTGGAACCCGTGTCGATCACTTGCACATTGGCGCCCTTCATATTGGCGACCCAGACTTCGCCTGCAAAGCTTTCGCCTGCAAACAATAGACCCGCAAAGATGGCGACTGCAAAGGCGCTCAGGCGGGACGGTTTTGGTTTCACAAAAATATTCACTTTGTTTTTAATGGTGTTCAGGGTTTTTTCTACCGACATGTTATACCTCCAGTGACGCATGATTTAGGTTGGTTGTCGAAACGGTTTACAATGTTCCCGATTGGACAAGTTTAACCGACCCGTTTGCGAAAAAGGTACCCTTTATTATAATTAAGTCGTTATGACTTTGGATTCAAAGGGTTTTGAGGGGATCAATCCTCGGCCAATTCGTCAGACAATTCCGCAATCAGCCCGAGAGTGCCGATGACACGCAACACATCTTCGGCTTCCACCTCTTTTAACCACGCCTCGTAACCGCTTTCTTCGAGAAAAGGGGTTGCGGAAGGTTCCTCTTCAAGAGAACCCACCAAGTCTTGCAGGCAACGCATTTCTTTTTTCGCCTGCTCGGCAATTTCCTCATAAGCTTTAGGCTCGTGTATATTTTTCAAGGTTTGCGTGGCATCGGGCAATTGCTCGGCCAATTCCAGCAAAATCGGATTCGGTTGGGAATTCATGTGAACTCAAATCTCCTCATAAAATTCAAATGGGTTCCAGATGGTTATCGTTTTTCAGCACAGGGAACGCACAGAACGTTTTCGGGCATGGCTTTGATACGCCCGGCAGGAATCGGTTTGCCGCATTGAAGACAGATGCCGAAATCGGGGTGATCGACTTTCCCAAGCGCCGTTTCCAGTTTGGCGAGTTTGACTTTAGCGGAATTCAGCCCGGCTTCGCTGACGCTTTTGCTGTTGATCGCCTCCATGCGGGTGAGGCGGCCAATGGCGTTGTCCGGCGCGACGGGTTTGGACGTCTCGGTCAAACTTTCGATCAGACGCTTCTGCGATTCGATTTCTTCGGCGATATCCCGCTTCAGTTGCTGGCGTTCATCCTGGTTCATTGCCCCATATTAACCGACAACGCCCCATTTCCACTTGCAATTTTGCGGGATTTTTTCCCCACCGGATGCTATTGTCCTCCCATTGACGATCTCATTGATTCGACATGGCATTGCTTGACTTCAACTCACTTGCAGAAAACCCCCGCCGCTTGGCCGGAGTCACTTTTTTAGCAGCGTTTCTGCTTTTTTTCTGGTCGACGCTCTTTGCTGACCTGATGTGGGAAGAGGCCCGTGAAGGCCTGCCCGTCCGCTTCATGCTGGCAGGCGACTCGCTCTTGCTCCCCAAAGTTCACTCAGGCCAAATCCGCACCAAGCCGCCGCTCTTTCATTGGTCGGCTTCGGTCCTCGCGAAACTGACCGGCGGCGTCAACGAAATCACCCTGCGCCTGCCCTCGGTGCTGGCTGGAGCCGCAACGGTCGCACTGACGGCTCTGCTCGGAAGCGCGCTGTTCTCCCCCATCGCCGGCCTGGTCAGCGCTGGCATTCTCGCCACTTCCTGGCAGTTTGCCTATTTGGGCACCCATGCGCGAGTGGATATGCTTTTCGCTTTTTTCATTCTGCTGGGATTTTATTGCGTATGGAAAGTGTGGCAGGCAGAGGACGATGCGGGTTGCCTGAAAGCCGGAACGCTTGCAGGGGTCAGTTTCGGTTGTGCTGTGCTCACCAAAGGGCCCTTGGGCCTCTTGTATCCCCTGCTGGCGCTTGCCCTCTACCAATTCTGGACACGGCCCGGCCGGATTCCATACACTCGTCTCGCGGGAATCCCCCTCTTCATGGGACTCCTTTGGGCGATCGGCGCCGCTGTCGAAGGCGGGGAGACCTTTCGCAACATGGTCTATCAGGAAACCGTCGCCCGCGTTTTCGGCGACACCCCGGCGGCATTGCACGAGGAACCATTTTATTATTATCTGCCGAAACTGTTTGTGGATTTCTCGCCGTGGAGCGTGTTTCTGCCGCTGGCGTTATGGACCGGATGGCGATCGCATCGAAACGATAACCGCTGGCGCTACCCCTTTGTGTTATTCACCAGTCTGTTTGTGATGCTGTCTCTGTTCCCCGGCAAACGCGGCGATTACCTCTTGCCTGTGTATCCGATGATCGCCCTTCTCATCGGCGTTTATTGTTCTGACTATTTAACCGGTAGGAAAACTCTCTCTAGCGGAATCATTTTCCCCGCCTGGCTTGCGGCTGTTTCTGCCTTGGGCTTCGGCATAGCATTGATCGCCCTTAGCACGGGTTTGCTAAAAATATCCTCTGCCCTCTTTTTTCTTTCCACCAGCGACCAAACCCTGGTGCAATCCATTTTCGCTACCCGGCTTTCTTTGCCACTGCTGTGGATGGCAGTCGTGATGATGATCGCTTACGCGGCGGCGATTTCAGTGGCCGTTCACAAAAGAAAACCCGTTCTTATTTCGGCATTTCTTTTGTTATGGGCCTTCTCAATCATCGCCATCGCCAATGGTCCTTTAGCCGGTTGGGCGGGGGAATACAAATCTCCAAGGAAATTCGCGGCAAAGGTTAAAAGCGAAGTGGGAACGAAAACACTTGTAATATCGGGACGTGTGTTTTCCGATCTGCTGTATTATGCGGACCTGCCGGTGCGGGAAAAATCGCTTGCAGAAGCGGGACAACACCTGCTAAAACACCCGGACCATTTTCTGTTGCTCCGGGACCGCTATAAGGAAGGTTTATTCAGCCAGTTTCCAGAATTGAAAGTGAAATTACAATCGCATCATCCGCATGACAGAAACTATTTTCTCATCACAGGCCAGTAACAGGGTAAAATGAACCGGAATTTTCAAGATCCCTTTGACCTGCCTGGCAAAGAGAAAACGTTTTCCACCTTCCCCCATCTCGGTTTATACTATTGTGCCTTGTGTCCGGGATGAATTTTAAAAACTTGAACCAGGAGTAAAGCATGACCCACGATCAAATTGTTGCCGCATACGAAACCTACCTCGCTGAAAACGAGAGCTTCGAAACCAAGAATGTAAAAGCCGCGGCAGCCCGTGCCAGAAAAGCCCTGGGCGAACTGGGGAAATTAGCCAAAACGAGAAGGGCCGAAATCCAGGAAAAGAAAAACAACCTATAAAGAAAAAAGGTTCTATAGAAAAATTGAAAATTGAGGGCCAGGTTACCGCCCGAAAGGGGCAAGGGCGGTTAACCGCAAAGTATAACCCGCCGTGGGCCAAGCTGCCCTTCTGGTGGCAAGCACCGAAGACCGATTTTTATTGAGGTACGTTCAATCGAAATTATTTAGTACTCTTCGACTGAATGGGTTCTTCCTCAGAGTGGGCGATCACCACCGCACCAACGGAATCACTGAATATATTGACAATTCCCCGGTACATATCGAGAGGCCTGTCCACCGCGAGCATCGTGCCGACAATCATCGGAATCGACTCGCCTTGAAGACCCACCGCATCGAGTAGAACAAAAATCATCACCAACCCCGCGGAAGGAATTGCCGCAGTTCCGATCGAACCCAATAACGCGGTCAGCACGACGATGATTTGTTGATCGATTCCCAGACCGACCCCCATCACCTGGGCGATAAACAAAACTCCAACGCATTCGAATAAAGCGGTGCCATCCATATTCATTGTTGCTCCCAGGGGCAAAACAAAATTGGCCACTTTAGGGGAAACGCCAATATTTTCCTCAACACATTCCATCGTCACCGGTAGTGTTGCCAAAGAGGAGCTGGTTGCAAACACAGTGGCTAACGCGCTGGCCATGTGAGTGAATTGATCGATCGGGTTGCGCCGGGTGAAAAGATACAGGATCAACGGCAATACTATAAATAGATGCAGGCTGAGACCCGCCGCAATGGTGACCATATAAAGCCCCACCGCCTTGAAAAATTCCGTTCCCAAATTTTGGTTAACCATAGTCACAATGAGTCCGAACACTCCGATCGGGGCAAACTTAATGATGATATGCGTCAACCGCATGACAACCTCAAACCCCGCCTCGAGGAGAGGAAGCACTTTATCCCGTTTACTTTGAGAAACCTGGGTCAAGGCAAATCCGAACAGGATGGAAAAAAAGATGAGGCCCAGCATGTCCCCTTCTGCAGCAGTCGCCACAGGATTGACCGGAATGACGCGAAGGATGAGGTCCGTGGCGGAGGCGGGTTTCTGCAAAGACTCCGTAGACATTGCGGGACCCTCCCGAAGTTCTACGCCCTGCCCGGGTTGAATCGCGTTGACCAAACCCACCCCGATTAGAATGGCCAACAGGCTGGAACAAATGTAATAAGCAAACGTTTTGATGCCCAGTCTTCCCAAACTCTTGGGTTCGCCGAGGCTGGCCACACTGGTGGTGATGGAGAAAATGACCAGGGGAACGATGATCATTTTAAGAAGGCGGATAAACAGGGTTCCAAGAGGTTCGACAAAACTCGACCGTTCGCCCAGAAGCAGGGCAAACACCCACGCGGCAATCATCGCAATTAAAATTTGCCAGTGCAGTTTCAGCTTCATCCATTGCACCTTTTGCCAATAAATACTGAAAATTAAAAAAACGGGTAAAAATGAAGTGCGGCGAAGGAATTGTTTGTAAGCTTTAAAAGGAAATTGGCCGCAAAGAAAATGGAAACTCTAAAGAAAAAGTTCGAACCAAACCATGAGGGCCTTGCCCGTCGTGAGCAAACTCGCCCTCCGCGTAGGAGTGCCGAAGAGAGGATTTGAACCTCCACGTCCTTTCGAACACATGAACCTGAATCATGCGCGTCTACCAATTCCGCCACTTCGGCATGTTGTGGTTTTTTCTGCGTATTATGAGTTTGTTCTTTGCAAATTTCAAGCGCTATTCCTCATGGAGGTCCGCTTGATTTTTTGACGATCTCGTCGCCGCTTTCCTCGACCTCAACCAGGGTTTTCACCGAGAGGTGGTCATGGAAAACAAAATAAAGCCCGCCCAGAAGGATCACCCCGAAGTTCACCGCCCAGACCACCATGCCGAAACTGACCGCCGCCAGCTCCGGTTCCAGCATGATGTCGTGCAGTCCGATCAGAATCGCCGCATTGAACGAGCCGAGGAACGCCGGCGTCGGCAGCGCCACGATAAAAATGCAAACCAGCACCGTGACGATCAGCACCGACGCGATGGACTTATTGGCCAGGTCGTAGGCGAAGTAAAACGGGTAGTAGCTCAAAACCACCATGGCCCAGACCAGCACCGAATAAAAGGTGATCTTTAAAAGCGCGCTTAAATCTTTCGTCACCTGGCAGCCGATGCTGAATTCCTCGACCAGGTATTCGATCTTGTCGTGCCACTTCTTGGGGAAAGGCCGGATGACCCAAAGGATGACCTGCATCAGTTTTTCTTTATGCGCGACCATGAGGTAGATGAATCCGATGAGTACACCCACCAGCACCGCGCTCAATCTGCCGAAATTGACCGCCATCGTTTGCAGGGAAATTCCGGAAATCGTCACATCGGCTGTGAATATTTCCGCATGGAACACCAGCACCCAGGCGAATAAAAGCAAAATACAAACGATATCGAACAACCGCTCGACGACGATGGAGGCGAACCCGCCGGAAAATGGGATGCCGTGCTTTTTCCCCAGGAGATAAGCGCGGATCAACTCTCCCGCCCGGGCGGGAAGAATATTGGCCATGTACCCGACCATCAGGGGAGAAAACAGTTCGGAGGTTTTGACTTGTTTCATGGGAGAGATCAGAATCCGCCAGCGAAGCGCCCGGAACAAAAAACTGAGCAGAAGGATGATGACCGCCGGAAGGATATAAATATAATCCACCGTTTTGAACGAATTCGCCAGGTCCTTGAGCGACACATTGCGCAGGGTATAGTAAAGCGCCGCCGCAGTGATGACGAGACCGATGATCAGATGCCGGGCGGTTTTCACGCGTGCTTCTCCAGTATTATCTTCGCCTGCTCGATGTCTTTTTTGATCTGTTCGACCAGCGCGTCCGCCGACTGGAATACCATTTCACTGCGGATGCGGTCGATAAATTCCACTTCAATTTCCTGCCCGTAAATCTTTTCGCCAAAATCAAAAATATGCACCTCCACACTCAGGCGGTCGCGGTTGAACGTCGGGTTGAAGCCGATATTGACGGCTCCCTGGTAGCGTTGTTCCCCATGGTAAACGAACACCGCATACACACCTGTACCGGGAATCTGCACTCTGGCCGTGTCGATATTGGCGGTGGGAAAACCGATCGCTTTGCCCGTATGATGACCGTGGATCACCGGCCCTTGAATGGAATAATTTCTGCCCAGAAACTCCCGCGCCGTTTTAACGTCCCCCTCTTCGATCAATTCCCGCACATACGAACTGCTCACCAGGTGACCGTTCAGTTTGATTGGATCGATGACATGAACCTTAAAATCGAATTCCTCGCCCATTTTTTTAAGATAGAGGATGGTCCCCTCGCGTCCCTTGCCGAAGGCATAATCGAACCCGACGACGATTTCGCGGACGCCAATGAGGTCCACCAGAATATCCTTGGCAAAATCCCTGGGCCGCTGGTCGGCAAACTGGCGGGTAAAATCGGCGCAGATGACTTGGTCGATGCCGCAAGCCTCGATCAACTCCATTTTCTTGCGAAACGTGGTCAGAAGCGGCGGTACCCTTTCGGGAGCAATGATCTTGAGCGGATGCGGTTCGAATGTGAACACCACCGCAGTGCCGCTGTTCTCCCTGGCGATTTCCGCCGCGCGGCGGAAAATGATCTGGTGCCCCATATGGACGCCGTCGTAATTGCCAATGGCGACCACCGGATAAGGAATTGATTTGACGATGTTTTTTGTCCCGCGGACGATTTTCATTTGTGCCACTCTTTTGACCCTACATCCAAAATGGCGAAGGTTAACCGGGAACCCCTTTGAAGTCAACCTTTGGCCGTATCCTTAAGAAAAAATCGATCTTTGTAGAAATACCATCCGTTGTTTGATAGAATTCCCATAAGCCAAATTTTATTTTTTTCAGGGAGTCTTCCCATGTTCGATATTGGTTTTTTCGAGTTGATGATCATTATGGGCATCGCCGTGGTCGTCATCGGTCCGCAGAATCTTCCCAAACTGGCCAAAGCCATCGGCAAGGGCTGGGGAGAGTTTCAACAGACGTTCAACAGCCTCAAGCAGGATGTGCTGGACGAGACCGAAGGCCTGAAACAAAACATCAATATCGAAGCCCTGGAACAGGATGTGGTCAGCGCCACCAAAGTGGACGTCGACGTGAACCTCGACCTCTCCGAAAAAGATTTCCAGATCAACGACGACCCGCCAAAACCCAAGGAATAAGTTTAATCGCCTTTTCCTCCTGATTGTTGCCTCAACCGGCCTGCGTTCTCATTTAAATTCCTCTGGCGATCCTCCGCAATGTTATCATGCCCAAGTCATAGAGGCCCTGTGATTCCTTTATGATACCGGCACCCTGGCAGGTCACTTGATAACAAAAAAGATGGTTTCCGTTCTAAATTCCATTTCATGATCAGCACCGTTTCCTTTCATCCCTTCATTTCCCATTTCCCCTCGGCCTTATTCGTCGCCGGTCTCGGCCTTTTGTATCTTGCCTGGAAAAAGGGCAATCCCGTTTACCGTGCGGCAGGATCATTCAATTTGAGTCTGGGATTGCTGGCGGCGGTTCTGGCGGATTTTTCAGGCATGCTGTCCGCCGACTTAGGGCTGAAAACCACTGTCGAGGTAGAAGGCCATCAAGGATATTCTTTTCTCTTCACCGTCCTGTACGGGTTCGCAGTGGGTTTTTCCTACACGCGGCCCTACTCCCGCACCGCCTTATGGATTTACGGCAGTGGTCTTTTGGCGCTCATGGCTTCCGCCTATTCAGGCTATCTTCTGGTTTTTTAACCTGGCGGCTGGGACGTGGACACGCCGAACCGATGCACCAGTTCGCCGCCGAAAAACCCCGTGGCCAGAGCGCTCAAGAGTCCAAGAAAAAGAAAAACATAATACACGCCGCGCCAACGGCCTTTCGCAAACCGGGAAATCAAAAGCGCTATGAGAAAAATCGCAACGGTTGAAAACGCAAACAGGATGTGGTTGCCTAAAAAGATTTTAAACTTTTCCGTATTTTCAAGACTCAGCATTCCCAGGAACCCCACTGCCATCACCGGCAGGGCGCACCAGAACCCGAGCCGCACGTTGAACCAGCCTGCAACCCGCACCGCCTCTTCTTTTCTCAGCTTGCCATAGATTTCAAACAAGGCCCCACTGACCAAAAGACCCACGGGGAAATGCACAATCAAAGGATGCAGTTTGGCGAAGAACATAACACGGTCCGAATCTCTTTAACGATCTCTCATGACTTTAGTTTCGTATTTTTCCGGCGGCTAAGCTCCGCAAGAATCACCCCGGCGGCAACCGACACATTGAGCGACTGCATCTTGCCCAAGGCCGGCACCTGAACGAGAGCGTGGCAGCGTTTCTTGACCTTGTCGGAAAGCCCTTCCTTTTCGTTGCCAAGGACCACCGCGCAGGGAAACGAAATTTCCGTTTCGTAAAGGGAGTCTCCTTGAGGGTCGGCACCGACGACAAAAACCTTGCGGTCGCGCAGATCCCTAAGCGCTGAAGGCAGATCGGAACACGCATAAAGCGGAACGGTTTCTAACGCCCCTTCGGCCATCCGCGCCGCAGAGGGTGCTATCCCCGCCTGATCGGCATGCGCCGCCGTCACCAGCCCCACGGCGCCAAAAAAAGAGCACGACCTTAAAATAGCGCCTACATTGTGCGTGTCTCCCACCCGGTCCAAAGCCACCACCATTGCGTCCGCGGCAATCGGGTTGCGTGTCAAAAGATGGACCGATTGCGGTTTCATGGGCCGGACCACCATCACCACGCCTTCGTGATGCGTGCTCGCCGCCACTTTGTTCAAGGACTCAATATCCAGTTCGCGGTAGGGAAGCTTCTTCGTCTGACACCAGCGTTTGACCGCCGCCATTTTAGATGAGCGTTCCGGGCTGAAAAAGACGCGGCGAATGTCTTGCGGACGTTTTTCAAATGCCGCAAGGCAGGCGTTCAACCCATAAAGGGTAAACTCCACGTCCTGAAGCTTTTGGGAATGTTTCTTTTTGACCGCCGGTTCTTTTGTTTTACTAAAAGTTGGTTTTGGCAAATGGGTTCTCTTTGGGTTGCAGGGTTATGAAGCGCGGCTAACTTCTGGCCATCTGCATCAGTTTTTCATTCATCTCATCCAGACGCTTGACGAGAACCTCGATCAACCGGTTCTTGATCTTATTGAGCAGCAGTGGGTTCAGGCGTTCGATCATTTCCGCCTCCATCCGCAAGACGATCGCTTCTCCCTCGGCGACGATACTGGTGGTGCGCGGTTGTTTGCGGACCACGGAAATCTCTCCAAACACCGCTCCTGGCGTAAGCGTCGTCAGGCTGACTCCCGGCAATTTCTGTTTGGTGACCCCGACGTTTCCCTTAAGAAGAATGAACAACGACTGCTCCAACTCGCCCTCTTTCGTCAAAATTTCTCCGTCGCGGCAGGTGATCAAATTACAATCCAGCGAAGCCAGAAACCGCTTTTCCTCCTTGCTGAATCCCTGGAAAAAAGGAACGTCATCGAATAAATCCAGCGCTTTTTCAAATTCCAAAATGCCCTCCGTTGCATGAGCTGTTGACATTCTGTAATGCAATGCACCCGGCAATCGGCCCTATCATAGCAAAAGAATTCGGGCCAACTGCAATTAATTGCGGCAAATAAACTTTGAATAAAAAGATTCATGCCACAGGGGTCGTTGCCGTTAATCAATAAAGACCTATTTTTATCCAATGGTTCTTTGTCAGGCAATTGCAAATAAACTTCAACATGAAAAAGGGGAGTATCATGATGAAACAAGTATCGCGATTTTTTTTATTAATAGTAATGGTTTTCTTATTCAATCTGCAAACCACAACGACCGGGCAGGCCGCCGGACAGAATGTGAGCACCCACTCAAACAATATCCTGTTAAATACGTTTCGCACCGTTCAACTCACCGATTTGCACATCACCGGAACAAAATTTTTCCTCATTCAGGATGGAGTCGTCGATTATTTTTCCACCGGAGATCCCTTTGGACCTCAAACCCCCACTTTTACCGCAGACTTAATCCCGGTCATGACCTCCAACACCACCCCCTCCGGGACCGCATCCGCGAGTTCGGAAGGCAGCCAGGCGTTTGAAAAAGCCTGGAATGCCATGCGGGATAATGCAGGCGCTGGCTGGCTGACTCCGTTCCAGACATTAACCGGATGGCTTCGTTACGATTTTACCTCCAGCAAAACCATCGAAAAATACACACTCAGGGCTGATGCCGCAATCCCTTCAAGAAACCCTAAGGATTGGACATTCGAGGGTTCCAACGACGGGTCCAATTGGACGATCCTCGATACCCAAACTGGAATAACTTTCAATACAAATGAAACGAAAGAATTTACCTTCACCAATAATACGGCTTATAGCAACTACCGCATCAATGTCAGCGCCAATGGAGGTAACAGTAATTTCCTCGGGATTGTTGAATTTGAAATGATGGAAGCCGTACCTGTTTCCCCAAGTTTCACATCGGATACCGTTCACACCCTGACTGCCGAAACCGAACCGGACGAGTGCCACCTTCTCGTGTTTGAAGAAGACGTGGACCCCGTTGTCTTAAATGATGATTTAAAAGCTTATTGCTCACGCGATGGTGGGTTGACCTGGGCTGCAGTGAGTTTGGCCGACGAAGGCAACTACGACCCCGGTAAAAGGATGCTGACAGGAACCGCCCGCTTTACGGACCCAAGCACCGGCGCCAAGAAAGACATGGTGTTTAAGTTGGAAACAGCGCCGGCATTGGACCTCAATATCCACGGGGTCGGGTTTGAATGGAACTGATGCCGTCGGCAATTAAACCTAGGCGTACTCCGCAATAATAAACCCTGTAAATCTCCGGCAACCTCAGCAATGAGGAGGCCGGAGATTTCCTGGTCTCGTCAAGAAGAAGTCTTGCCCCACACTTTCACAAACACAACACTTCCCAGTTCAGCCGTGACCGCCCATCATGAAGGCTTCCGATTCTTCGAAGCGGGGCGGAGGCAGATGCGCCATCTTTTGAAAAAATTCGTTGGCACAGTCCAAGACCTCCTGCACGTGGGTCAATTGGAACACCGCGCGCCGAAACGCCGCGGCGCCGGGATAGCCAAACACCAGCCAGGTGGAAAATTTGCGCAAGAGAATCAGGGTGATGCGGGTGTCGTAAAACCCTCTCAATTTTTCCAGATAGCGGTAAAGCAGATGCGTGGGTCCCAAGGCATCGCGTCCCGCTTCGCCCAGGCATTCGCGGAAGATCCAGGGGTTGCGCAACGCGCCGCGACCGATCATAACCGCATCTACACCGGATGCCTCCAGATAACAATTGGCCATTTCCGCATTGCGGATATCGCCGTTGCCGATGATGGGAATCTTCGCCCGATCTTTCACCTGCCGGATGATTTCCCAGTCGGCC
>JAJDBE010000038.1 GCA_029261515.1 Nitrospinaceae bacterium | reverse complement strand
CACGAACAGGAAAGCAAATGTGTCCGCCGGCAAGGAAAAAGTATCGCGTTTGAAACCGGGCGCGGCTTCCACTTCGATGGAGATAGGAAGGTACAGGACAGGCTTTGCCGATCTTTTCATGACGGCGGATTGAATGAAGCGGGAGGGGCACCAGACTTCGTCGAGAAAATCGAGAGGCGCCTGCCAGGCTTTCGGGAACTGACTAAGTTCCCATACCCAGTAACCGATGTTGAACCGGTTTTCCACGAATGGCCTGCCTAATTTCACGACAGAGGCTTCCAACTGGTCGGGTTTGAGATGAAAAATGTTTATTTTGCATGGATTATCGGTACTGATGTACTCGGAATAACGCTCATTCTGCCAATGATCGGAATTTTTCGGCTGACAATCCACCAATCCGAATGGCAGAGCAGTGGTTTGAAAAGAGCGGGCGGTTTGCCGCACAAACTCGCCTTCGCCAATGATCGACCGCGGAAACCCCACCAAATTGACCCCCGTTTTTAAAGAGGGGATAGCGTTTATCCGGGATACCTTATCCCGGATAGCATCCCTGGCATTTTCCGGCGGCGTTTGTCCATAGAGTTTTTTGAATATCCATCGAAACACCAGGGCCTTTATCTGAGACCGGGTTCGAGGAGAAACCCAGAAGAATAAAGGCTTCACCACTTCCACGCTATGCAGGATGAATCGCCCTGCCGAGGCACCCGTTTTTTTTAGAAAGGTTTTGATATGCTTGCCTTTCTCGTAAAAATTCCCATATCCAGTGCCACAATGTTAAAAATCAACTGCTTTTAAAAACAGGATCTTCATTCAATCTAATCCCTGGGATCAAAGTAATTCAGGTTCCAACCGAAGGGGTTGTTTACACCTGAAAAGGTTTCGCTTAGAATAACCGAATCAAAGTTCAAGTTTACTGAAAATTTTTCCGAATGAGTTATTAACAAGATAAAGAAGCTTAGACTTCATTCAGTTTGCATCCGGTAATTTCTGATCATCAAACCTTGAAAAGACAATAAGGCCTACAATGGCGCCTAAGTGAGACAACGAGGAGGAATTTTGGGTACCAGCCGTCAAAGCTATGTCCAGAAATTAGATACGGATTTAAAAAAACCCATCATTGACCTTGTCATCCCCGTTTATAACGAAGCCAGAAACCTGAAAGCCTTTCTGGAATCGGTCAGTGAAACGGTGGACAAGCTCAATTCATATTACTGGCAATTCATCTTTGTCGATGATGGCAGTCAGGACGACTCCTGGGAGATCATTGAGGACATGGCCCGCTTCGACCCCCGCGTGAAAGGGGTAAGCCTATCACGGAATTTCGGCAAGGAAATCGCCCTCACCGCAGGCGTGGAATCGGTGAGCGACGCGGACGCAGTCATTTTTATCGACGCCGATCTGCAACATCCTCCGTCCGTCATCGCCGAACTTGTGGCGCAATGGGAAGAAGGCTACCAGATCGTAGCCACCAAAAGGGAAACCATTGAATATTCCTGGACGCGCAAGGCCGGGTCGCGGCTGTTTTATTTCATGCTCAACCGGTTTTCCGACCTGAAAGTTCAACCCAAAGCCACCGACTTTCGCTTGCTGGACCGGGAAGTACTCAAGGTGTTAAAAACGTTTGAGGAACGAACCCGATTTTTCCGCGGCCTCATCGACTGGATGGGATTCCGGAAAACCTTCGTGACTTTCTCGTCTCCAGACCGGGTCAATGGAAAATCTACGTTTAACCTGTCGGACCTGGCCAACCTCGCGGTCAATTCATTCACCACCTTCTCGCTGCTGCCTTTGCGGGTCACCGGTTGGCTGGGGATCACCGTCGTTTCTCTTTCTTTAACAGTCTTATTTTACATGATTATATCCCAGTTTTTCTTTGCACAGGTGTACACCCCTCTGGCTTACTTCGTCGTGTTCAATACCTTGCTTTTTGGAGTGGTCCTGGCCGCATTGGGTTTGATTGCCTTGTACATCGGCCACATTCATACCGAGGTCATCCGCCGACCGCTTTATATTGTGCAGAATAGAATCGGTTTTGAAGATGAGTGATGCCCCCTCGTTTTCCATAATTATTCCATTTAAATCATGGTCCTCTGATTTAGACGAGTGCCTGTCCCATATTCGCAATCTTGCCTTACGGAAGTTTGAAGTGATTTTACTGCCGGATGGCCCTCTGTCCCTTCCGCAGGCGTTTGCGGACTTACCCGTCAAAATCATTTCTACAGGCGAGGTGAACCCGGCCATCAAACGCGACCTGGGCGCCGAAAAAGCCAAAGGCGAATTTCTGGCGTTTATCGATGACGATGCCTATCCCCAGGTCGACTGGCTCAACATCGCGTTGGATTATTTCAGCCGACATCCAGATGTCGGCGCCATTGGCGGTCCTGCCATCACCCCTAAGAACGATCCCTTCTGGGCGCGGGTCTCAGGTGCAGTGTTTTTAAGTCCCGCATCCGGTGGCAACCCGGAACGCTATGTCCCCTGCCCTCCAGGCAAAACCGTCGATGACTGGCCGAGCGTCAACCTGATTGTGCGCAAGGAAGCGTTTTTAAAAGCCGGAGGCTTCGACTCCCAGTATTGGCCGGGGGAAGACACATTATTCTGCATGAAATTGATCGAACGGGCGGGTTGCAAAATCGTTTACCTTCCAGAGCTTGTGGTCTGGCATCACCGGAGGCCGGGACTGCCCAAGCATCTTAGGCAAATCGGCAACTACGGATTGCACCGGGGGTTTTTCGCCAAAAAATTCCCCCGCACATCGCGGAAATTGAAGTATTTCCTCCCATCCTTGTGGGTGGGGTTTGTTTTTATGGGTCTGCTACTCTCCACGGTCTCTCAATGGGCCGGAATTTTATATCTTGCGGGATGGACCGTGTACCTGATGGCCTTAGCGATTTCATGGAAAGACATCCGGCAACATGAGAGTTTGAGCGTCTCCTTTGGTGCACTCCCCTATATTGTTCTGACCCATATCTGGTATGGAACGCGGTTTGTTCTGGGCCTGACCACCCGCGAGCTCAGAAGCTCTCTTGGCCGCTGACGGGAAAGAAATTGCTTTATAAAGTCATCGACACTCGTAATCTGTCGCCCACCGCCTACGTC
>JAJDBE010000037.1 GCA_029261515.1 Nitrospinaceae bacterium | reverse complement strand
TCCGCGTACAATTTCTCGTCGATTTTAAATTCCGATTCGGGCTCAGAAACGGCGGCGCCTTCATCAACCGGTTTGGGATCAACAGTTATTCCACTCGCCCCGCTGAAAGCATCGTCTTCAGGATACATTCCATCCGCCATGGCCAATGCAGGCATGCTGATCAAAATAATTAAAACAAAAACTAGATTTTTCATATTCGCCTCGTTTGCTATTGCTCCAAGGTACGCCCCCGTAACCTTAAATGATCCAATTTAACTGTATTATAAAAAATCTCATTGCCTTTTTTGACGATCCGAATAGGCAAACAGAAATTATATCTCTCTAAATAAATTTAGGGTTTCTTATAAAGATTTTCAAGCCCAATCCTTTAATCCCCACTATCTTAGAAGGTTTGCAGTCACCGAGGCAAGATTAATTGTGGCTTTATCGGCATGATGCCGAAAACCGCCTAACTTCTTCGGGGCGACAATAATTCAACTGGTTAAAAGGAGATTCGGCAAACCTATTTATGCAACCGTCTTTAACATTTTAAAGGCAAAAAAAAACCGGAATACAGAACGTATTCCGGTCATTCTTAAATCCACATTTTTTTAAAAACCCCGCATTAACCGATTTAGGTCTTTAATGCGAGCCTAAAAGAAACTTATCTTTTTCACTTGTCGGTCTGGGCATTCGCTTCCCGTACATCCGCCTGCCAGGAAACACTTGCCGGACACCACTGCCAGATCCCCAGCGTCACAATCCGTGTCAACCCCGCGGGAATGCATCCGGTACGATTCACCTTAACTTCACGGTTCACCAGCTTATTCGAATCGCCGCATTTGTTCAAATACGCATCGGCCTGGATGTCATTAAGATCCGCATGAGGGACAAAAAACGCAACAAGCGGAACCGGAAGAACCGCCACTGAAGAATCATCCACACTCTCGCTTCCCGAACAATGGCTTACCGGGGCGTCGGTTCTGGCGACTTTATCCTGAACCAGTGTGGTACTGCAGGAAGCCAGGAAAAAGGCTAAAAGAATCATCAAACCGTACTTGAGTCCAAAATTATTGATTTTTTGCATATTTTCTCCTCAATGATTGCTAACTCCTTAAGACATCTGGATTTATCTCCCGGCGATTAAAGCCCTCTCCCCATTTCACAAGCAAAATAGGTGCCTTGCGAAATAACCATTGAAAAACGGTTTGTTATGAACTGGGCAAAACATAAAACCCTTCGTCTATTAATGCTTTTTCAGACACTTTTAGCAAAAGAGATAAATGGTGGTTTTCTTATTCCCTAAAATGGCGTTCTCCCACCTTTAAATTTTACAAAGTTGTGACATCTCATTAATACAGCCGCAACAATTATTCCTAAGAATGGGGGAATGAATTTATTTGATCTCAATCAGATTTCAGGTCTATTGCTCTTTTTTTCCGGGATAAGCCTTATCAACTGGCGCCGGGAAATAGAAGATGGGGAACATATGAAAAAAAAATCCTTAGAAGCAAATCTCATTTCGAAGCCGCGTTGGGAAGATTTACAGGATTCCAGAGACATGATTCGAAAGTCTCTCCTATACAGTATTTTGGGATTGGTGCTGACGCTCATGGGGGTAGCGCTGTTCTTCACCGCAATGGACTAATTTCACACTAAATATTAGTTCCATTATCCTCTTCAGATCACAGGTCCTTCGGGATGAGGTATCGTTTTTACGTAGCTTCCTTCCTTTGTAGGTTATAATTATAGAAAACCTGTCGCACCCTAATTTGCAATCTAATTTATTCCGGATTAATAAAAGGTAAAGAAAAAATGAAACTATGGGGGAGTTTCTTCCTACTATTTGCAATGGCTGGCTGCGCTTTTAACGCGGCGGACTGGGAACCCGAAAATGAAGGGTTGAATGTGGCTGTAGAATACTGCAAAAGAGAAATGCTGGAACGAGACCCTCTTCTTGGCCCATTTTGGCATCTTAGTAAGGATTTTTGCCCTTGCATGGAAAATCGCGGTTATTTGAAAAAATAGCAGCAGAAGTTTGAATCACTTCCAGCGGTAATCGCCTGGGCAATTATCGCGCAACGAATTACCCGCCGGGCTTTTTTGCTAACATCAACTTCAATTTGCGGTTTCCAATTCGTGCATTCATCAGGACCGACCGCCACAGCAGCCGCAAACCTAATTTTCTCCAGTGCAACATCTCGATCCACCGCACCCGGAATTTTATTCTGGCAACCTCTCTGGGTAAATTCGCTGAACGCATATCGACCCTCCTTTAAAGTGATTGGATGTTTTGATCCCGTGTTTTTGCTTTGCCGATTCACTCAGGGTCGCATGGTTGTATTGAGATTACATGGCGCCTTGGTCACAATTTCTTCACATTTTAGGGAGGGGAAAAGCTTTGAAAACCTGGCACTTTTCGTGAGCGGCATCTCTAAATCAAAATCATCCGGCGATTTCGAGACCCACCTCAAAATTGCAGTGAGAGCCAGGCACAAACAATCTTCACGCCATCACTTCAAAGCGGCACCAAAAACTGGGCTTCATCCCGTGTCAACCGCACTGCACTACGGACAGAACCATTGTAAATATTTGTTTTTAATGATATTATTTTCATGGAAGAACAGGTCCATATAAAAAATCGCGGAGACACACATAGGAATGAATCCTTCAGCCGAAAAGAGAAAAATGGCCCGCATGCAGGTGGATATACCGGTCTCCATTTTTCTAGAAAAACCCGATAGACAATCTGAAGCCAGCGTTCTGGATCTCAGCATCCATGGCCTGTCCCTGGGATCGAGCCGCACCCTGACTCGGGGCACACAATTTCAAATCTTGTTTCCCGATCAGGGGAAGCTATTTGACAAGAAAAGAATTCAAGCAGAGGTGGTGCGGTGTGAAACTCTGGCAGGATTTCCCAACAGGAAATTCAAAATAGGCGTTAAGTTTCTGTTCAAATTCAGAGACTCGGATTCATCTCCAAATGAAAGTTCGAGGGCCCTACAACGCTTCAAGTCCAAAAAACCTGAACTTCCCATCGCTAAATGGATTCACGATGACTCGGTCAGACAGCCTACCCGGTTGAACGGGTCCGACCAGGCAACGTGGTTGATACGAAAAGGCGAGATTAAAGCGGAATACTGTCAAGCCATCCGGTTATCCGCAGATAAAAAGGAGCGGACCATTTACACGGTTTTAAAAATTAAAGAATCCCACCCTGACTGCCCTGCTTCAATCAGCTCCACTCTGCACTCGGATGAAGAATTTTTAAACGACCCTCCGCATCGGCCTTTTTTAACTGAGCCTGCCAATGGCAATCCATTAGCAAAAGTTATTCCGAAAACTTTTTAACAAAATCCCGGCATATTCATCCCCTTACCTGCCTGCTGAGTTTTTTGCTGGCTATCGTCAGGCCTCATTGGCGATTGAAGTCAAAAATGCATTGGCTTCCGCAATGGCCCCTTCCATCTCCTTGACCAGGTCTTTCACATCGGTCTCGACAGTCACCAATTCATTCCGCAAAGAGGCAATGGCCGCGGCATTCAAATTATGCTTGAGGGTGAGCACTTGATTTTTAAACGCCGACAAAACCGGATGGATTTTTTTCTCCGCCCGTTTCATGGCGTTGATTAGCTTCGAGTATTTCTTTTTAGTGGCGTTTAGTTTTTTCTCGCTGTTGCGCCGTAACTGGGTATTGGTGTACTCGTCCAATTCCGCCTCCCATTCGTCAAACAAAGCGCCTGCAACATCCTCCACCTTTGCGATCCTGTCTTTGACGTCCTTAGCCTTGGACTCACTTTTTTCGTAAACCGCATTGATTTTTTTGTACTTCTCCTCCAACTCGCCACCTTTAACGTTCAACACCGAGATAAACTGCTCCAACGCGGAATTGAACTGTTCTTTGGCTTCTTTTTGAGAATCTCGCGCATTTTCTATACGGCTGGCCAGAATGTCTCGTTTATGGGTCCCGAATTTTTCCATTGTGTTGTAATAAACCGTCTGGCAACCATTGACTAAAATCAGAATCAGGACCAATTTGATATAGCGAACGTATCGATTCATGCATTCCTCGTTAATAAATAATGGATGAAAAGTGTTACAACTGTAAGGGCAATGAACTCAAACCTGAATCAAAAAAAGGTCGATGACAATTATTTTATTACTTATTTTTCCTGAGCTACTCAAAGCGCGAATAACTTTACTCAATGTTTAACTGAGAGGCTATCATGAAAACCAAAATACTTCTCGCATCCCTAATCGCCCTTATCCAGTATTCAGGCTTTGCCTGGGCGAACGAAGGCCAATTGATGCTGGACAAATTAAGATTGGATTTTAACATCTCTCTTGGCGACAGCGCCTGCGATGAACTGATGTACGTCGACTCCGGAAAAGACATCCCCAACATGCGTGATTTTCCCTGTTACCACCGCAGCGGAAAATACACCGCCGCCTTAACCGGACCTTCCGGCACTACAGTGACTCTTTTTGGAAACGTCGCCTACACAAAAGAAAGAGGCTATCTCATCATTAAGAAAAAAGACGCCCGGCAGGTTTGGATATTGGACCTGGAAGATTTTCCCCATGAACAATGGGTCACCATTGAAGGCGAGAGGCAATCGGGAGCTTTTGAGGCCTACTATCACCCAACTCCTATTTTTCAACAAAACATCTCATCCATCAAATGGGGAGCATGGTGGTCGGAGGAAGGACCCGTAAAATAAACAATAATCCATTCACACTCAAAAAAGACTGCGCTAGAAAGAGTTAAAAAAAGGTTCTGCTTTTCCCACCTATCACTCTGCCCTTTATTGCAGAATCGTAACCGAGCCGCAACCTGCCTGTAAGACGCCATCTCTATAGTGACAAGTAGATCGATTTTGGTTTTTCTCACTATGGAGATTGAGAATGGCATTAAAAAATATCACGTTCGCTTTGGTCTTGTTTGGGTTGACCCTGGCGGCAGAAGAAGCTGCCGGATCTATTCCACCCTTCGGACCCGGTAAAGAATTGTCTGCTCAAACTGAAGGCAAATTGGAAGAAACCGCAAACCTCTCCCAAACCATCGCCAAAGAGAGCGCGCCCGACTCGCTCCTGGCCAGCCGCCGCTCTTCCAGCCTGCGCAATGATTCTAAACGATCCGGCAGAACCACTGGAAATACGAGGAAAACCCTTAACCGGCGCGACAACCGGATCAACGATTATTCCAGCCGGTCCTCTCGAATTAGTCAAAACAGCGACCGCACCCGCTCTCAAATCAAGTCCGGAAAAACTTTTGGGGGAAACCGTAATGGAGAACGTTACCACCTCAACAAGCGGAATTCCAGGAGTTTTGAATTCATCACCCCCGCCCCAAAGCCGTCTGCCAACTGACTAGCAACTCTCTCTAGTTTCCCGGATAATATCACTCCCTCCCATTATTGCGTTTGGCTTTCATCGTATCGACTCGCCCATCCACTCCCGCTAGCAAAGAACGTCTTTCCCCTCATCTCCAGCACACTTAAAAAATGCAAATCATTTGTAATCATAGTGTCACCCCCTCTTAACCATTCCTCAATATTACTTGGTCATACTATCCCCATTGAGCTTGAAGAAAACATCACGACATTGACAAAGCGGATGCCACCCACCAGATAGATTATTGTCTCCTCCTCGGTACCCCCCTCTGGTGGGTGGTTTCCACGAAAACGCGATTAAAACGTTTCCATTTTTAACCGAAAAAACCGGAGGTGAAAAATGCTTTACGAAGTCAAAATTTTCGATGGTGGTGGAAACCTGCTGAAAGTGGTTCCACCCGAAGTACTGGAGAAACGCTCAACCGAACAAGCCAGGGAAATGATCACCGATAGAGACAGGCAACATGTACAGAGGTTTGAAGACGAGGCACAAATTCTTGAAGTCCATTCCCAGTATGTCGTATGACGAACCCGATATGAATATCAGATTTTTCCCAAAGGAATTATTAAAGTTTCTTTTATGTTGCATAGGGCTTTTAATTTTTTTAAATTCTTTAGCCCTGATCGGAAAATTAGGGTTTGGCCACCCCACCATGATGGGTTTTTTCGAGCTGGTAAATTTCGACAAGGAGGCTAATATTCCTACCTGTTATTCTGCCTTCGTCATCTTTTTATGCTCTATGGTTCTTTTTGTCTTAGGCTCTCATTATTGGAAGGAAACTCATAAATTTAAATATCATTGGGTGGTACTTGCGCTCCTGTTTCTTTTTCTTGCCTTTGATGAAATCATGCAAATTCACGAGCGTCTGGTATATATTTTTCGTGATATTTTTAATGCAACGGGGTTTTTCTTTTTTAGTTGGGTGATTCCGGCCTTAGTCCTGCTTCCGGTTTTACTGCTTTGTTATATTAAATTTCTATTGGATCTTCCCAAGGAAACGGCCCGGCTTTTTTTGATCTCCGGTGGAGTTTATGTTTTGGGAGTTGTTGGGTTGGAAATGGTAAGCGCTAAAATATATTTCAACAATACGCGAGTGTTGCTATTGGAAGAGCCAAGAAACCTGATGTATGAAACTGCCGTCATGCTTGAAGAAAGCCTCGAAATGCTTGGGATGGCTCTTTTTCTTTTCGCTTTATTGTCTTTTCTTGAGAAAAAAGTGGGTTCTATTAATATTATCCTTAAAGATTAAAGCGTTCGCTTTTTTAAAACCTGGGGAGGGAAACTACTCCCCTGACGGCTTCCACTCCTGGCGAAGTTCGAGGGCGGAATGAATTTCTTCCTTGGTCATTCTGGTCTTGAGTCGATTGATGATCATCAATGCCTCGGCCCCGGCAGACTGAAATTCATTATAAGGAACCCGGGATTGCGAGGCCACAAGGTCAAACCACATCAGCGCCTGTATATTATCCCGTTCGACCCCCAGCCCCCTGGCATAAAAATGCCCCACAAAAAATTGGCCGCCCTTATGGCCCAAATTGGCGTCCATTAAATATAGTTCAAAGGCTTTTTTTAGATCCTGACGCACTCCGCCCAAACCATTGGCGTAAATTGTCCCCATGTTTTGTAAGGCTTCCGGGTCCTTTTGCTGGGGAACTTTTTCATACCATTTGAGGGCCTCTCTGTAGTTCTGAGGGATTCCAATGCCATAAAAATACAAATGGCCTAACGCGGTTTGCGCTTCCGGGTAACCTTCCTGGGCGGATAACCTCCACTCTCGAAAAGTCTTCTTAGCATCGCCCCTTTCAATGGCGTTTTTCCCGGAATTAAAATCCGCAAACACCGGCACCGATGCCAGAAGCCACAGACAAAAGAGGGCGCCTACCCACCCCAGAATTCCTTTAGGAAATTTTGAACCTCTTCCCAGCATAAAATTTCTCTTTCATTGCCCCCGATAGCGTTAAGTTATTTCATCCTGCGAAAGTTGTCAATGATGTAAATCTAAGCCTCAGAGAATCATCTGTTTTGCCGTTGAACCCTGAAAGGGCCCCTATTCATTTCTGTCATGAAGCAAGAAATAAGGACCAAAGTTTCGAAACTTGCGTGAGCGACACCTGCCACGACCCTTTTTTTAAAAAGAGATTTTCATCAAAAACGGTGTGCTGGGCGGAAGAAACTCCTGTTCCACAGGATTCGCTTTGACCTCTGACACATGAAAACTCACCTTAAAAACTGACAAATCAAGGGGTTGACTGTCTACATTTTTAACCTCCCTTCCTTCTCTTTATTGAGCTCCGCATAAATTGAAACCATTGAAAAAACGAACATTATTTTTGATTTGCACACGCTTCCCATTCTGGCAAGCAAATTGCTCCATATTATTGAAAAATTGGTGGCATCATCCACTTGGAAACCCAAAAGCGCGTTACCGGCGCATACTTTTCAGAGCTGAACTATGCAATTCAACTGGAATTCAAAACATTTCAAGAGCAAATCGCCTTACAAGTCTTGTTTTAAGGCCATTGTTCCTTTTGTGGGTTTCTTCATCTCATTTGCAATGATGTCTCAGCCTGTCTTCAGCTACGAGGTGGAGAAAGTCCTTTATAAAGCCATTCAAGCCGAGGATAAAAACCGGATTGACTCCTTGTTAAAGGAAGGGGTCGATATTAACCAAGGCAATTATTTGAACCGCGTCACTCTGGACAAAAACAGGGAAATGTTTCAATACCTGCTGGATTTGGGAGCGGATATCAATCTGCCCCAGGAGGGACCTGCCATGAGCCATGAGGACCGCCAGGATACGGGTAAGAAAACGCCTCTGTGCCTGGTAGTGGCCAACTTTCTTTCCAGTAAGCGGGAAATGGATGCCATCAAATGAAGCGATGAATGGGTGGAATTCTTATTGAGTCGTGGAGCCGACCCCAACCAAAAGTGCTATGGGAAATACACGCCCTTAATGATGGTCTCGGGAAAAGGCGCGGATCCTGAAGGGCTGGCTGAATGGGATCGTCTGGAAATCGCGATGAAGATCATTGTCATTCTGTTAAGAAACGGGGCCGACTTAGACGCAAATACCAAGGGAGTTTCCGCCCTGCATTTTGCCAACCAATCAAAAAACCTGGATCTGGTTATGTTTCTTAAAAGCCTGGGTGCGTCTCAATAAACCTTTCCGAATCGTTAGGCCGCCAAACCTATTTTCTTAAAGCCCTATCTGCTCTCGCTGTATCCTGCCTTCCATTTTCACCACCGTGGAATTAAATTCAGAGCATCTAAAGTTCATCTGAATTCCTTCGTAAAAAAATATTTTCTCCGACTCGATCCAGCCGTAGTTTTTCCAGCACATTTTTTATCACAGTCTTCCTGTTTGACAATTTTGTGACCCCAGCTTAACCCACCCGTAATGCCTCTTCCCTATACTTAAAAAATATCGTCACTTCAAAGAATACTCCGGGCAAAAAGCCTGGCTTTAGAGCATCCATTTTGTATTCAACATTGAGGCGTCAAGGTGATCGAGGCGGAGATCAAAAAGCTTGAAAAAGCGGTTTTTAAATTGACGGAGGCCATCCAGGAATTGACTTCAACCCTGCAATCTCCGGGGAATTCAGGCAAAGCTTCCAAGGCGGTCCCAACAGCCCATAACGGCAATCGCAGTAGTACTCCGGGACCCAAATCCGTTTGCCTCGATACTCATTGCGGGGCAATCAACTCTGACTCTATCACGTGCGAGCACACGCTTGCCCGATATAAGTCAGAGTATCTTTGTGGTTAAACAACAAATCGTTCAACACAAATGCCCGTAAGGGCTTAAATTGGCAGGAACTTAACATGAAGAATCAACTCATCAGATTAATGCAATCGAACACGAACCTGATGGAAGCTTCCATTAAGTTATTCATCGAAAATCAGAAGTTACGCTCTCAAATCGATATCCTGCGTGACCGGTGCGCCCTCGCCATCAAGGAAAAAGAACGAGTGCTGACCAACCTGACACAAAATCCCAACTAAACAGTAGATACTGGGAAGCCTTCAGGCTAAGCGTTATGGTTATTCCCGATTCAATATGTGAATAAAAAAATATGCAACACTCTGTCCGATTTTTCAAAACCTGTATGGGTAAATTTTTTCTTGGATGGACGTGTGCTTTAAGCGTTTTCTTTTTTCAGGTTTCCCCCGTATGGTCAGCCCCAGGATCTCTCCAAATTGAAAAATTAAACCGTAAAGTCATCCACCTGTATAGATCCGAACGCTACAGAGAAGCCATTCCCTTCGCTATTCAATCTTATAAACTGATAAAAAACAATTGGGGCGAAAATCATCCCAAGGTTATCCTGGCTCTCAATAACCTGGCGGAATTAAAGCGCAAAACCGGCCATTTTGCCGATGCGGAAGCCCTGCTCTTACGGTCACTCAAAATTTCCGCGCAATCCTTTGGCATGGAACACCCCACCGTTGCCATTCTTCTCAGTAATCTGGCATTGCTTTATGAAAACATGGGAAATTTTTCGAAGGCCGAATCCCTCTACCAGCACTCTTTAAAAATAAAGAAAAGAGTGCTGGGTCCGGACCACCCCAAAGTAGCAGAGTTGATGAACAAAATCGCTGCGTTGAACCTGGCAAATCCTCCCTACTAAATTTGCAGCACAATCCAGGATTTAAAAAACCAAGCGGACAAACCGTGATTGTTCCTTCTTAAAATTGGCTCGCGTACGATTTTTTTTCTCGCACAGATTGAGAAAACCCTTGGGACAATTGCCGATACTGCTCAAAAAGAGGCCTTGTGGGGCGCGATGGCCCATTTTTTTATCCCTATAACTATTGATGGAATAACCCCTTTTATTTCAAATATTCAAAACAAATCCACACCGCATCTTGTAGAAAAATCGAATTAATGATAGCCTATCCCAAATTTTGCCGAGCCGAACTTCGGCAGAATTATTATCGTGGTGATTTTTGGGGGAGAACTCCTGCCCCTCTTTTTCAATTGTCCTTAACGCATTGAGTCAAAAAACCGTAAGAAATAATCCCGAAGACTGTGAATTCTTTACATCTCAAAATCCAAGACGAAAAATCAAACGACCTTCCCGCTCATTTAAAGCGAAATAATATTGTTTCTCTACTAAAAGAGAAATTTGACTTTGAAAATTCCCACCTCCGAATTCCTTCCGAAAAAGGCGATGGAATTCTATCCAAATGCTTTCATTACAGCGCCCCAGATCAGGCCAAGGAACTGGGAATCTACCCATTTTTCCGTGAAATTCAGGAGATGCAGGGGTCCAGGGTCGTCATCGACGGAAAAACCGCTATTACTGTTTCGACCAATAATTACTTAGGGTTAACCAAAGACCCTCGGGTGATTGCCGCGGGCAAGGAAGCCCTGGATGAGTTTGGAGCCGGATGCACGGGCAGCCGGTTTTTAAACGGAACGCTCAGTTTGCATAAAAGCCTCGAGAAGGAACTTTCCAGGTTTCTCAGCCGGGAAGACGCCATTGTCATGTCAACAGGATTTCAGGCCAATCAGGGAACCATTTCCTGCCTGTTGGGGAGAAAAGACGTCGCCTTTTCTGACCGGGAGAATCATGCCAGCATTTACGAAGGGTGTGCTATCTCGCCTGGGAAAACCATCCGTTACCGTCATAACGATATGGATCACCTGGAATATTGTTTGAAGAAATTTTCGAGTGTGGCTGGCAAGCTCATCATCACTGACAGCGTTTTCAGTATGAGCGGGGACATCGCCAATCTGCCGGAGATCGTCAAGCTGGCGAAAGATTACAAAGCAACTATCCTGGTCGATGAAGCGCATGGTTTGGGAGTCATGGGAGAACAGGGCAAAGGCGTCACCAACCATTACAACCTCGAGGATGAAATTGACATTTACGTCGGAACGTTTTCCAAGAGCCTGGGTTCTATTGGAGGGTTTGTGTCCGGAAAATCCAAGGTCATGGAATTTATCCGTCACAAGGCATCCTCATTCATCTTTACCGCGGCCCTGCCGCCGGCTTCGGTTGCTGGCGTCACTCAAGCGCTCGACATCATGATCCGGGAACCGATTCACCTCGAACAGTTGCAAAATAATACGTCCTATATTAAAAAGGGATTTTTCAATTTAGGCTTTCAGGTGAATAACAACCCTATACCCATCGTTCCCATAAACATCGGGGATGAAGCATTGACCCTCTTGTTCAATCAACTGCTTTTTGACGATGGAATTTTTGCAGGCGTTGCCGTCTCTCCAGTCGTGCCGCCGCATAACGCCATGATTCGCACCAGTTTTACCTCCTCTCACACCCACGAAGATCTCGACAAGATTCTTGTTTCCTTTGACAAATTCGGGAAAGAATTGGGAATCATTTCTCAGTAATTCACGCATCCCATGATTTGTCCCTAATAGAACAAGCCGGGAATCCCGCTTTTGATTTTAATCCATCAGGCGCTGTGTGCCTCGATCTTATCAAGTCGGATTCTGCTCACCGGCTACTCCTTTCCAATCATTTTTTCTGGTTTGGAAAAATTCAACCATCCCAATGAACGAACCCACTTCCATAGACAATTCCACTGTCCTGGTCACCGGCGCATCCGGGTTTATCGGCGGCCATATCGTCCAATCCCTTCTGGATAAAAAATGCAACGTACATTGTCTGGTGCGAAGATCCAGCGACCTTCGGTGGCTCGACCGCACCCGAGTGAAACTGCATTTTGGCGATTTAGCGGACCCCCTCTTTCTTGACGACTTCCTCAATCAAATCGATTACGTTTTTCACTGCGCCGGGTTGACCCAAGCCAAATCCCGTAAGGAATATTTTCGAGTCAATGCAGACGCCTGCCAGAATCTTTATGAAAAATGTTCCGATGCAGGAAAAAACCTGAAGAAAATCGTGCATCTTAGCAGTCTGGCCGCAGTGGGGCCCGCCTTGCCCAATGCACCTGTCAATGAAGCGACCCCCTGCAAACCTGTCACCTTCTATGGAAAATCCAAATTAGCAGGCGAAAAAATTGCAGGCCGGTTCTCCTCTTCCCTACCGATCACGATTCTTCGCCCTCCAGTCGTTTATGGGCCGAGAGAAACCAATTTTTTCACTTTCCTGAAAGGAATTACCAAAGGTTGGAATGTTAAAATGGGCAGCTCACAACGTGTCCTTTCCCTGATTTACGTGCAGGATCTGGTGGACGCCATGTTAAAAGCCGCCGTTTGCCCTACGGAAAGTGGCAATGCCTATTTTATTACCGATGGGAATTCGTATTCCTGGGATTTAGTGGTAAAAACCGCATCCAACCTCCTCAACGTAAAACCGCGCACCTTACGGATTCCTGACAGCCTATTAATTTTTATCGGACTGTTCCTGGAATTTATTTCCATCTACCGGACCACGCCGCCTCTGTTGGACAGCCAGAGAATGATCGACATCCGGCAAAGCACCTGGACGGCGTCCTCACAAAAATTTTTTGACGATTGCAAATTTGACCCGCAATACGATTTACAAAAAGGGCTGGAAGAAACCCTGAACTGGTACAAAGAACACCAATGGCTGTAAATCGTTGATTGGAATGCATTCTATTTAAACAAAAAAATGCCCGCAACGAAAGACGCTACGGGCATGCAGGTTTTATCGGGAATCTTTGCAGATGCAGATCATTCCTGCATTCTAAAAGACGATTTTGCGTAGTAGGCCACCAGATCTTTCATCGACAGCATCCCCACGACCTTATCTTCCTCGGTGACCACCAGGTGGCGGATTTTATTTTTATGCATGTATTCATTCGCCTCCTCTACCGGGAAATACCGGTCTATCTTTTGCAGAGGAGAAGACATGATCGCCGAGACCAGAGTGGTCTCAGGGTTCAACCCGGCGCCCACCACCTTGCGGGATAAATCGGTTTCGGTGATGATCCCCACATAATCCTGATATTCCTTGACCAAAAGCGACCCGATATTACTGGCCTGCATGTAACGCGCCGCCTCCTGAGCCGTAGAGGTATGGTCAATGCTCAAGACCGGGGCACTCATGAAATCTCCAATCTCTTCCTGCAAAATATCAGAATCTTCGGATAAATTATCAGAAACATCTTTCTTCATAGTTCATGCCCTCCTTAAACAGGAAAACCGCATCGGACCATTCCAACCCTGCACTCGCTCCTTAAGAACAGAAAAAAGGTCTGTGCGCTCCTGACTACCAGGTTCTTATTCTGGGATTAGAGAAAAATGACACCAGGTCTTTAACAGACAGCGCACCGATTATTTTCCCGTCCTTGGTCACACCCAGGTGACGGATTTTTTTTTGAGCCATGAATATATTGGCTTTTTCAACACTTTCCATACAATCCAAGCTGGGTATCGATGAGTGCATTACCTCGGAAACTTTTGTGGTCTCAGGCTTAAGACCTTCCGCCACAATGCCGTGCGAAATAATCGACTCGGTCACCAGACCGACAAACTCTTCACTCTCCTTAACAAATAAAGACCCGATATTTTTGGATTGCATCAATTGGGCCGCTTCTCTTACTGAAGCATTGGGAGAAATGCTGATCACCGGGGATGCCATATAATCCCCGATGGCTTCCAAATGTGTTTCGTTATCCTTGGAAAAATGATGGGTCATGTGTTTCGTCATCTCAGAAAATCTCCTTCCATAAAAGAAATTTCAAACGCGACGATCCTCTCCCAAACAAGTTAGGTTAACAATCCATTTGACGCAAGACCCAATACCTAAATTTTTTTCTTATTTTTTTAAAATCGGCCGTTGACGCTTGGAATCCTATATAATCAATGATTTAATTTTCTCAAATGAGTACGGCTCCTCATATATTCGGAGAAATATCGTACTAAGGATCGTTTTTATGCCCCACGGTTTAAATATCGTTCTGGTTGAACCCAAAATTCCGGTCAATACCGGTTCCATAGGCCGGTTGTGTCTGGCCACAGGAAGCGCCCTGCATTTGATTGAACCACTGGGATTCCAGATCAACGACACGCAACTCAAGCGGGCAGGCCTCGATTACTGGAAACACGTCGATGTGTCGATTCACCCAAATCTGGAAACGTTTCAGCAATCGATCCCGAAGGAATCGCACCTGGTATTTTTTTCAACCAAGGCCCAGGCTTCCTATTTTGAGCATCGATTCGAACAGGGGACTTATCTTTTTTTTGGAAATGAGACGGCGGGGCTTTCAGAGGAATTGAGAAAAAAACATGCAGAACGCATTTTTCGCATTCCCCAGTACGACGACCGGGTGCGGTCGCTCAACCTGGCCAATGCGGTGAGCATCGTGGTTTATGAAGCGATTCGCCAACTGGGACCCTAGGCGTTTTTTAAATCATCAGGGAAATCTTCCGGCTTGAATCCAAATTTCTGGTAATAATCCCGCAACCGCTTTCTGGCCCGTTCTTTATTGGCGGCATCGCCTTTTCCACCGAATAGGTTGCCGGCCTTCAGGATATGAACGATGGCATTTTTACCATCGTTGGTCTGCTCATACAAAACTCCAAGATTGAAATGCACCTCCGCAGATTTCGGGTTGAGACGCAAGGCTTCCGTGAACTCACGGATCGCATCCTTAACGCGTCCCTTCTCTTCATAAGCCGCGGCAAGATAAAAGCGCGCCTCGGCATCATCGGGATTGCTTTGCACGCGTTGCTTGTATTTTTTTATCGTCCGGCTTGCGAAAATATCAAACCATCCCATGCGTCTTTTCCAATAAGCTAATTCACTGCGCTACTGCCCCGTATCGCCCAGTTCATCTTCCTCAAAAAGATCCACCATCAACTCGCGGGTCGTGGCGTCCAGATTCTGCTGGTCCTTGCGGTCAATGTATTCGTTGACCCGCTTTAAATGATCCTCGGAAATATGGCAAAAGACCAAACGTTCCATGATGGTTTCCTTTTCAAAAAGGTCCAGCAGTTTTCCCAAACAGGCATTGAGAAAGGGAGTGATAATGTTTTCGACACCGGAAAAATCCAGTTCCACAGAGGCGCCTTTCACGATCTCCGGATGAATCACTTGATACAGTTTGCGGCCATCGTCTATGGATTCGCAATTATTCCCGATCAGTTCGGACAGTTTCACTTTCATCGCTACTCTTTGATTTGTTGTCTCTTACCTTCCACGGGGACCGGAGAAGGCAGTAGAACCATTTTTAATGGGGAATTTTCCTGTCATTTCACCACACCTAGGTCGATGCGTAAAGCCCCAATTTTACAATAATCAAGTTGAGGTTTTTTTAGAAAACGATAAAATGGGACCATTCATAAAATAGACCCTCTGATTTGTAAAGGAAGCGCCATGAATTCTACTGCGGCAAAAAACGACAACACTCCGGTTTCCACCTCGCGGCCCATCAAAGAAACGTTATGGAATGTTTTTGGAATTGTGTTTTATATCACCGTCGCCGTCGGCGCAGTCTATCACCTTGTGATCCCCTACCTGAACCCCTGATCCATCGGTATGCTCCCTGAAAAAATGGGGACACGACTCTGTCTGACCGTTCTTTTCCTGATCAGTCTTAATTCAGTTACGGCTCAGGCAGGTTCCATTCGTTATGTCGCCATCGGCGATTCCTACACGATTTGTGAAGGCGTTGCTAAAACCGATTGCTGGCCCACGTTGCTAACAAAAAACCTGGCCGCCGCAGGCATCGAAATCGAACTCGCCGCCAACCCGGCGCGAACAGGCTGGCGCGTGCAGGAAGCCATCGAAAATGAACTGCCGGTATTTGCGGCGGCAAACCCGGAGTTCGCCACGTTATTGATCGGCGTCAACGACTGGGTGCGAGGATCGGGACGAAAAAAATTCACCGCGCAACTTGGAATTCTGATGGACCGGATGCTGGCAAAACTTCCGACCGCCGACCGCCTGCTCGTCATCACCATCCCGGATTTTTCCTGCGCTCCCGAAAGCGAGCGTTACGGTTACGGTCGAAATATTGCCAAAGGCATTTCCGCCTACAACAATATCATCAAAGGTCAGGCGAAAAAACGAGGTCTTCCGGTTGTCGACCTATTTCCGCTGTCACAAAAATTCTGTGACCGCCCGGAAATGTTTGTAGAGGACGGCATCCACCCTTCAGCAAAACAGTATGCCCTTTGGGAAGGCTTAATTTTCCCGCAGGCCTTGAAAATTTTGAATCGATGATTATTTCATGAGCGCACAATGAAAATAAACCGCCGCCTGCTCAGAGTTTTTTTCATCGCCCCGTTCAATATCATGATCGTCCTTCCGGCGTTGATCCTCTGGGCTTCAGAAAGCATAAATTTTCTAGCGCCTTACAGAATGAGCTTCGAACCGGTCCCAGGAATTCTGGGTGGCTTGCTGATCGCCGTGGGTGCTGTGGTTGCGGTCCGCTGTGTCTCGTTGTTCATGCACTATGGGGACGGAACACCGGCCCCCTGGGACCCGCCGCAACGACTGGTGACGGAGGGACTCTACCGGCATGTGCGCAATCCTATGGTGGAAGCCGTGGCCTGCGTTCTTTTGGGCCAGTCAATTCTTTTCGGTTCCCTGCCCCTGTTCCTGTGGTTTCTTGTTTTTGCGGTGGGGAATGCCATCTACACACCGCTTGTGGAAGAACCGGAACTGTCGCGCCGGTTTGGAGACCCCTACCGTACTTACATGCAAAACGTCCCCCGTTGGCTGCCGCGCCAACACTCGTGGCAAGGATTCAATGAATTATCTTAATTTTTCCAATGAACCAGACGGGTCAGGGATAGTTTTCTTAGATAAAGAATCAATTGCCATATCTCTTCATCCTCCAGCTTTTTGAAAGCCGGCATCCCCGTCCCGGAAGAGCCATTGCGGATGATCCAGAACAGTTGTCCATCCGGCACATCCTTGATGGTTTGCGCACAGGTGAAGTTCCTGGGAGGCGGCGTCAATCCAAACGCCATGGGACCATCTCCCGTTCCGCTCAACCCGTGACACTGCATACAGGGCAAGGGTTTGGCTTTTCTTTCGAAAAGGATTTTTCCCGCAATGATATTTTCAGGTTCGAGAGACAAGGGATTCGTCATCTTTAAAAATTGTTCAGGCGCTTTTTTGGTTTTGCGCGGCTGAGGACATTGGTCCGCATAAAGCAAAGGCGGGAGAAGAACAAACGATAACAAAACCAACATCACCAGCCCTGTCCCACGGCAAATCAATTTCTTCTTTAAAACCATTTTCGCTTTAATCAACATTTCTTCCTCCCGAAAAAAACCAACCGCCTCACAGCAGGCATAGAATTCTCTTATGTTATTAAGACCCTTCATCGTGTTAAAAAATTCTGTTGATCCTGATAATTCCCCGTCTTCGGCCCCTCCCTCACCAGATCAAATTCACAACAAAAACCCAATTCCAGTTAAATATTTGATATAATTGATCTTATGGGCGACTGATCGTCCGTTTTTTATTTTGATCACAATTTGTTGAATCGGCTTATTGAGCCTCCTTTTCCGATTGAAATGCTGAAACTGACTTCTCGCCTAAAACTTCGATTTCTTCTGCTGGTCTTGGGATTGCTTCTTCCCGCCCTTGCAACAGCCCAGGAAATTTTGGATACGGGCAACGCAGACCCACAGGAAACCATCCAACTGGAATGGGATGCCGAGGAACTCACCGAATCCATGCGACTGTTTCTCAAGGAGTACAAACTCGACCTGCAACAGTCGAATATCGATCTCTCGGATATCCTCAGGGAACTTCGCGAACAACAGAAAAAAATCAAAAAAGAACACCAGCAAACCGTTGAAACCGCCCGTCGTTCCCGGCCCCCAAGGCTCGTTAAATTAAAACGCAGGCAAAAACAAAACGAAATTGCCGCCAATTCCGTCGATCCAGACGAGCTCCTACTCGAATTGCAAATTCCAGTGAGAAGCTCATCCCGGATCAAAGAACAACCGTTGAGTCTGGAGGAACGGCAGCGCCTCGCCGCAATTGAAAACAAACGCCTCGAACAATTGCTACGGGAAGAGCGGTCTGAAAAAGGCCAGTTGAAACGGCAAATCGAAAAGGACCCGCTCAAATCACACCAGGCACAGTTGCTTCAATTCAGTGATAAGATTAAGGACCTGCTCAATAAATTAAAAACAGAACGCGTCGACCCAAGATCGATTTTCCTCGAACTGGGAAACGTTTATCTGGAGTCCGAGCGCTACATAAACGCATTAAATGCGAAAGACAGAAGCAAATTGATCCGTTACGCCTCTTATACCAATGTGACGCTGGGAAGCCATGAGAGCGCTCTGTGGGCCTTCAAAATGGCGCTCGACCTCAAACCCAATGACGGCAAGACCAATGTGCTCATTGCCGAAATCAATTCTGAGATGGGTCAAAAAAACCGGGCTGTCGAACGTGCGAAGAATGCGGAGCGGTGGTTCGCAAAAAATCAGCAAAGGGAAAAAGCCGAGAAAGCGCGAAGCTATGCGGAATCGTTTGTGACAACTCCGTGAGTTCAGTTTTATCTCCATTAAAATACTCATGATAAAAACATTCTTTCTCGGTTTGGTTTTGTTCTTCAGCCTGCCGGCATTCGCTTGCGCAAAACCGCTCATTCAACATCACTCCAACGGAGAAATAAGCGTAAAAGGAGAGCTGGATGCAGATGGTCTGCCGCATGGAAGCGTTGAAAAGTTTAGTGACACGGGGAATCTTCTTTCCGAAAGAGCCTACCGCCACGGCGCCCTGCATGGTGTGAGCAAATTGTATTATCCCACCGGAGAGTTGCTGACGGAGTGGAATTATAAAAACGGCAAACGCGATGGCGTCAGTTTGGGCTATTTCCGCAACGGTAAATTAAAAGACAAGGGCCATTACAAGGAAGACCAGCTCCACGGAACGGTAGAGAAGTATTCCAGCGACGGCGGGCTCAAAGTGGAAATGAATTTCAAAAACGACCGCCAGGAAGGCGAAACCAAAACCTTTGCCGAAGACGGTTCTCTGGAATTCGTCTACACCTACCGTAAAGGTCAATTGCTGAACAGAAAAGAGTTTGACCCACAGGGAAAGCTTCTCCACGATCAGGACTACCCGGGCCTCAAAGTCCTGCCCTGATCCTCCCTTTAGGCCTCAAAAACCAATTGCAATCAATGCCCGATTCCTCCCGGGAATACGCTATAATAGGGACATCCTATGAAAGCCCCTTTCTATCAAATCAAACAGGAAACTTCCCAAAAAAGGAAGGCCATTCTGGTCGGCGTTGAAATGCCGCATGACGGCTCGGTTCCCATGTCCATCACTCTGGACGAACTGGAAGGGCTGGCGACCACCGCGCATTACCAGCCCGTCGCCCGGCTCACACAGCGGTTGACCGCCATCAATCCCAAGACGCTGCTTGGCAGCGGCAAGGTGGAAGAACTGGAGCAGGCTGTCCGCCACCACACGCCGGAAGTCGTTATCTTCGATGCGGAGTTGTCGCCAGGGCAAAACCGCACTCTGGAGAATCTTTTCAAATGCCGGGTGATCGACCGCTCCTGGCTGATTCTGGAAATATTCAACGACCACGCCAAAAGCCGGGAAGCTAAGACTCAGGTGGAACTGGCGCGCTTAAAATACGCGCTCCCCAGACTGACGCGCATGTGGGGGCATCTGTCGCGCCAGCGCGGCGGCATCGGACTTCGAGACGTGGGGGAAACGCAGATTCAGCTGGACCGGAGACTCATCCGCAACGAGATCACTAAGCTTGAGAGGAAGTTAAAACAGATCGATAAGGAGAAAAAAACGCAACGCAAAAGCCGCACGGGAATTTACCGCGTGGCGCTTGTCGGCTACACCAACGTTGGCAAATCCACCTTAATGAACCGGCTGACGGGGTCCCACACTCTGGTCGAAGACAAACTGTTCGCGACGCTCGACGCCACCATCCGCAAGATCAAAAAAAACTTTCCTTATCCGGTGCTCCTGGCGGACACGGTAGGACTCATCGACAAATTACCGCACGATCTGGTGGCGTCTTTTAAAAGCACCCTCGATGAAGTGCGCGAAGCCGACCTGCTGCTCAAGGTCGTGGACTTCAGCCATCCCAATTACCGCAAACAAATGGAGACGGTGGAAGAGGTGTTGAATGAACTGGGCGCTAATGAGATCGACTCTCTTTTGGTCTTCAATAAAATCGACCAAATTCCGGACCCTGAAATTTTATCCGATGGCCATTACGACTACCCGGAAGCCATTTTCCTCTCCTGTAAAACCGGCGAAGGCATCGAGCATCTACAACAGGGCATCATCCGCTGTTACGAGAACAAACTCATCCCCTACACCCTGAAACTGGACTACGCCGAAGCCCCTTTGATACAAAAAATCCGCAAACAAGCGATCATCGTCAAGGAAGACTATCAGGATGAGAGCATCCTGCTCTCACTCAGGCTGCCGCCCGGAGGCAAAGAACGCCTCGATAAACTTCTCGACTTGAAACTCAAGCGAGTCAGTCTGTAAGTTTTATTCACCCTTGAGTTCCGTGGCGATGTACAGCCCCTTGTCTGTCACCACGTACTTTCCGGAAATGGCGTCGCCTTTTTCGATCTCCGTTAATTCTTTCCAGCCGCTGATTTTGGTTTTATCGTCGACGATCACAGTGAAGCGCTTTTTCGTTTGCGGATCGACCACCGCCACTTTATTTTTCTTGGCGATCACTTTTTTCACTTCTCCAGAAAACGCGACTGCGTTTTTGTCGTCCGCCTGCACAGTTGCGCCAACAAGTGAAAGCACGAGTGCTACAAAAAACACAACCGATAATCGTTTGAGAGCTGTCATAAAACTTCCCGAAAAAATCGTTCCCACCCGGGTGGAGTGAGACGCCTAGCATTTTTGGATTTATAGAGGGATCAGTTTAGCATGGTTGACGGCTAATTTTTTCTTGCCGTGCGGCTGTTTGAAAAAAATCTCCAACTTCAAGTCGTCCTCATTGCCGGTGCGGTTGATGACCACGCCTTTGCCGAAGGTCGGATGAATGACTTTAGCGCCGATCGAATATTGGGATTTCGATTTGGCCGAGGCCATCTTAGGTTCAGACCGTATCCCGTAGGAAGGATACGAGGAGGAAGCATAGCCGTCGTTTTCAGGGCTTCTTTCGCTTTCCATGATATCCGAGGGAACCGCCAGTAGAAATTGCGACGGCGGGTAATTGAACGTGCTGCCGTAAATTTTGCGTCGGCGCGCATTACTGACGAACAACATTTTTTTGGCCCGCGTGAACCCGACGTAACAAAGCCTGCGTTCTTCTTCATACTCTGCCGGGTCGGACATGGAACTGCTGTGCGGCAGCAGACCGTCTTCGAGACCGATGATGAACACCGCGTCAAACTCCAGCCCTTTGCAGGTGTGCAGTGTCATCAGCGGTAAAATACCGCGCGAATCCTCCAGCGTGTCGATGTCGGCGACCAGCGCCGTGGAATCGAGAAACTCCTGCAGGGTGTTGCCCTGGGTGTCCACCGACTGTTCCAGCCCGGAATACAGTTCCTGCAGATTCTCCAGCCGGCTGCGGCTTTCAGGCGTGTCATCCTTGCGTAACATCGCTTCATAGCCTGAGCGTTCGATGACCTCCTTCAAAAAATCGATCGGGGAGCCATTTTGCACCAGGGATTCGAAGTGATCCATCATGCTGACAAAATTGCTGATCTTCTTTGCCGCCGCCGTGGAGACCAGACGTTTCCCTTCGGCCTGCTTTAACCCCTGCATCAGAGAAACATTCTCTGCATTGCACCAGGCTTCGATTTTATCGAGAGAGGTCTTGCCGATGCCTCTGGCCGGAACGTTGATGATGCGTTTCAAAGAAACCGAGTCTTCCGGATTCAGCACCACGCGCATGTAAGACAAAATATCCTTGATCTCTTTGCGCTGGTAAAATTTCAATCCACCAAACACCTGATACTGGATTCCCGTCCGCCGCAACGCATCCTCCAGCACCCGCGATTGCGCGTTGGTCCGGTACAGAATGGCCATGTGGCTGAAAGAAATCCCTTCGTCCTGATTGAGTTTGACGATGCGGTCGGTGACAGCGCGGGCTTCATCGACCTCGTCGGCGGCCCGGTAGTAAACGATGGGCGCGCCGCTTTCGTTCTCGGTCCAAAGCGTCTTGGCTTTGCGGTTGCGGTTTTCCTTGACCACTTCGCCTGCGGCTTTCAGGATGTTCTGTGTCGAACGGTAGTTTTCTTCGAGCTTGATGACCACGGTGCCGGGAAAATCTTTTTCAAAATGCAGCAGGTTTTCCACATTCGCGCCGCGCCAGCGGTAGATGCTCTGGTCGTCGTCTCCCACCACGCAAACGTTCTGATGTTTGCGCAATAAAAGTTTCAACAGTTGGTACTGCGTCAGGTTGGTGTCTTGAAATTCATCCACCAGAATGTGACGGAAACGGTCGTTGTAAAGGTCCGAAACCTCCTCGACCTCTTTTAAGAGACGCACCATCCAAACCAATAGATCGTCAAAATCCAGCGCATTGTTTTTCCGCAATCCCTCCTGATACACGGGATACACCTTGGCGGCTTTTAATTTATTGCCGAACGGCAGGGAATCGAGATCGATGTCCTTGGGAAAAAGAAAGTCGTTCTTGAAACCGCTGATGTGGTTGAGCAGGGCTTTGGGGGGAAACGCCTCTTCATTAAGGGAGGCGGCCTTCATGCATTGCTTGAGCAACGACAACTGGTCCTGAGCGTCGTAAATAGCAAAATCACTGGGATACCCCAGCGCCGAGATATGCCGCCTTAAAATGCGCAGGCAGAAGGAATGAAATGTGCTGATCCAGGGAGACGCATCGGAGTGGCCCATCATACGCCGCACCCGTTCCTGCATTTCCGCCGCGGCTTTATTGGTGAAGGTGATGGCGAGAATGCGTTCCGGGTTCACATCCCGCTCCTGAATCAGGCGGGCGATGCGGGTGGTGATGACCCGCGTTTTGCCGGAGCCGGCGCCAGCCACCACCATGAGCGGCCCATCGTCGTGACACACAGCTTCCAACTGTTGGGGATTCAACGTTTCCAGATTCATAAGCATGGTCGGTAAAAGTGAAGGAGGAGGTTCGTCATTTGCGAAGACTTAAAAGATGCCTTGGGCTTTTCTGAAGAATAGCAAAAACCCGGCCAAGATGCTGAGGAAATATTATGGGTTGCCGATCAGGCCAGGTTTTCCCAGGCCACGGCGGCCAGCGCTTCAATGAACCGGGGCGACAGGTTCATTGATTCCGTGCGGAATAGTTCGAGGTGGCGCTCTTTCGCGTACTCTTTAAACCCGACATCTATATCATACAAAATTTCGATGTGGTCGGAAACGAAACCCACTGGAACCACGAGAACCGTACGTGGGCCATAATGGGCGATTTTATCCAGAACCGATTCGACGCTCGGCCCCAGCCACGGAACCGGAATCATGCCCTGACTCTGGTACGCCATGTACCAGCGGTGCGGCTTCACCCGCGCGACAATCCCTTCTAACGTTCTCCTGTATTCCTGGTCGTAAATGTCTCCTTCATCCAGAGAAGAAGCAGGAATGCTGTGCACCGTAAAAACCGTGTAGACCTTGTCCTTGCCCTCCTGCTTGAGTTTATTTAAAGCTTGCTCATAGCGCTCGACAAACGCGTCGATCAGACAAGGATGATTGCACCAGCTGGAAACATAGCGAACTTCCAGGTCTTCAGCGCCGCATTCCTTCAACGCTTCGCGGAACGCCTTGAAATAACGCTCGGTGCTCCAGCGGCTGTACTGCGGCGCCAGGCAGATCGCCACTACCCGCTTGACTCCGTCATCGACCATCTGCCGGACCACGTCGCGAATGTAGGGACTCCAGGTGCGCATGCCGAAATAAACCTTGAAGGCTTCGTTTCCCTGGTTGATGAATTTTTCCAGCGCCTCCGCCTGGCCACGGGTGATGTCAAGCAGTGGAGAACTGCCGCCGATGAGCTGGTAGCGGTCGCGCACCATCCCGATCACTTCAGGAGACGATTCCTTACCGCCGCGGATGTTTTTCAGATAAAGCGGAATGTCGTCAAGAGACTGAGGCGCTCCGTGGGCCAGCAGAAATAAAGCAGTGGTTGATTTGGCTACAGTGGAAGCAGAATCATTCATGACGGTATTCGTGCACCATATCGCAGACGGCTTTGACATGGTCCACGGGCGTGTGCTGAAAAATTCCGTGTCCCAGGTTGAAAATATGCCCCGGTCGTCCTGCGGCGCGTTTTAAAATATCGTGTACGCGTTCCTTGATGACCGGCAACGGCGCCATGAGGATCGAAGGGTCGAGGTTCCCCTGAATCGGTTGGTCAAATCCCACCTGCTTCCAGGCGTCGTCGAGATGAATGCGCCAGTCGAAACTGATCACATCGCCTCCCGCCTTGGCCACGAGATTCAGCATGGTCGAAGTTCCGGTGCTGAAATTGATGATGGGAACGCCGGTGTCTTTCACGCCATCGATGACCCGCTTTGTGTAAGGCAGAACATAGTGTTCGTAATCGAACGGGCTGACGCAGCCGACCCAGCTGTCGAAAATCTGCAACGCCTGCGCACCGGCGTTGACCTGCATGCGTAAATAGTCGATCAGCGTGGCGCAGACTTTGTCCATCAACTGCTTCCAGATTTCCGGCGCTTCGAACATCATCATTTTGGTGGCGGTGAAATCTTTCGACTTGCCGCCCTCTACCATATAGCTGGACAGCGTGAACGGTGCACCGGCGAATCCGATCAGTGGCACTTTGCCGTTGATCTCTTTTCGCACCATGCGGATGGCATCGCCGACGAATCCCAATTGTTCCTCGGCATTCACCGGACGCAGTTTTTCCACCGCCTTGGCGTCTTTCACCGGACGCGGCACCACCGGCCCGTCGCCGGCGGAAAATTCGAGTCCCGTGCCCATCGGCTCGAGCGGCAGGAGGATATCGGCAAAAATAATCGCCGCGTCGATGTTGAGCGCATTCACCGGCTGCATCGTCACCTGAGTTGCCAGCTCCGGGGTTTTGCACATTTCAAGAAAGGTATGCTTTTCCTTAAGATCCCGGTACGCTTTCATGTACCGGCCTGCCTGGCGCATGAACCAGACCGGGGTGGCGTCTACCGGCTCGCCGCGGCAAGCCTTTAAAAATCGGGAATTCGTGTCTTCAGTCATAGTCATTTTCGTTAAAGGGTCAAAGGAATCTTCGATTATAGGCTGTGGGTCCGGGTCTTTTCAACGAGTTTATTGCCTAACGAGAAAAATCGGAACCCTTGGACAAATCAAACATTTTTTCTATTGTCCGAATTTCCTCCAGCACCCGGTCATCCGTCTCAGAGGCCAGTTTTTCCCGCAGTATGGGCAGGGCTTTTGCCTGCAGCAATTCCCCCAGCGCCCAGACCGCGTGGGCACGGATCAGAGGCTCCGAATCCCTGAGAGCGTCGATGAGGGGAGGCACCGCTTCCGGGCTGCCGGAATTTCCGAGAGCCACCGCCACGTTGCGCAACAACCCCCGGCGCTTGATCCGCTTGATGGGACTGTGGCGAAAGCGCTCACGAAAGCTCTTGTCATCGAGCCGCATCAAGTCGATGAGGCGGCGGGTGCTTTCCTGCTCGTAAAACGCGCTTTCCTCGGTCTGCACCGCGTAGGAGTTCCAGGGGCAGACGATCTGGCAGTCGTCACAACCGTAGATGCGGTTGCCCATCGCCCGGCGAAATTCTATTGGAATCACACCCTTCAGTTCGATGGTCAGATAGGAGATGCAACGCCTGGAATCGACCACGTAAGGGGCGACGATGGCCTGGGTCGGGCAAATGTCGATGCAGTCCTGACAGGTGCCGCAACGGTCCACTGCCGGCTGATTCTCCGGCAGCCAGACATCGAGCAAAATTTCCGCAAGAAAATACCAGGAACCGATGCCTTCGCTGATCAAATTGCTGTGCTTACCGATCCAGCCGATTCCGGCCTGCTCGGCCAACGGTTTTTCCAACACAGGACCCGTGTCGACATAGACCTTGCTGTTGCAACCCGCGAACTCCTGATGGACGGCATCTTCCAGTTGTTTGAGGCGAGGCAGCATCACATCGTGATAATCTTCGTTCAACGCATAGTGCGAAATATCGGCTTCATCCGGGTGCTCAAGAAAGGTCATGTCGCGTTCGCGGGTGAAGTAATTTTTCCGCAAACAGATCACGCTTTGCACTCCGGGGAGCACGTGGTTCAAATCCGATCTTTTTTCTTCCCAACGGCGCATGTACGCCATTTCGCCTGCATATTCAAGGCGCAGCCACTGCTGGTATTTCTCCACGGCGGCAGGGATATCGGGACGGGCGATGCCAAAGCCATCGAACCCAAGCGCCACCGCGCGCGCCTGTAACGCCTGCACTTTTTCCATCACTGCCGGGGAATCCATAAAATTTACCCTTATTGTTCCATTTTGCGTATTCTGTTATTCTCTCACAAATTTAAACAAGACAACGATTTAACCGGGGGCCGTTCATAGCCCTGTTTCGAGCCTATTTAATAAACAGAACAAAATGAAAAAAACCAGTTTTATCTACAATTCACTATACCTCAAGCATGAAACCGATCCGCATCCGGAAACGCCGCACCGCCTGGAAGCCATCACCAGCAAAGTCCAGACGTCCGATATCAGTCCCCACCTGATATTCACCGAACCGAGAAACGCCAGCACGGAACAGATTCACCTCAATCACGATTCGGGATACATCGCACAGGTCAAAACCGCCTGCGAAGAGGATGTCGGGCAGATGGACGCGGACACGGTCATCAGCCAGAATTCATACGATGCCGCGGTCCTGGCGGCAGGAGCGGGACTGACCGCTGTCGATCTCGTGGTCGACGGCGAAGCCGACAACGTGTTTTGCGCCGTCCGTCCGCCCGGTCACCATGCGGAACACAACCGAGCGATGGGATTCTGCCTGTTCAACAACGTCGCCGTCGCCGCCCGCTACGCCATCAAAGAAAAAGGCTTGAACCGGGTCTTTATCTTCGATTGGGACGTGCATCACGGCAACGGCACACAACATTCGTTTTATGCGGACCCTTCAGTGTATTACAGCAGCACACATCAATACCCGTTTTATCCCGGAACCGGCGACCAAGACGAAACCGGAACCGGTGACGGCCTTGGAACCACCCTCAATTTCCCTTTGCGGGCGTATTGCGGCGATGACGTGTATCTGGATATCGTCGAGAACAAACTGATTCCGGAAATGTTTCGCTTTAAGCCCGACTTGATCATTATCTCGGCAGGGTTTGACGCCCATATGGACGATCCTCTAGCCAACATGGAAGTGTCCACCGAAGGCTATGGCAAAATGACGCAAATGATCTCTCAAGCGGCAGAGGAAATCTGCGAAGGACGCCTGATCTCCATGCTGGAAGGTGGCTATAACCTGGAAGCGTTAAGCGATTCCGTTCTCATCCACTTGCAATCGTTACTGGATTCCAAATAAAAACCTGTTCTCTGTAAAAAAAGATGCTGCAACAATTCGTACGCTATTTCACCAATAAAGTGATCGAAGCCCTGAACATCGGGTCCATGGAAATGATCAACCTGCGCCAGGATCTTCTCACTCCGGACTTTATCCTTTTAGGTCTTCTGGAGCAGGAAGATTCCATTATTGCTGAATTGCTGGACAAGATAAACCCGGAAGAAAAAAACCTCTCCAATAAACTACTGGAAAAGATTTACGAGGCACAAAAGGATCAGCAAAAAGTTGAGGGAAAAACAATTCAACATATCCAACTTGCCAAGGAAACCGAAACTCTGTTTGAAATTGCCCAGGCCGAACAAAAAAAGATGAATGATAAATTTATCGGGGTAGAAGCCGTTTTCCTGGCCTTACTTGATCCGCGTGTGGGAAAAGTGTCTTCTATTCTCAGCGAAGCGGGCCTCAATTACGGCAGAGTCAAGGATGAGTTGGAAATCATGCGCGGGGGCCGCACAATTGACGCCAAGGATGCCGAGGGACAATTCAACGTGCTTGACCAGTTCACCACTGATCTAACCGACCGCGCCCGCCGGGGCGAACTGGACCCGGTAATCGGACGGGAAAAAGAAATCAACCGACTCATTCAAATACTTTCACGCCGGAAAAAGAACAACCCTGTTTTGATCGGCGAAACCGGAGTGGGCAAAACCGTCATTGTCGACCGGCTGGCACAACGCATCGTCAACGCGGAAGTTCCCAACACCTTACTGAACAAGCGAGTCAAGGTATTGGATATGTCCGAAATCGTCGCTGGAGCCAAAATGCGCGGCGAATTTGAAGAACGCATGAAAGCGGTGAAAGACGAAATCATCGCCGCGCGTGGCAGCATCATATTGTTCATCGACGAGCTGCATACCATTGTCAGCGCCGGGGCCGGAGCGGGAGGGGTCGACGCCTCGAACATGTTGAAATCGGCCCTCGCCAAAGGACAACTTCAATGCATCGGCGCCACCACCACCGAAGAATACAAAAAGCATATCGAAGAAGACAAAGCCCTGGCACGTCGTTTTCAGCCTATTCTGGTACAGGAACCTTCGGTGGAATTGACCATCAAAATCCTCGATGGACTCAAGTCCAAATACGAAAAACATCACTCGATCAATTACCAGGAGGAAGCCATCATTGCCGCCGCACAATTGTCGGAAAAACACATCTCCGACCGAGCGTTGCCCGACAAGGCCATCGACCTGATCGATGAAGCTGGCTCACAAAAGCACCTGACTCTTGTCAACGTGCCGGTTCCCATCCGCGAACTGGAAAATGAAAAAAACCACCTGATGCAGCGGCAAAACGAGGAATTTGCTAAACAGAACTTTCAGGAAGTGGCCAAGATACGGCAGAAAATTATCGAGCTGGACAAAAAACTTTCGGAAGAAAAAGAACAGTGGAAAAAAGATTTGGCTGGGCTGGACGCCTCAGTCACCGCAGATGATATCGCCAAGGTGGTGGCGACGTGGACGGGAATTCCGGTCAGCAAGATTCTGGAAAAGGAAAAAGACAAACTGATGCACATGGAGGAAAACCTCCACAAGCGCGTCATCGGCCAGAACAACGCCATCATTGCGGTCAGCAACGCCATCCGCCGAAATCGCGCAGGGCTGAAGGAAAAAAACAAGCCTATCGGCAGTTTCCTCTTTCTGGGGCCCACAGGGGTCGGCAAAACGGAACTGGCCAAAGCGCTGGCGGAATTTTTACTGGATGATGAAAACCGTATCATCCGGCTCGACATGTCCGAATATATGGAACGGCACACGGTTTCCAAAATCATCGGCTCGCCGCCCGGTTACGTGGGCTACGATGAAGGCGGGCAATTGACGGAAAAAGTCCGGCGCAACCCGTATACGGTCATCCTGCTCGATGAATTGGAGAAAGCTCACCCGGACATTTTCAATATTCTCCTGCAACTGTTGGACGATGGCCGTCTCACCGACGCGCACGGCAGAGTCACCAGTTTTAAAAACGCGATCATCATCGGCACCTCCAACATCGGGTCGAAAGCGATTTCGGAAACACAAAAGGGCATTGGTTTCGGCACGCCAACCGAAACCACCCAAAAGTATAAACAGGTTCAGGCTCTGGTCCTCAGCGAAGCCAAAAAACTGTTCAAACCCGAATTTTTGAATCGACTGGACGACCTGATGGTGTTCCACAGCCTGACCCCGGAAAACGTCCGCCAGATCGCCGATCTCATGGTGAATCACCTCAACAAACGCCTGGCCGATCAGAATATGAGTATTGAGGTCACTTCCAAGGCCAAGGACAAGCTTGCGGAAGACGGGTTCAGCGAAATCTACGGCGCGCGCCCCTTAAAGCGCTTGATCGAAGATCAGATCGAAAACCCCATATCCATGAAAATAATTGAAGGGGAGTTCGAGTTCGGCGATAAAATTCTCGTGGGTCTGGAAAAAGATCAATACACCTTCACGAATATCCCTAAATCTACTGAATAAAGCTTTCAATGCGCCATGAACACCGCCACTGACATTTCTTCTCCAGAAAAAAAACTGGTGTCCATGGCGCTTCTGGTCGCGCTGGGAGTCATCCTGCACCGGGTGGAAGCCTTACTGCCTCTTCCCACCCCCTGGATCAAACTCGGGCTGGCGAATATCATGACCCTTTTGGCGCTGGTTTTTCTCGGCTTCAAAGCAGCGATGATCGTCACGGTGATGCGGGTCTTTTTGGGTTCGATCATCGGCGGGACTTTTCTCGGGCCGACGTTTTTCTTGAGCCTTGCCGGTGGCATCGCGGCGGCAGGCTTCATGGCTTTCGTCTATCGCAGGGGAACGGGGCCTTTCAGCCTGATTGGGGTCAGCGTTATCGGCGCTTACGCGCATATTATGTCGGTACTGCTTTGCGTCTATTATTTATTCATCCCGCAGAAAGCGTTTCTCAGTCTGCTGCCGGTTTTTTTGTGCCTGGCCCTTATCTCCGGAGTGTTGACAGGAATCGCCGCAAACATTCTGACCTCCAGACTGATCCGCAAGCAGGTTTCTTTGGTATGAAAATTCAAACTATTTTAGAAGGCCCTTCTTAATAGATTCAAATTCCCGCGTTTCTTGCAGAAAAAATTCATTAGACAATCCCGAACCCTTCAATTAAAATTCAATCATGAGCGAACACAACTCCGAAAGTAAATTTTCCATTCTCTCCGAATTCTGGGGCTTCATGAAAACGCGCAAGAAGTGGTGGCTGGGTCCCATAATTTTTGTCATGTTAATGATGAGCCTTCTGATCATTTTAAGTGAAGGAAGCGCCGTCGCACCTTTCATTTACACTCTGTTTTAAGCACTTAAAAATACTTGAAACTATCCGTCGTCATCCCTGTTTACAATGAAAGGGCTACTTTGAAGGACCTTGTCCGCAAAGTGGAAGGGGTGGACTATGACAAGGAAATCATTTTAATCGACGATTGCTCCACCGACGGAACGTTGGAAATCCTCAAAGAGTTTCAGGGCCGGGACGGGTTTGTCGTTTTGCACCACGCAAAAAACCAGGGCAAAGGCGCTGCGCTGCGCACCGGATTTTCCCGTGCCACGGGAGATATCATCGTCATTCAGGATGCCGATCTGGAATACGATCCGAAAGATTACGGCGTGCTTCTGGAACCGATCCTCGACGGGCGCGCCGATGTCGTCTATGGTTCGCGCTTTATGGGAGGCCCGCATCGGGTTTTGTTTTACTGGCATTATGTGGGCAACAAGGCCTTGACCACCCTTTCCAATATGTTCACCAACCTGAACCTGACGGATATGGAAACCGGCTACAAGGTTTTCAGCAGGAAAGTCATCGACTCCATCGAGCTCAAATGCGCCCGGTTCGGGTTCGAACCGGAAATCACCAGCAAAATCGCCAGGAAAAAATACCGGGTGTATGAGGTGCCCATCTCCTACAACGGCAGGGATTATTCGGAAGGCAAGAAGATCACCTGGAAAGACGGCATTGCCGCGCTCTGGTTTATCGTCCGGTTTCGGTTTTTCGACTGAGTTTTTGCCGCCTGCCTGAAAGCGTCATTCCGAATCCAGCGCTTCTCCGCAAAAATCACAAACCGTGTCTTCGGCCAAAATTACGTGGCCGCAGGACGAACAGGAGCTGAACTGTTCGTGCGCTTGAATGAGTTCTTGCACTTTGGCTGCATCCGACTTTTTCGTCCACAACCGCACTTTCGTGAGTCCGCCAACGGGAATGGGTTCGGCGTGAAAGGCCAGGTTTTCCAGTTGGCAGGGGATGCCTTCGCTTTCCAAAAACCCGCGCAGGATGTAGGCAATTTCCTCCTGATGCACCGTCAGCGCCACTGCCAGCTCCTCCACTTCTCTGGATTCTTTTTCCAGGGAATCTACCAGAGCCACCCGGCATTCGGGGCAGACGCTGAATTCGGGACGATGTTCTTCTTCGCACTGCGGGCAAAACGGCATGGGACGCCTCAATTAAGGTGATTAGGGCTTAAGAATACTTGGCCGCAGGCGACAACTCAAGCGAATTTTTAGGGCGCCCCAAGACATGGTGGGCCATGAGCGGCCCTTATTTTATAAGGGCCCGCAAGTTGCCGAAAGAAACGATCGAATTATGAAATGTCCCTCTAAAAAATCGGCAGGGCGATCTCAATCGAATCTGCCGATGGACCCGTCTTTAAGACCGTCTTCAAATTGTTTCGTCTCGCGTGACAACAGACTGCTCAACATGAGCAAGCCAATGAGATTGGGGACCGCCATCAGGCCGTTCATCACATCGGAAAAATTCCACACCAGATCCAGCTTGACCACCGCCCCGACAAGCACGAACACCACCCAGACATAGCGATAGTAAGGAACCCATCGCTCTCCTACAAGGTATTCAAAACATTTCTCGCCGTAATAGCTCCAGCCCAGAATCGTCGAAAACGCGAAATTGACGATGCCCAGAGTGACGATCCATTGCCCCCATTGCCCCGGCAGTCCGGCGGAAAACGCCTGAATGGTCAAAGCCACTCCCGTCGCGCCGGATTCCCAAACCCCTGTCGTGGCCAACACCAGCGCGGTGATTGAGCAGACCACGATCGTATCCAGAAACGTTCCGGTCATCGACACCAAGGCCTGCTTCGCCGGCTGATTGGTTTTCGCCGCCGCCGCCGCAATCGGCGCACTGCCCAGGCCCGATTCGTTGGAAAATAATCCGCGCGCGACGCCAAAACGGATCGTTTGTGCCAGCGTCGCGCCGGCAAACCCGCCGGTCATCGCGGTTCCGGTGAAGGCCTGCTTGATAATGGAAACAAGACCCGGCCACACGTGAGATAAATTTTTAAGGATAATAATCACTGCGCCACCAAAATACACCACCACCAGAAACGGCACCAGAATGCAAGACACTTTGGCAATGCGTTTGATTCCGCCCAGAATCACCAGCGCCGTCAGCCACGCAAGAAAAATTCCAATAGGAACTTTCCCGATCCCCACCACTTCATTAATGGCTGCCGCTGTGGTGTTGGCCTGCACCATATTGCCGATGCCGAACGCCGCCAGCGCACCGAACAGGGCAAAGCACATGCCCAGCCATTTTTTGCCCAACCCATGCTCCAGGTAATACATGGGTCCGCCGGAAATCTCGCCGTTGGCATTGGTCTTGCGAAAGCGCACGGCCAGAAACCCTTCGCTGTATTTGGTCGCCATGCCAAACAGGGCCGTCAGCCACATCCAGAACACCGCCCCCGGTCCGCCAAGCGCCACAGCCGTGCTGACTCCGGCGATGTTGCCGACCCCAATGGTGGAGGCGAGGGCCGTCATCAGGGCGCCGAAATGCGAGATGTCTCCATCGCCTTCACGCTCTTTGGAAAACGCCAGACGCAACGCGTAAATGAGGCTACGGAACTGAATGCCGCGCAGACGGATCGTCAACCAGATGCCGGTGCCCACCAGTAACAGCAACAGCCAGGGACCCCAGACGATGCCGCTTAAATCGGCCATGAATTTGTTCAATGAAACCACAGAGTCCGGAAGATAATTTTAGGTAGACGATTCCTGTCGGGAAAAAGTATAAAATTCCGCGAAAGCTTAGCAGAAATTTAAAGAAATTTGCAGTTAAACGGGAACGACTCAGGAAATTTTAATAACTGGGGCTGCGATTTTCGGAAGGGCTTTGCTCTTCAGCCGCCTGCTCTTTTGGCTGTTCTTTTTCTTGCTGCACTATTTTTTCCTCTGGTTCATTCGGAGGGGCAGGCGACGTTTGAGTTTTCTCTTTACTGGAATTCAGCTCCGCCTCCAGACTGGCAACGAGACTGGTTTTCGTGAACAATTCGTCCTGCAGACGGGTTCTTTCCGAAGCAAATAACAACCGCCGGGGATGCTCATGGTCCTTGGTCTCATAATCTTTCACCAGACTCTGTTTGAGGAAACTTTTCGCTTGCTGTAAAGTCGGGGATTTGGCTTTTTCCAGTTTTTTGACCAGTGCCTCCTTGGCTGGCAACGCACCAACGATTTCCTCACGCAGTAAAATGGCATTGCGCCGTTGCGGGATGTAATCATCGTATTTTTTGTAGCGGGCGATATCACTTTTCAAAAAACTCAACGCTTCCTGCATCACAGCGGATTCATCTGCTTTGGCTCCGGCTTCCTGGCCGGGTTTGTCATCGCCTTCGTCTTTCGAGCCGGCGCTGTCAGCGGATTTTTTTTCAGGTTCTCCTTGAGCAGACGGTGCGGGCGAGGGTGGGGGAGGAGGAAAGCCACGGAATTTTTTCACCGCCGGACCGGAACGGTATTGCTCTGGGATTTTCATCGGATCATCGGTGAAATGGACCTTGCCCTTGTCGTCGGTCCATTTGTAAAAGTTGGAAACTCCGGCGAAAACCGGCAACGCAAAAATCAAAACACTGCCAAATACCAGCAGTCCTTGCAAAAATGGGTTGAATAATTGCGGCTTTTGCATCCTTCGCCTCCTCCCTCTGGACTTCAATCGATCACTTATTTCGAGGTTATCATATCCCTCAAAATCTGTCTATGATATAATAAAAACAATAAGATATAAACATTTGAACGCTGCTCAAAATACGGGGAAAATCAAACCGTTTCGTTACGGAGGCGTGCATGACCTCAAACAGACTGGCTTACATTGCGGAAAATATTTTCAAGCTGCGCGAGCACGAACGGCTGATCGGACATTATTTGTACGATGAACAAGACGAAGTGCTGGCCCGGATTGAAGCGATTCTGGCGGAACCGGGAACCCATCTCTCCCGCTATCTGGTGGTCACTTTAGGCGGTATGCTGAGCGTACAGGGGAAAAAACTGATCGTTCCCATCGAGATTTGCAAAGCCATCGACATGGGCAAAGTGAAACTTTTCTGGCGCAAGGAATCGCTCATGGACGCGCCCAACCCGCATGATGTGCAGAGCGTCACCGAAGCCGAAGAAGAACTGATCCTCGGCTATTTCGATCTCGAACCCTACTGGGCCGCGGAACCCACACCGCCGGAAGAAAAAACCGACGCACCCGACCCGAAATCCCCGAAACCGGGAAATTAGTCCCATTTTATTCCTCACCTGACCGTCACCTTTTGGGTGCTCACCATAGGGGAGAAGACTTTTACTTCAGTGGTTTCTTTGCGATCCTGGCGGCCTTGCGTGAGAAAAGGTTTTGATTATCTCTTTCAAATCCCCCCAGCCCCCTTTGTAAAGGGGGAGTATTTTCAAAGCAATTTCTCAACTGATCCTTTTCCGCTCAAACGCTGGCGGTTTTTTGGCTTTCTATTTTTTTCATCAGCCGGTCCACGGCTTCGTAGACCTCTTTCACGCTGATGTCTTCCAGACAATAGGGTTTGTTGTGCGGCGAGGGTTTGCATTCCGTGAAAAACTTTTGCCGACAGGGGGAACAGGGAAAATTCTGCGTCACGATCTCCTGCTTCGCAGGCTCGATGTAGGGTCCGCTGGTCGCGGGGCTGCCGGGGCCAAAGATGCCCACGATCGGTGTGCCCATCATCGCCGCCAGATGCATCATGCCGCTGTCGTTGCCGATGAACAGGTTGGTCCTTTCGAGCAGGGCGGCGACTTTGCGTAAATCCATGTCCGGTGGCACGGGAAGGGTGTCCTCCGGGCTGAAGCGGCGGATCTGATCGAGCACATCGGCATCCTTTGCGTTGCCGAGCAGGACGATCTTGACTGCGCGTTCTTTCGACAACTTCTGGCAGAGGATGCCGAACCGCTCGATGTGCCAGCCGCGCTCAGGCTTGGAGGTACCGGGATGCAGGGTAATGATAAAGGTCCTCTCGCCCCAGCCTTTTCTTGCGAGCAGAGCCTCTACGGCTTTATGTTCTTCGTCCTTCTTTAGCGGAATGAATTTCTTCTCGGCCACATCCAGCTTGAGGGGTTCCAGCAGGTTGAAAAAGTAATCGACCCGGTATTCGGTGCGTTTCAATCGCGAAGTCACAGGGACGGAGTGGGTGAGAAACAGGTCACGCATTTCGGTGTCGTAACCCAGCCGGTTTCTGGAGCCGGAAAGCGATTGCAGAATCGCGCTGCTGAGGGAGTTCGGGAACGCAATGCCAAGATCGAACTGGTACTTCCGTAGTTTGCAGGCAAAGCCGATTCTTGAAAAGAAACCCGACTTGGGACCAGAGGGAATTTGAATCACCGTGTCGATGGCGGGATGGGAAAGCAAGAGCTGATCGGATGGCGCTTTGGCAACCGCCGTGATTCTGGAATGCGGGTACCTTTTGCGCAGCGATTGTATCGCCGGCAATGCCAAAACCACATCGCCGATCCAGTTTGGCATCCACAAGCAAATGTTGTGAAAGTTTTGTTCGTGAAGCGGGGATTCGGATTCGGTTTCCATAACGCGATTTTATCGCAAAAGGGTTTATAAAGGGAACCTCAATAATTCGATCGTAGTCTTTCCAGCAACTCGCCCGCCCTTTTTCATAAGGGTAGCTCTAAGCCAAACACGATTTTTATAGTGATTCTAAAACCACTCCCCAATGGTTATCGGAGACGCTTGATGCTGGCGCCGAGACGCATCAGTTTTTCATCAATCGCTTCATAGCCGCGGTCGATGTGGTAGACACGTGAAATAACGGATTCGCCTTTCGCCGCCAATGCCGCCAGCACCAGTGACGCACTGGCCCGAAGATCAGTGGCCATGAGCGGCGCGCCGCTCAATTGTGCGACGCCTTTGACGATCGCCGTGTGGCCGTCGATGGTGATGTCGGCGCCCATGCGCCTTAGTTCCGCGGCGTGCATGAACCGGTTTTCAAACACGTTTTCTACAATGATGCTTTGCCCTCTCGCAAGGGTCATCAGCGCCATCGTTTGCGCCTGCAAGTCCGTCGGGAAACCGGGATAGGGATGCGTTTTAACATCGACTCCCGTTAATGAGTCACCGCCCTTGACCCGGATAGAGCTGTCGTCCACTTTTATTTCCACACCGGCTTCCTGCATTTTGTGAATGAGTGGCTCAACATGCTGGGGCATGCAATCGGTGACCTCCACCTCGCCTCCGGTGATGGCGGCGGCGATCATGTAAGTCCCGGCTTCAATGCGGTCGGGAAAAATCCGGCATTCGATTGGCTTTAACGCCGGGACTCCCTGAATGGTGATGACATCGGTTCCCTGGCCTGTGATTTTGGCTCCTGCCTGCACCAGAATGTCTGCAAGAAATACCACTTCCGGTTCCTTAGCGGCGTTTTCCAGCACGGTTTCTCCATCGGCCAGTGCCGCGGCCATCATCAGGTTGGCGGTGCCGGTGACCGTCACCGTATCAAAATAAATGGAGTTTCCACACAGGCGTTTGGCGCTGCCGTGGATGTTTCCCTGAACCAGCCGGAATTTGGCTCCCAGCGCCTTCAACCCCTTGACATGCAGATCGATGGGCCTTGCGCCTATCGCACAGCCGCCGGGAAGGGAAACCTTCGCTTCGCCTAATCGGGCAATTAATGGGCCGAGAACGAGACAGGAAGCCCGCATGGTGGAAACCAGTTCATAGGGAGCCTCCGGGTTGTTGACACCGGAGGTGTCGAGTACGATTTGGTCGCCTTCAAAACTTTCCAGACGCGCGCCTAAATCGGTTAAAAGACGCACCATCGTGGTGACATCGCGGACACGCGGCACGCCCTCAATGACATTGCGCCCGGAAGTCAAAAGAGTCGCCGCCAGAACCGGCAATACGGCATTCTTGGCCCCGCTGATGGCCACCTGTCCTTTAAGCTGTTTGCCGCCTGCGATGACTAATTTATCCATGTTCGCGTTTCTCGGCCATTATCACGCGGTCGCAACCGGAATAATCCTGCGCCACTTTGGGCGATTGATAGCCGCCGTGATTTTTAACAAGAGAACACACCGGGTGCGCATGGTCATGACCGATCTCCAAAAACAAAGCGCCATTGCCTGTAAGATGATGCCAGGCTTCGGGAATGATTCGCTCATAATAATCCAGGCCCTTTGGACCGCCGTTTAAGGCGTTATGTGGCTCATGGTCTTTCACATCCGGCATCAAGGAAACGAGAACCCCGGTTTCGATATAGGGCGGGTTGGAGAGAATGGCGTGAAAAGAACCCGTGACCGGCGCCAGCAAATCTCCTTGGACAAATTTAATCCGCTCCGCCACACCATGAAGCTGGGCGTTTTCCTTTGCCACCGCTAACGCCGCAGGGCAAACATCAATGGCGGTCACTTGGCTTTCAGGACACTCTTTGGCGGCAACAATGGCGATGATGCCCGATCCGGTGCCGACGTCGGCGATTCTTAAAGGTTCTGCAAATGAATCCGATTGCTTCCACTTAAAAAACTGTTCGATGAGAATCTCCGTTTCCCATCGCGGAATCAGCACATCTCCTGTCACCTTAAAGTCCAGACCCCAGAATTCCCGTTGCCTCAGAATATAAGCAACAGGTTCCAGGCGTAAACGCCGCTCGATAAAGCTTTGCAAGAGAACCCACTCTTCCTCGAGAAGAGGGCGGTCGGGATTTTGATACAGTTCTTC
>JAJDBE010000036.1 GCA_029261515.1 Nitrospinaceae bacterium | reverse complement strand
AAAAAAGGACTTCGAGCAGGTCGTGTCCGTCACCTTCGGCGATCCCGGCATGCAGGTGCTAGGATTCGTGACGCAGGCGGTTCCTGAAAACCTGCCGGAAGGGTTTCGCGGCGAAGACAGTGTTCTGGTCTATCTGCCCTTGAGCTATATGATCGGCGGTTACGCCGTCCTGGTGCCACGCAGTGCCATCTGCCCGGTGGACATGACGATGGAGCAGGCCATGCGGTTTACCCTGACCGCCGGAGTCGCCGGCACGGCGGCGTCTACCCCAAAGGTATGAAATTGCCCAATCCGCTAGGAAAATTTTGACGCACCCGGCAAATCTTGCAGGTTTTGGGGTGAGTTGTTGACGCTGTCCGAGGCAGGGAAATCGTTTTTACATGATTGGAAAATAATCGGTTTTTCAGGAAATTTGGCAGGAGGCGGTTTTTGGTACGAAGCTTGCTTTTAAATAGAGTGAAGATTCGAAATGGCACTGCCTCCTCCAACGGATTGGGTCGTTCCAGACCCAATCCGTGGCGTGCCTAATCTCACCAAAAGTTCATTTCCCTCCATACAACAAAAAATTTCAATAAATTCTGTTTTGCTTCCGTTCCAAGGGCAAGTTTTCACTCGCTTTTACCTTGTTAATCCTGTCTATTTGTTTGGGTGGGGGGATTCAGGCTATTTCAACGAGAATACCCAATGCGCTTTGCTGCCGCCGCCGCCGGGCTTGGGCCCGCCTGTCAGGACGTGTAGTTTTCCCTTCACCACTGCGCTTCCAAGACCATGCCGCCCACTCGGCATCGGCTGTAGGGTGGTCCATTCATCGGTTTCAGGATCGTAGGCTTCGTTTTCCCGGAACGTGCCTTCTTTCGATTCGCCTCCCAGCACGTGAATTTTCCCGTTCAACACTTGTGAGGTGATGCCGCTACGCGCGGTGGGCAGGGCTTTTTCCTGGGTCCAGACGGCGGATTTTGGATCGTACGCTTCGTTGACGTTCAGGTTTTTGCCGTAATCGACGTTGATGCGCCCGCCGATGGCGTAAAGAACCCCTTTGTAGGTAGAAACGGTCAAATGATCGCGCGGCGTGGGAATGGCCGGCAGTTGTTGCCATCGGTCCGTTGCCGGGTCGTACACCTCGTTGGCGCTGGAATTGACAAGCCGGAAGAATTTTCTCAACGCCCCGCCCACGGCGTAGATTTTCCCGCCGATGACGCCTACCGCCAATGAGCCGCGCCCGGTCGGCATGGGTTGTTTCTCCGTCCACTGGTCGGTGTCGGGATCGTATTCGAAGGTGGAGTCGGTGGGCGTCCAGCGGCCCGAGGTGAATCCGCCGATGACATACAGCTTTCCGTTGACCACCGCCGCTGTGGTGTGGTGCAGGGGTTTGGGAAGCGGGCTTTTTTCTTCCCAGGTTTCAGTGCCGGGATCGTAGGCCTCCACTTTTCCGGTAATGCCTTTGGGAGTGAACCCGCCGATGAGGTAAATTTTGCCTTTAAGCAGGGCGACGGCGACTTCGGTCCGCTTCGAGGGGGCGGGTTGAAGTTTCTCCCAGCTTCCCAGAGATGCCGCGAACAGGCATCCGGTGAAGAGGTGCAGAAATAAAAGGGTGAAACCCGTAACGCGTTGAGGGTTCATGTAAATTTCCTCAAAAAAATCAGGGTGAGGACGACACCGACGGTTGTTCTTTGCCGCGCACCAGGCGGTCGATGGGTTTGATCTGTTCGAGAAGTTCCGCCAGGTGTTCGAGCTTCAGCATATTGGGTCCGTCGGACAGGGCGTTGTCCGGGTCGGGATGGATTTCCATGAACAGCGCGTCGCACCCCACCGCCACAGCGCCCCGGGTGATCGCCGGGATCAGTTCCCGTTGGCCGCCGCTTTTCGTCCCCTGACCGCCAGGCAGTTGCAGGCTGTGCGTGGCGTCGAACACCACGGGATAGCCGCATTCGCGCATGAGCGCCAGCGAGCGCATGTCCACCACCAGGTTGTTGTAGCCGAACATGAAGCCGCGTTCGGTCAGCAGGATTTTCTTATTACCGCTCTGCTCGATTTTATGGACGACGTTTTTCATGTCCCACGGCGCCATGAACTGGCCTTTTTTGACATTGACGACTATGCCCGATTGGGCCGCCTTGACCAGCAGGTCCGTTTGCCGGCAGAGAAAAGCCGGGATTTGCAGAATGTCGAGAACTTCCGCCGCCGGATCGATTTCCTCTTCCTTGTGAATGTCCGAAAGCACCGGAACCTGCAATTCCTGTTTGATTTTTTTGAGAATCTTCAACCCTTCGTGCAGACCGGGACCCCGGTACGAGTCGATAGAGGAACGGTTGGCCTTGTCATACGACGACTTGAAGATGAAGGGAACGTCTGCGTCGCTGGTGATGCGTTTTAGTTTTTCGGCAGTTTCCAAGGCGTGCCGTTCCGATTCGATCACACAGGGACCGGCGATCAGAGCCAGCGGGTTGGCGCCTCCAACGGGTATCGGGCCGATATCGACGGCGGCTGTGGTTTTTGGGTGCAGGCTCATGATTGCTGAAGGGGCTGAGGCGGGCCGAGATCGATGCCGATGGGAACCGGATGCGGCGTTTCCGTACGCGGCGGCAGGCCTTCCGGAGCCAGAAGGTAGAGCGCCATTTCCCGGACTTTTTCATTGATGTTGGCTTTTTGCACGTTGGTGAACCCGTTTTCCTGCAATTCCGTCAGATTGACTTCAGGGACGTCCGGTGTGGTCATCAGGATGAAATTCAGGTTTTTGTATTTCTTCTTTATGTTCAGCAGGTGCTTGGCTTCCGTCTTGCCTTTTCTAAGGACATAAATCACCAGATCGCAATGCACCAGCTGCGATTGCTTGAAGCAGTCGGTAATGGCCACAAAGCTCATGATGGTGAAAAACTCCTGCTTGATGAATTTGCACAGTTGAATCCGCTCGCCGCGCACCGGGTCGATGATAAAAATAGTCTTGTATTTCATCCAGTTTCCTTGACTTGGGTTTGCCGAAGTTTTTCGGGCTTAAGTTTACCATCAAAAATCAATCGGATGAACCCTAAAAGAGGGCCTTTCGGCTCGGGGTTTTCGTTTGCTTTGTTCAAACGGCTGTGAAAAAATGAGTAAGGTCAAATCAACTTAAAATACCTTATGATTCAGACAATTCAAAAACTTAGTTTGGCGTTTTTTGTGATCCTGCTCCTGCCTTTTCAGGCCTGGGCCGAGGACCGGATTGTCGTCGTCGAAATATCCGGGGCGATCAATCCGGTAGTCGCTGAATTCGTGACTGAGGAAATTCAGGAAGCGAACCTCGCCGGTGAAGAATTGATCGTCATCCGCATGGACACCCCCGGAGGCCTCGACACCTCCATGCGGCAGATCATCAAGGGAATCCAGAACTCCCGCATTCCGGTGGCGACCTTTGTCGCCCCCAGTGGTTCGCGAGCCGCATCCGCCGGAACCTTCATCACCATGGCTTCTCACATTGCGGCTATGTCGCCGGGAACCAATATCGGCGCGGCTTCGCCTGTCAACCTGATGGGCGGCGGCGGTGAGGGCGAGCAGGCGAAAACCATGAAACAAAAAGTCACGCAGGATGCGGCGGCCTACATCCGCTCTCTGGCGGAGAAACGCGGGCGCAACGCCTATTGGGGCGAGCTGGCCGTCACAAAGGGCGTTTCTATTTCCGCTGAGGAAGCGAAAAAACTGAACGTCATCGACCTGATTGCCAACAATGTGGAAGCTCTGGTATTGGCGGTCGACGAGCGCGAGGTTCAAGTCGATTCCACAACCGTCACGCTCAAGACCAAGGGCAAGGAAATCGTCTACCATGAAATGAACAAGCGGCAGCAGATTCTCGACATCATCTCGAATCCCAACGTCGCGTATATACTGATGATGCTGGGGCTGGTGGGGCTTTACTTTGAACTGTCGAATCCGGGGTTGATCCTGCCAGGCGTCATCGGCGGCATCTGCATGATTTTGGCACTCTATGCCATGCAGACCCTGCCGGTCAATTATGCCGGCCTGCTTTTGATTGTTCTCGGACTCATCCTGTTCATCGCCGAGATCAACGTCATGAGTTACGGCTTGTTGTCTGTCGGAGGGACGATCTCCATCTTATTGGGCTCGATCATGCTCATGGACACCGAAGATCCGACCATGCAGATTTCAAGGGCGGTTCTGGTTCCCACGATGCTGTTTTCCGTGGCTTTTTCTCTGGGGATTCTTTATTTCGCGTCGAAGTCGCAGCGCCACCGCCCGGTTTCCGGCGTTGAAGGGTTGATCGGAAGTAAAGGAGTGGTGAAAGCCGAGTTGAATCCAGAAGGCAGTGTGCTCATTCACGGCGAAATGTGGAACGCCGAATGCGAAGGACCTATCGCCATTGGAGAAACCGTCGTCGTGGAATCGGTGCAAGGTCTGAAACTGAAAGTCAAACCGCTTCCCAATCAGCAGCCGCGTCCCGTATAACCGAATCGCTCCTCTTCCAGATGGTCCGCACTGGTGAACCGAATGTCCTTAATACAAACGGCAGGAGGGTTTCTACTCCTCATTTTTCTTTTTGCCGGGCTCCTGGTTGCCTGTGAAAATAAAATCATCTACCACCCCTACAAATTTCCGGAAGGATTTTGGCATCCGGCATCATTCGATGTAGAGGCCGAGGATATTTTTTTTCAGGCGGAGGATGGAACGAAGCTGCATGGATGGTATATTCCTTCCCCGGAGGCCAGAGGGACTCTGCTGTGGTTTCATGGCAATGCGGGCAATATCACGCACCGGCTGGGCAATATTCGCGAACTGAAGCCCCTGAAGTTGAACATTTTTATTTTCGATTACCGGGGTTATGGTAAAAGCGAAGGCAAACCGGACGAGGCAGGACTCTCTCAAGACTCTCAGGCCGCATATGACACGCTGATCCGGGAAAAGAAGATCGCGCCCGAGATGTTGATTCTTTTTGGACGTTCTCTCGGTGGAATTTTCGCGGTGGACGTGGCGTCGCGCAATCCGGCGGCGGGGCTGATTCTCGAATCGGTCTTCACTTCCGCCAGGGACATGGCGGGAAAGGTTTTTCCCCTATTGCCAATCGGATGGGCGATTCGGTCCAAACTGGACGCGGTCAGTAAGGTCCCCAACTTGAAGATACCGAAGTTGTTTTTGCACGGGACCGTGGACGAAGTGGTTCCCTACGAAATAGGGAGGGAGTTGTACGAGGCGGCGGCAGAACCCAAAGAGTTTTACGACATTTTAGGCGCGGACCACAACGACACTTATGCCGTGGGTGGGTCAGAGTATTTTGAGGCGTGGGATCGCTTTGTCAGCCGTGCATTGGAGGAAGGTATTAAAAAATGATAAACAGCATTTTGATTTTTCTTTGAACGCTATGGACGATTCAACGCGAATTAAACTCTTCCGCAATCTCAAACGGGTGGTGATCAAAATCGGCAGCAGCGTCATTTCCCACCGCGAGCCGGGCAAACCGCCGCTGGTGCAGGGGCTCAATCAGGCCATGGTGCGCCACTATGCGGGACAGGTCAGGCGCATCATTGACAGCGGCTGCGAGGTGGTGCTGGTTTCCTCCGGCGCCATCATGGCGGGGCGCGAACGCCTGGGCCTGACTCAGAACAACCTGACCATTCCGGAAAAACAGGCCTGCGCCGCGATCGGCCAGAGTTTCCTCATGCACGCTTATGAGAAAAAATTCGAGAAACAGGGGTTGAAAGTCGCGCAGATTCTGCTGAGCAGTGACGATCTGGTCAACCGCCGCCGTTATTTAAATGCCAAGCACACAACGGAAGCGCTGCTGAAACACAAGGTCATTCCCATCATCAACGAAAATGATTCGGTGACGGTGGATGAAATCAAAATCGGCGACAACGACACACTCTCAGCCACCGTCGCTTGTCTTGTGGGTGCCGAGTTGCTGATCGTTCTTTCCGATGTGGACGGGCTTTATTCCCGCGACCCTGGAAAAAAATCACGTAAAAAGAATGAAGGCGTTGCGGAACTGATCCATCATGTCAACCGGGTGACTCCGGAGGTGGAAAAACTTGCGGGCAAGAGCAACAGTCTGGTGACGGTCGGCGGAATGTTCACCAAAGTCCTCGCCGCAAAAAAGACCATGAGCTTTGGCATTCCCACTCTTCTGGTCAATGGATTGGATGACAAGGTGCTGGAGCGCGTGTTTGCCGGAGAAACGGTGGGGACCCTGTTCTGGTCCGAGAATGAAAAAATCCGCGACCGCAAGCACTGGATCGCGCACACCCTCAAACCCGCCGGGAAAATCACCGTTGACGCGGGCGCCA
>JAJDBE010000035.1 GCA_029261515.1 Nitrospinaceae bacterium | reverse complement strand
AGTATTCTAATGGGAGTTTTGCCTGAAAACTTTTGGGAACGGAGTCATTCCCTTTGCCAATAATGGAGGATTTATGAAGCGCGCAATGAAACTGGGGTTGATGGGAATTGGAGCCATGGTCTTTTCGTTTGCACTGAGCAGCTCAGCCTGGGCACAGGCCGGGGGACACGCCAGCGTCGGACTGGGTCACGGAGAGGAAGGCTACCTGCACCTTCAGGAAATGGTCAAGCATCTCGAATACAGTCTCAAAATGCCCGATGCCAGTGAGGAGCTAAAGACGCATGGAGCCGTGGCGCTCACGCATGCGAAAGAAGCCATGAAACATTATGAAGAATCCCTGCAACACGCTTCCGAATCCCTGGGCCGGCGTCCCATGAGCAACATGATGGAAGAAGGCTCCGGCGGTGGCGGTCATAGTCACGATGAAGGCTCCAACCAACGGCAGGACGAGGGTTCTCATTAGAGAGAATTTTGGCAAACACGAAATCCGTTTGCGGAATTAGTAAACGTTTTTATTTCATTAGGCCATTTTAGACAAGTTTGGTTTTAAATCCACCCCCATCAATATTTTTAAACGGCATATCTTTAATTTTTGGGGAAGGGTTGTTTTCACCCTTTATTAATTGGAAAAAAGATTCTTTCGGAACCGCTATTCCGTAGCCCAATTCATCAAGTTTAGAATTCTCACCACTAGCTAAGGAAGTTTGTACTAGGACACCAACTACATAACCCCTGGAATTAATTACAGGTCCACCACTATTCCCACCTTTAACCCTTGCGTTTAAAAGGATATATTCTTGTCCATCCAAATATGAAGATGACATTGATACTATTCTTCCTCTAGATGATTTTACGCTCGAATTAATATTTGTGATGTCAGATATTTGAATATCAGAGAACCCTGGTATAGGTGGATATCCTATGCATAATACTTCATCTAATATTTTATGATTCTCATACCTGAAGGGCTGGGTTCCTTCAAATGCCCGATTAGAAACAAGCAAAATAGCTATATCTAGATTGTCATTTTCCGGTATTGATATATTGATAACATGGATTGGTTTATCATCATTCCCCAATATCTCAATTCTTCTCATATTTTCAATAACGTGCCTAGCTGTCACTAATGTATGTGAATTTCCAAGAAGAAAGCAGGTCCCAATATCATCATCTCCATTTGTCTTAGTGACAACCACTGGGCGGACAGAACCCATTAAATGTTCTCTTACTTTGGAAATTCCATGAGCGATAAATTCATACTCCCCATAGGTCGATCTTCGCTCTTCGAAGTTGGGAGCACAATATGATTTCCCCAGGATCGGGTGTCCCAAAACGGGGCCTTGCATAAGATAACCTTGGTGTTCGAAAACAGAACATATTCGTAATACTTCTTTAACGTCTAAGGTTTCCCCCCCATCCGGTATATACTTTGAAAAATCTTCAATTGTTTTTAATTTTTGTTGATTCCCGTCAAGATCCAAATAAAAGAACCTCAATATTTCTGTTGCCAAGTTCATAGCTAAATTGAAGAACCTATTATTTTCGTTAGTTGCTAATGAAGACTAACCCACCTGCACGCAAATATCCTCTCCCTCCACCTTGACCGGGAAGGTGCGGGTCTTTAAAGCGGGGTCGATGTTGCAGTCTCCGGTTTTGAGGTCGAAGCGGTAGCCGTGGTTGGGGCATTTGATGCCGATGCCGTCGAGGGTGCCGCGGATGAGAGGTGCTGTCTTTTTGTGCGGGCAGGTGTCGCGGATGGCGTAGTAGGTATCCTCGATATTGAAGATGCTGATCTTCTCCCCGTGCACTTCCACCCGCTTGCGGGCGTCTTTCGGGATTTCGTCTACTTTGGCGACAGGCACGAACTCGCTCATCAGGACAATTCCACCGGCAGTTCGGGGTTTTTGCTCCAGTCCCACCACGAGCCGTCATAGTTTCTCACCTTAAAGCCGAGGCTCCTAAACGCGAAATACGCCATGCCCGAACGCACGCCTCCCGTGCAATAGACGACGACTTCCTTTTCGGGAGCAATCCCTTTGGCTTGAAGCATGGTGAGCAACGTTTTCTTTTCCTTTAAGACGCCGGCATCGGTGAAAAATTCTTCCCAGGGGATGTGAATGGCTTTGGGAATATGGCCGCCGCGCATGGAGCCATACGGCGTGGCGCCATCATATTCTTTTTTCGTGCGGTTGTCGATGATGGCGATATGGCCCGACTGCAACTGTCGATGAATCCATGTGCTGTCCGCGGTCACCTGTGGATTGAGTTGAATCTCTGCCGCCGTGATGGCAGAGGGTGTGACGGAATCGGGTTTTCCGCGTTCCACGTCACCGCCTTTTTCCTTCCAGGTTTCCAATCCGCCAGTCAGGACCGTTGCGGATGTGAATCCGAAACGTTCAAACATCCAGAAGAAACGTCCGTCGGTTCGCCACTTATCCGCAGGGTCGCCATAGAGGACGATGGTTTTTTCTTTATCGATTCCCAAAGCACGCAACTGGTCGGCAACGAATTCTTTATCTTCGATCAGCATTCCCGAAACCCCGTTTACTTTTTGCGTGAAATCGCGCCAGTCGGGAAGATTGAGGGCGCCGGGAATGTGGCCGAGAAAATATTTCCACTTGGAACGGGTGTCGATGAGAACGGTTTTTTCTTTTGCAAGGGACCGCAATTGTTCAACGGAAATCGAAACCGAATTTTGGCTGGAATCGGAATGCGCCGCAGTTCCCGAAACTGCAAGAATAATAAGGGCGAAGCAGGCCGCGACGAAGCCCTTAATTTTTCTTGACAAATCCCGGTCAACGTTAGTAATATCATCATTCATTTTCGCTGCCTTTCAATCTATAAGTGTAACAAAATCCGCGATTTATTGCGGTCCGAAAGCGAATTTCGGGAATTTGGGATGTCCCGCAAGCGCTGTTTGCAAACGGCGGGTAAACGCCTGAATTCTTAAGTTGCTGTTATTGCGCCGTTTGACCCAGAGAGCGCTTTAGATATTTAGTTTCAATCAGTTAGAATCAGAGTCCGTTGCGCCGAGCAACACCCGTTACTATTAATGATGATACTATAAGGAATTCGGTCGCTTGAAATTTGTTTTGCCGGATTGGAATTTTCCTGGAATGCCGGTACACGATTCAGCCCCGGATTTTCTATTAAAAACAAAATCTATTTCCAAAAACATTTCAGGTTTTACATCGAGAAATTGTTTCAGGGCATTTTGGAGGGGCTATGACCACGAGCGATAAAGAAAACGAAAACGAGTCCACCGAGGAAAACAAGCAGACCGGAGAAGATCGGCTCGAAGAGATTAAAAAGGAAGAAAAAGAGGACGCCAGCTCCTATTATGCTCAGGGAAAGGAAGAAGCTCCCGATACGGCAAAAGAATTTGAAACACCCGTTCCCGAAGTGGACAAGGCTTCAGAAGATTTGAATTTGTTGCGCGCCGTTGCCTTTCTCGGATTCGGGCTGGCCGCGCTGGCCATCATTTTTATTTTGTTCTTCATGCGCGATCTCGACGAAAGGGTCGGCGGCGTCGGTTCTGCCGTCACCAAGTTGGAAGACGCAGTCGCTCCGCTTAAAAGCGATGTCGACGGAATGAGCGGAAGCTTAAAATCCGTTGAAGCCAATCTTGCCAGTATTCAGAGCACGGTTTCCGGCCTTGAAGGCAAAATGGGCAATTACGAACGGTCCATGGCGATCATGGAACTGAAACGCGCTCTGGTCATGGTGCAGGAGATGTCGATGGGTTCCTCCGCCGGTGTTAAGTCCCGGTCATCCGAGGTCGCCGCCAGCATTCAATCCCTTTTAGGTGAACTCGGTGGTGCCGCGCCATCCGACGTGCCTGCCGGTGAGATCCGGGTAGAAGAAGCCACTGAAGAGCCGGCAATGGAAGAAGCTCCGGCTGAAGAAGCCGCAGAGGAAGAAGCGCCTGCCGAAGAAACTGCTGAGGAAGCTCCCGCAGAAGAGGATGGCGAGGAAGCCGCTGACGAGTCCGCAGAGGAAGAAGCGCCTGCCGAAGAAGCCGCTGATGAAAGTGGTGAAGAATCCGCAGAAGAAGGAACCGAAGAAGAAGCTGCTGAGGAATCTGGAGAAGAAGCAACTGAAGAGGATGGTGAAGAAGCCGCAGAAGAAGATGGTGAAGAAGCCGCCGAGGATGAGGCTCCCGCTGAAGACGCCGCTGAAGAAGGCAAAGCCGCTGAAGCTGAGGAATCCTCTGCTCCTGCTGAAGAGACTGCCCATGCAGAGGCAGCGCCAAGTGGAGATCAGCATGCCGAGGCCGGAGTTGAAGAATTGCCAACGGTTGAAGAACTCCTCAAGGAAGAGTAAAATCCTGTTAGTAGATCGGCAGGCTTTTAATCCAAACCCCTATACCCGCCCATGACAGCGATTAAGTTTATTACCGCCATTGTGTTCCTCATTTTCATTGCCGCCTTCTCGGTGGTGAATATGGAGTCCGTTCCGGTTTCGTTTTACAATTACAAATTTGCGGTGGAAAAGCTCGAAGTTCCCTTGATCTTTGTTGTTCTGGTCCCCTTTGTGATCGGGTTTCTCCTGGCCTGGTTCTTTGCTTTGGTCGCACGTATCAAATTAAAGACGACCCTGATGAGAAAAAACCGCACCATCGAAAACCTGAGCAAGGAACTCGAACAACTAAAATCCCCTTCCAGAATTTCCGATCCCGTTGGAACATTGAACGCCGACTGACGTTATCCATTCTCCCCTGATATACTTTTTTGTTATTCAGGTTGTTGCTGTGTGACGCAGTGGATACTGCCGAATCCCATGACCAGATGATTGCAGGCAATGGGAACGATTCTCCGTTCCGGGAAAAACTGTTCGATTAGAGTCTCCGCTTTCTGGTCATTGGCATGACCGTAGATGGGGAGTAACACCGCTCGGTTGCCAATATAAAAATTGGCGTAGCTTGCCGGAAGGCGCTGAGGCGAAGTGGGGGCCTGCAACACCGGCATGGGAAGTTTTACCACCGTAAAGGGATTTCCATCCGCGTCGGTTGCCGATAACAGGGTTTTGTGGTTGCCCTTTAGCTCATCGTAGTTTGGGTCGGAGGCATCCTCCTCGTAAGCGCAGAGGATGGTGGTGGGATTGACAAAACGGGCCAGGTTATCGATGTGGCCGTCGGTGTCGTCGCCTTGAATGCCGCCCTTGAGCCAGATGACTTTTTCAACACCCAGGTAATTCTTTAAATACTCTTCCATCACCTCCCGGCTCAAGCCGCCGTTGCGGTTTTTGTTCAGCAGGCATTGTTCCGTCGTCAGGCAGACGCCTTTGCCATTCGGCTCGATGGCGCCACCCTCCAGCACGATTTTCGGATCAAAAGTTTGCAGTCCAAGTTTGCCAGCGATTTTACTTCCTACTGCATTGTCGAGTTGCCAGTCATACTTGCCGCCCCAGGAATCGAACGCCCATTTGTTGAGCGCCACCTGCCGCCCGCCGGAATCATCGCGCACGAGAAAATTGGGACCGTAATCGCGAATCCAGGAATCATCAGTGCGGATGACATGCAAGCGCACGTGGTCCAGCGTAATTCCACTGGCCGTTATTTTCTGCTCGACCGATGCTTTGGACGCCTCGTCGTTGACCAGCACGTGCACCGTTTCGCCGGAAACCAGCGCCTCAATCATGGTGAGATAGGTCCGTTCCACTTCGGGCATTGCGGATGGCGGCCAGGTTTCGGCACTGTGCGGCCAGGTCAGCCAGGTCGCCGAATGCGGTTCCCACTCGGCAGGCATTCTGAAACCCCGGTCAGCGGGAAAGGTTGGTTCAGTCATTCGGGTCGTCGTAGAGGCGGGTGATGCCCTGATAGGCGTCGGTCCGGCGGTCGCGCAGAAAGGGCCAACTCTGGCGCGTGCTTTCGATGAGTCCGAGATCGCAATCCGCGACGAGAACTTCTGCTTCGTCCTGTCCCGCCTGCGCCAGCACTTCGCCGAAGGGATTGCAGACAAACGACCGGCCCCAGAAGCGCAGCGCATTTTCCTGGCCCACGCGGTTGGCGGCGGCGAGAAACACTCCGTTGGCGATGGCGTGCCCGCGTTGCACCGTCTCCCAGGCGGAGATTTGATTTGCCAACTGCCCGGCGTCGAACTCCTGATAACCGATGGCGGTGGGATAAAACAAAAACTGTGCGCCAGAAAGTGCCGTCAGCCGCGCCGCTTCCGGGAACCACTGGTCCCAGCAGATGAGCACGCCGACCCGGCCATAGCGGGTGGGGAAACTCCTGAACCCAGAATCGCCGGGAGTGAAGTAAAACTTTTCATAAAAGCAGGGGTCGTCCGGAATGTGCATTTTTCGGTATTTCCCGGCGATGGAACCGTCGGCGTCGATGACCACCGCCGAATTGTGATAAATCCCCTCCGTCCGCTTCTCAAACAAGGGGACAATGAGCACGATTTCCAGTTTCGCCGCCAGTTGGCAGAGTTCCTGCGTGCTGGGGCCGGGGATGGTTTCCGCCAGAGCAAACAGAGCCGCATCCTCCGTCTGGCAAAAATAGCGCGACCGGAACAGCTCCTGCAGACAGACGATCTGCGCTCCCTTCGCCGCCGCTTCCGCAACCCGCTCCACGGTTTCCGTGAAATTACGGTCCGGGTTCTCCGAACAGGCGGTTTGAACCGTGGCGATGCGGATGATTTTATTTGCCGGGTTTCCCATTTTTTGAGATAAAATCAGTCAAAGCAGATAGATAGAAAACGTTGAGTATAGAGGATGTTGTATTGCCACTCAATGGTGAATTTGCAGCCTTTTGCGGAATCCAATCTCATTGTTTCCCGGCGGTATTTATGCTAAAAATGTATGCTATATGAATGAGTTAAAGGGAAAGTTCCCTGTCCATCAGGCCCTCCGAAAGGGTCTCACCTTGAATTTTTTCAATCCTTAAAAATACCGTGTGGGTCAAAGAAGCATTCAGAGATTACTACAAGCCCAAGCTGAAACGGGAATTGAAACGCGATCCGACTCAGGAGGAGATGGATCAGCGTTTCGAGGAAATTTTCAGTGAGGTCAACTGCATTCTTCTGGCCGGAGTACACGAAGGGGTGGGGATTTATTTTTATGAAATCGCCCGCTTCACCCTGGAAGAATTCAAACAATTCCGCGACCGCCCGGAAGAATATTTGTTCGAGCGGTTCGGAGGTGGTAACTTCAAACTCAACTTCTATGAAGGTCCTTCTTTCATTGTCTGCGTCAATTTCAAGCCCAAGGGAGAGCCGAAGTGGGAGCACCTTTTACCTAAAAAAGCCGACGCTTGAATTTTCCCGGTAACTTGCGATTCCCTCGTTGCAACGACTTATCCACACTAAAACACCGCTCCTGATTTTTTGGGGACTAAAATTTTTTCATGAATCATAGCTCAAACACCGGTACCGCCGAAGGACTCACGTTTGCCGACCGGATCAAATTGGTGGCGGAGCTGTTAAAAGATCCCGTTGCCCAACTCAGCGTCGAAGGTCTTCCGGGAGCTTCACGGGCATTGTTCCTGGCCCAGCTCAGGAAGCAGGTGCGGCGACCGGTGCTTCTTTTGACACCCGATCAGAACACCGGTGAGACCCTGCTTGGTGATTTGAAATATTTTTTCCGTTACGAGAAAATCCGGGAGACGCCGCAGTTTTTCCCCACCTGGGAAACACTGCCTTACGAGCACCTTTCTCCACTCAGCGAAGTCTCCGGCGAGCGGCTGGCCATTCTGGATCAACTGGCCAACGGCGCTTGTCCCTTTCTCATCGTTCCGGTGGAAGCCGCCATGCAGTGCGTGATTCCCAAATCCGTTCTGCGCAAGCACGTGTATCCGGTGAAAAAGGGCGACCCCATGGAGCGGGAGATTTTGGAAACCTGTCTTTCTGATAACGGCTATGCCCGCGTTCCTCTGGTGGAGGACCGGGGCGAGTTCAGCGTGCGCGGTGATATCGTCGATTTTTTCCAGCCCGCGTCGCTCAATCCCGTGCGTATTGAATTTTTCGGGGACGATGTGGAATCCCTGCGCGAGTTCGACATCAGCTCGCAGGTTTCTGTCAAGGAACTGGAGGAAGTGAAAATCCTGCCGGTACGCGAGGTGCCGCTGACAGGCGATGAGATCGAACGAGGCTTGGAAAACATCCTTACGTTTGCCAATAAACAGGATGTCGATCGCTCGCGTCTTAAGGAAATGGTGGATCGAATTGAAAACCTCGGCGGATTTCCCGGAATCGAGTCCCTGTCGCCGTTTTTTTACCCAAAGAAAGAGAGCCTCTTCGATTATCTGCCGCTGGACACGCTCATCCTCGTCGATGAAGAAGATCTGGTGTTCGGGACGTGCAAACAG
>JAJDBE010000034.1 GCA_029261515.1 Nitrospinaceae bacterium | reverse complement strand
TGGACGGCAGCGATTCCAACACCGCGACCATTGCCAACGGCTATGCGGAGGCCGCTGTTCTGACGTATTCGCAGGATGTGATCCTGCATGTGTCCCGTCAAACCGGAGGCCGTCCATTGAAACCTCCACTGGAGGTCCGGGCGCGCGTGTGGTTCAACGCGGATATGGAATCGAAAAACTACATCATTCCGGGGTTGATCGCGGTGATCATGATGGTCATCGCGGCATTGCTGACTTCCCTCACCGTGGCCAGGGAATGGGAGCGGGGAACCATGGAGCAGTTGATTTCGACACCGGTCAAGGGACCGGAATTGATCCTCGGTAAACTAATTCCTTATTTTGTAATCGGGATGTTGGACGTGATATTGGCCGTGCTCATGGGGGAGTTTCTTTTTCATGTTCCCCTACGCGGGAGTTTGGCATTGCTGTTCCTGGTGGGAGCGGTGTTTCTGACCGGCGCGCTGTCGATGGGGTTGTTGATCAGCATTCTCACCAAAAATCAGTTGCTGGCCAACCAACTGGCCTTGCTGACAACGTTCATTCCGGCGTTCCTGCTGTCAGGATTTTCCTTTCCCATCAACAATATGCCGATAGTGGTTCAGGGGATCACCCATCTCATTCCAGCGCGCTACATGGTGCATTTGCTGAAGGGGATCTACCTGAAAGGCGTGGGCCTGAAAGTTATGCTTCTGGAGGCGGGGTTGTTGGCGTTGTTTGCCGTGGTGATGATCGGACTGGCTATCGTTAAATTCAAGAAAAAGCTCGGGTGATTATGTTTGAACGTTTGAAGCACATGTTGATTAAGGAATTCATCGAGATTTTTCGCGACCCCAGGATGAAGAGCATTATCTTCGTGACCCCGGTCCTGCAAATTATCATATTCGGGTACGCGGTCAACACGGATGTGGATAAGGTGGCTACAGGCATTTATGACCTGGATAACAGCGTTGTCAGCCGGGAACTGACGGCGCGGTTCGAGCTTTCGGGGTATTTTGCAATCAAGTCGAGGATTGGCGATGAACATCAGATGCGCGAATTGCTGGACCGGGGCGAGGTCGAGGCCGTCTTAAAAATGAACAAGGGGTTCGGCAACGATCTCAGGGCCGGGAAAACCGCCCTGGTACAGATAATCGTGGATGGAACCGATTCCAACACCGCCGGCATCGTTCTGGACTACAGCTCCCAGATCACGGGAAGATTTTCACGGGAAGTGCTGGAAGCCCGTTTTTTACGTACTCTGGGCGCCGCCAAAAAACCTGGAAGGGTCGATCTCGCGGTGCGCGCCTGGTTCAATGAAAATCTGAAAAGCCGTAATTTCTATGTTCCGGGAGTCATCAGCCTTATGGTGATGGTGATTACCATCATGCTGACCGGTATGGCGGTGGTGCGCGAAAAGGAAATGGGAACGATGGAACAGATCATGGTGACTCCGATCAAACCGGAGGAATTCATTCTCGGTAAAACGATTCCTTTTATGTTGATTGGTTTTATGGATGTGATCCTGGTTTCATTGATTGCGGTTTTCTGGTTTGAGGTTCCCATCCGCGGAAACCCGGTTGTTTTACTCGTTTCCGCAGGACTCTATCTGATGAGCACCCTGGGAATCGGGCTTTTTATTTCCACCATCAGCCGAACCCAGCAGCAGGCCATGATGACCACTTTCTTTTTTATTCTGCCCGCCAGCCTCTTATCCGGATTCGTATTTCCTGTCGCCAACATGCCCGAAGCGGTTCAATGGTCGACGTTTCTGAATCCGATGGCCTACTTTCTTGTTATTATCCGTGGAGTATTCCTGAAGGGGGTGGGTGTGGAGGTTCTCTGGCCGCAAATGCTGGGTTTGTTTGTTTTAGGGGTGGTCACCCTTTTCGTGACCGTCAAACGATTTCGGAAGACTCTTTCTTAAGATTCCCTCCTGGAACTTTCCATTCTCTTTTCAAACACCTCAAAAACTTTGACGTTTTATTGGCGCCTTAAAAATAAATTGACGCCTTGAGAAACGTCATTATAGAGCTTGCGTTTAAAATAAACAGTTTAGGGGGATGGACCTATAGAGCTTTCGATGGTATATTTCTTGCTATACTTACAATTAATCGATGATGAAGTTGGTTTTGATATTTGCGGGGATACCCCCATTTGCAAAAAGGAAGCGGCCATCGAAAACAGGAAACAAAAATTAGCCGGGAGTCACCCAAACGCGGACCAAAAGAGATACTTCGTGTCCTTGGCCAAGAAAAACTCGCGTCCCGGGATTTTTGAAATGCTTGGAGAGTATGATTTGAAAACCGATGATGCCGAACTTTTCGGTGACGACCATTACCGCCGCCTCATCAATCTGCTTATTTACCGCACCCAGAGTTAAAACAAGTTTTCCATACCGCAAATCCTTGCACTCTGCAATACCTGCCTGCATTTTCTATCAAGTGAATCCCATAGTTCTGATTTAAATTCGTCAATCGTGTGACTGTCTGACAGTTTCGGGTAGGGTTTTATTGAAACGGCGGGAAATGAAAAAAAGAAACCGCCGGCCCAGCAGGACCGGCGGTTTCCCTAGGGTAAGGGTTTCACTCGCGATAAAACCCTCAGTTCATTATTTGCAGTTAACAGTTACAGGGATAGCGCCCGTGTTGGTGATTCTTACGGTACCGCTGATGTCGCCAATGGAATCGCCCCGGCTAAAAAAGGGCTGTTTGGTCAAAACCACTTTGCCTTTGCCCATGGTTCCCATAGGAGTGATACCGGTTTTTCCCTTATCAGATACGATGCTGCGATGGTCGTCGTTGGGTCCCAAGGTGATCGGAATGGTGGTGTAGTTGGAAGATTTCCATACGACAACGTTAGCGGAAGCCCGGTCGTTACTGGTGTAACCGAATTTGTCGTTATTTTCCATTTTGGTTTTAACAACTTCAATTTCGATTTCGTTTGCATCTTTGCAGCTTGCGGATTGATCGGGATTGATCTGGTCAGCAAATGCGGAAACGCTGAGGCTTGCGATAAAAATCGCGGTTAGTAGGAGGATCTTTTTCATCCTTCTTCTCCTTTCAAAAAGTGACAGTTGATGTTGGCCTTATTGAAACACTACCCGGTTGAATCTCCACTGTGGAGTTTTACGCTTTATTGAACGCTCCAACATTGATCTGCAGACACGAATCTTGCTGCATTTCCTGGTTGGATCGATGTGAGTAACAAATCATGTAAGTTCCCTGCCGAGGAAACTCCAGTTCAAAAGATTGCCCTGGCCCAAACTCTTCAAACCGCATCATTCTTGTGGCGGAAGAAGCTTTCACAAGAACCAAATTGTAAAGAGCGGTCTCAAATTCGTTGCTCACGTTTACAGCCGATCCCTGAACGATATTTATCTCTGAGAATTTTTTAGTGGGTTCGTTAAGGGAAACTTTGGTGGTGAAGGCGTAACCGCTCCCTAATGAGCAGAACAAGAGAAATAAAGCGAAGAGAAAAACGGTTTGTAGTTTTGCCAGAGACATCTTCTTCCCTATTTTTCTGCCCGGCTCACCCTTTGCGCCAATGTTTTGTTTGAACCGGTGGTATGGAACCCGGACAGATGGATTTTAATATTGCGGAGTTTATGCGAATAAGTTGTTACGCGGTATCAGATAAAGACCTTTTTTATGGTAGGAAAAATACCTTTCAGTATAGGAAATATCCTATTGGTTTGGCGAAGCGAACGGATGCGGGAAAAATATCTGAACTCCGGTGGTGCGGCGGCGAGAGGAAGGTCTTAAGAGAAAGAGATGATAGGGCTTATTGCCGGGAATTATTTTCTACAAAAGATTGTGATTGATCGCGTAATGAATCAACTCGGCGTTTTTCTTCATCTTCATTTTTTCCAGAATCCGGGTCCGGTGGGTGCTGATGGTTTTTACGCTGAGGGAAAGTTTTTTGCCGATTTCAGTAAGCGATTGGCCATCGGCGATCATCTGAAACACTTGGTATTCGCGATCGGACAGGGTTTCATGCAAGATTTTATCGGCGTCGCCGAACCCAAACGCAAGTTTTTCGGTGAGCTCGGGACTGGCGAATTTGCCTCCCCGGGCCACTTTACGTACGGCCTCTACCAACTGGTCCGGGGCGCTTTCCTTGGTCAAATAGCCGGAAGCCCCGGCTTTGATGAAGCGGAG
>JAJDBE010000033.1 GCA_029261515.1 Nitrospinaceae bacterium | reverse complement strand
GGTGAGATAGAGCTGAACCTCGTTGAACTGGCTTTTCGCCTCTCTAAAACAGGCCCCGGCCTTATCGAAATAATTTTCAGCATCGTCAAATTGCCCTTCTTTGAACCGGAGGTTCCCAAGGTAGGCATAGTCCTGTGCAGTCCCCACTTGATCGCCTATTTCTTCGGTCAATTTGAGAGCTTTCAAATAAAGCTCTTCTGCTTCACTTCTATTGCCGTTGCTGAAGCTGAGATTGCCAAGGTTGCGGTAATCCTGAGCCATTTCTTTTTTGTCGCCTCTTTTTTCTGAAATTTCAAATGCCGCCTGAAAATTCTCTGTGGCTTTTTCTTTATACCCTCGATCCATGAAGTAGTTGCCCAGGCTGCGCTGGTCAAAGCAAACCTCCTGAGGATCATTGATTTCTTTCGCCACTTCCAGAGCCTTCTTTAAATAGAACTCCTGCTTGGGCCGGTTCTTCTGCTCAGAATGGATATTCGCCAGATTGCGGGAGTCGTAACAGGTCGAACGCAGGTCTTTAATCTCTTCCGCCACCTCAAGGGCCTTCAGTGCGTATTTCTCGGCCTGAGTCCAATCCTCACGTTGCACATACAAGGCGCACTGATTTCGATAGTCTTCCGCCATTTCCGGCTTGTTGCCCTGCTTCGTGTTCAACTCCAGAGCCTTGAGATAGTTTTGCTCGGCGCCAGCGTAATCTGTTTTCTGGATGCACATATCGCCGTAGCTGCGATAATCCTCAACCAAGCCGGCGGTTTGCCCCAATGCCTCATTGAGCTTAATAGACTTTTTCATGGTTTTTTCAGCCAGATCCATTTTGCCTGACTGCACCAACGCCTTGGCGCGGTTTCGGTATAACTCCACAAGCCCTTGATTATCTTGAAATTTTTCTTTTATTTGGATTGCCTTAGCATAACTTTCTTCAGCTAATTTATTATCTTTTTTCTCTAAATAGGCGTCTCCCAGACTGGCCAGGGTCGCGCTTTTCCCCATTTCATCCTTAATCTTGTCCTGCAAGGAAACGACTTGATTGAAAACTTCAATAGACGGATCGATTTCCTGGGCCATCAAATGGACATTGCCCAATTCACCCAGGAGGTGGATTTTAAATTTATCGTCCTTTTCCACCTCAGGCTTTTTTAATTCACTTTTGATTTCTTCCTGCCGGCGGCTCAGGTATTTGGGCTGCGACATGATATAAACCAGCTTGTCCTGAACCTGGGTCGCGCTTTTATTGTCTTTCATGTCCTCGAACAGACCGTTGGCCTGACTGAAATAGGCTTCCGCCTTCTCCAGATCTTCCTTCTTGAGATAAATATCCCCCAGCGCTTCGCTTTCCTGGGCGATGCCGGGCCGGTTCTCCTGTTTTTCCATGAGTTGCAGGGATTTATGGTGATTCTCCAGCGCCTGATCCCAATCTTTTTGCAAGGTCCTGACGTTGCCGAGGTTGGAATAACTGCGCGCTTCTCCCAGAGAGTCTCCTAATTCCTGCATGATTTTGAGGGATTGGTCGTAATAACCCCAGGCTTTATCCAGTTCTTTTTTGTGCAGGCAGATATTCCCCAGACTTCCCAAAAGATAAGACTGGCGGCGCTGGTCCTGCCCTTCCTGAATCAGGTCCAATGCTTTAACAAAGGACTGTTCGGCCAGATCGAAGTTTTCCAGTTTGCCGGAGGCCGCCAGTTGCAGGTAGGTGCTGCCAAGGTTTCCATAACAGATACCGGCGGAATGCTTGTCCCCCAATTCCTCGAACAAGGCGATTGAAAGCTGAATGGTTTCCGCAACCTTGCCCATTTGGGCACCTGTATAATAAATTTCCTCGAGGTCCTGATATTTTTCCAGCAGTTTGATTTTGTCTCCCGCCTTTTTCAGCGACTCAATTTGAGACAGCACCGCTCCCTCTTTATTCTGCAGAAAACCGGGATGCCGGGTGATGGATTCGATCTTGTCTTGCAGCTCTTTGATTTTTTCTTTGTCTTTGTCGCTGTTGAGACAGCCAATGGATTTTTTGAAATAGTCCTGCGCAGATTCAAACGATTCTTTTTTCAACAAAACGTTGCCAAGGTTCTCGTAGTACAATCCCTGGCCCAGCGTGTCGTTCTGCTTGACCATCAACTCGAGCGCCCGTTTGTACTGCTCTTCCGCCTTGTCGAGACTGCCTTTGTAGAAATAGACGCTTCCCAGATTGCCAAGCGAGCTTTCGATCCCCTTCACATCCTCGGCCTTTTCCATCAGGGCCAGTGATTTGGAATAGTAATCCTCCGCCACGTCCAGACGCTGGCTCTGAAACGCGATGTTCCCCAGGTTGCCCAGCACATACGCCTGCCCCACTTCATCTCCGGTTTGGCCCATATGCTTTAAGGCTTCCAAAAAATGGGATTCCGCTTCCTGAATATTATTGATTTCCAGGCTGGCATAACCGAGCTTTTCAAATTTTCTGCCTTCATCCATTGGATAAATTCTCTTTCATTTAGGTTGGGTTGCCTTCCGATGGCGGCCAGTTCTGCACCGCACGGGATTTCTGCGGACCAAAAATGCGGCCGCACTCGTTCCTTCAACAAATCCAATTTACTGATTAAGTGGATTATATTGCCCTGCCCTAGTTCTGTCAACAAAACTGGAACCGTGGTCCTAAGACGGGTTTCCACTGGCCTTTTCGGAATAGGGATTAATTTCTTCCTGTGTGCGATAAATTGCTCAGAGTAAAGGCAGGATTACCAGCGGGAGTTGTGCGGCAGGGCCAGATTCAGGTATTTTCCATTTTCACCATAAAGAAGGCGTCGGTTCTCTAATTCCTCAATGATTCGCTGCAATTCTTCTTCTGCGATTCGCTGCCCTTCGCGTTCCTCAATATAGGCCTGCATCTGCCTTGGCGTTTTTGCGCCATCGTTGCAAAGCGAAAGCACCCGCGCCGCAGGCCCCTCAAAGCGGATTTTAACCGGATGCCCCTGCCCTCTGCTGTCGTAGACGGTCACAAATTTCGGCGACTGGGTGAAAAACAAATACGGCAGGTGTTCGGATTCATGCCGCTGCTTCCATTCGGTGACGGTTTGCTGTAACTCCGCTACCAGGCGCGGATCGATGCGGGCTGAACTTTCAAATTCGAAATCGTAGGCGATTTTCATGAGATCCATTTTCGCCGCATCGTATACATAAGGGTAGGCTTCCCCAGGAGCGGTGATGCGGACGCCGTAATCGCCGGGCCGCGTGAAATAAGGGCTGAACCGCTCGAGCCAGAGATCACCGACGCCGATCGGCGGTTGCAGATGAATCAGCGGTTGGATGACGTCGATCTGCTGGCGGTAATCTTCGTCGGTCTCGCCGGGGAACCCGGTCAGAATATTCCACGTCACTTCGATGCCGTAATACATGGCCCATTTCAAAAATAAAATATTCTGGATGGGACGCACACCCTTGTCCATCTCCCTCAACTGGTTCAGGCTGAAACTTTCGATTCCCGGTTGCACGACATTCACGCCGCCGTGCGCCAGGGTTTTGATCTGCTGCTTGGTCATGTTGCTTTTGACTTCGACAAAAAATTGGAAGTCGTAATTGCCTTCGGCCAGCTTTCCGAACACGCCATCGATGTATTTGAGTTCGAGAATATTGTCGACAATGCGGAAGCGGTAGGTGTCGTAGCGCTTGGAAAGGTCGGCAATGTCCTGATGCACCTGCTCCATGCCGCGGGCGCGAAACTTCATGCTGGCGGCGTTCAGGCCGCAAAAGGTGCAATGATGCTTCTCGCCCCACCAGCACCCCCGCGCCGTCTCATAAAGAATGATGGGGTTTTCCAACGCCGGAGAATTGGGATCGATCTCGCGCAACTGCTCGAAATAGTCGTCGTAGTCGGGTGGTCCGTAGTTTTCAAATTCCACGAACATATCGTCGTTCGACTCGTAAACGATCTTGTCGTCTTTGCGGTGGATGACGCCGTTTGGCACCGGCCCGTCATCCCGGATGGATTCCATTAGCGGATGCAGCACGTGTTCGGCTTCGCCCGTTACGGCATAATCGATCCACTCGAAGGCACGAAAATATTCCGATCCCATTTCCGAATCGTAATTGGCGCCGCCGAACAGGATTTTGATCGCCGGAAACTTTTCCTTGATGAGTTTCGCAAGCGTCACGCTGGCAATGTTCTGGTTAAATGTAGAGGTGAACCCCACCACCGAATACTGGCCCCAGTCGATGGCCTTGACCGCCCAATGGAGGAATTCGGGAATCATCCTGGCCTTTAAATCCAGTAACTGCTCAGGAGAAAATTCAATGGACCGGCACACATCCTCGATATGCGCGGCAAAATGATCGGTATAAGCCTGATTGCCCGGAGCATCGCCAAACAGAAGGTGCGAAAACAGCCATTCGCCCGTCAGGAAGCGTTTTTCGCACAGTTCGTTGTAAACGGGAATACTAATGCGGTGGGCAAAGTGCAGGTTGAGATAATAGCTCTTCACGTCCCAGCCATGCGTCTTGAGCAGAGTCGAGAGAGTCCCCAACTGAATGGAGGGGTAGATATGAAAGCCGAACGGCATGTTGATCAACGCGGTCTTGAATTGCATGCGCCAATTCTATCAATTCGCTTGGGGAATTTCATAACAAAATCGCGAGGCTTAATGAAAGCACTATCCTCTTTCCAATAATCTGGCCGGGGAAGCGAGGGATCGTGAAACTAAAAATTCAAGTCAGCGATTGACACATTCCCCGAATGCTCCCTATAATCCTTGCTAATCCGCTAACCATCAAAAAATTAAGGTTCTGCTCCATGTCCGACAAAGAAAAACTGCTCTCGGCTCTCAAACGCCCCGGCTCGATCCTGTTTGCCAGCAACGAAGAATCCGTTGAGGCCATTGTGGATGCGTTCGCGCAACTTAAAAGCACCAAAATCGACGGCGCCACCTACTGGCATGAAAACGACAAACCCAGTGTCGCCAACACTCGCATCAAGGTCTACCCCACCGGGCACATGGCGTTCTACAACCCGGAAGGCAGACGCTTCCTCACGGCGGACCCCGGCGGCGAACCGTTAAACGAAGCTGAATGGATCAAAGACGACAGCGGTCAAACCCGTCTCGCGCACGCCAGAATGCAACTCGACTGCAAGCAATGGATCGGCATCAAGCCGCGCGCCAAAACCTTCAGCACGCAGATCGACATCAAAGGCCAGCCCGGCTGGGAAAACATATCGCTCGACGACCTGCGCGAAAAAGCCGCCGAAGCCTGGCGCGTGCCCGTCTCGGAGGTGAAGTATTTCTATAAGGACGAGAACATGGTGCATCAGGGCGATGGCAAGTACGACATCCACCTGACCAAGGACGGGCTTTACGCCCTGCCCGATGCCACGTTCGACAAACCGCTGTTCATCAGTTTCATGTTCCAGGTCAACTGGGAAAAACTGAACCTGATCCCCGTGGTCGAACTGTTTCAATCGACCCTGCCCGGCAGCGGCGGAGCCACATTCGAATTCATCTGGGGACTCTATGAAGATCAGTCGCGCGAGGAGGACCTGGGAACGTTACGTTACCGGGGGCTTCCCACCTACCCGTCCAAGGAAGCGTTCAACATTTTCTCGGCGTTTTTCACGCCGGCGATCGAGGGGAAAAAGGACATCGTCAAAACGTTCATGAATCCCGACACCTCGCATGAAATCACCTGGACGCCCAAGGCCAATCCGCCGTGGCGCTATTTCAGTAGCACGCATGAGATCGCGTTGACGGTTCAGGACGGTTATCTCTACAAGGTCACCGCCTACGACGATGCACTGGCGATTCCGTTCGTCAATTGTTCGCGCGGCGCACGGCCTTCCTGCCAGCGCGAGTTACAGGTCGAGCGGCAGGAGTTCCTGTTGGTCGACGGCGATCTGGTGCGGGAAATCCCGTTTGATCCGTCCTGGCGCATCGCACCCAATGCCGATGGGCCAAAACCTCCGGTGAAGTACCCTTTCACCTGGAAATGGTTTTTTAATGGCTTCCCGCCAACGGTGGACCCGGTCAAGGTTCTCTACACGGTTCCCCTGTACCCTGAAGGCGCAACGGAGATCGACGAAGCGGCACTGCAACCGATGGTGCTCGACCAGATTTTTTATTACATGGAAATGTCGCCCCGAATGCCGGCGAAACTGGAAAGCGTCGAAAAGGTTCTCATCCACACGTTTGATACGGTTCTCGCAGGATGCATCGACTGCACGCACGCGCGCCAATACACGGTGTTGTTCAGCGACCCGGAGTTCGCGCAGAAGAACGCTTGCCTCCTGTGGAATTACGCCGCCTCGCGCAATCAGCTGGAGAACCTCAGCAAGGTGTCCTTCCTGACTGAACGGGAAAACATCGTCGAAGTGTATCAGGAGAAATACAATCTCATCTT
>JAJDBE010000032.1 GCA_029261515.1 Nitrospinaceae bacterium | reverse complement strand
CATTATTTCTTGAATCCCATTTCTCCCCAATGCAAAAAGGCCGAATTCCGAGGTTACGGCTTGTTGACGAACGCGGATTCGGATTTGCTCCTCCGCATGCTTGCGTTCGGTGATATCCGTTGAAATTCCGCAAAGGGCGTAAGCCTTTCCCTCTGCATTCAAAAGTGGGAATTTAGTCGACAGGTAACAGCGGACGCCGTCTCCAAAGTCCGCGGTTTCTTCACAATCGCATGGCTTCAGGGATTCAAGAACCTGGCTGTCGTGTGCCGTAAATTCGTCGGCAATTTCTTTTGAGAAAATCTCGCGGTTCGTTTTCCCAAGAACCTGAGAGGCCGTTTTCGAACAGGTTTTTTCAAATTGTTTATTGATGAAAATATATTTCCCCTCCTGATCTTTGATGTAAATGGTCGTGCTGGCGTTGTCGGCGATATCCTTGAAGCGCCGCTCGCCCTCCCAAACTGCCTTTTCAGATTTACCGCGGTGGGTGATTTGTTTACAAAGGGAAACGAAGGGATAAATCAAAGCCAGGAAGGAAAAGGTGGATACGGTAATGACGTATTCCCAGTGGATCGTGTCGGACTCTTCCACGTCCACACCCAAATATCTGGAAAGAAACCATTCCTCAATCCCGAACTCCCAGATAAAGGATAGCGCAACGATTGTCGCAAAAACCTTTAGCAGAGGGTAAAGGGCCTGTTCCTTAATTTGCTGGTTCATGACGGCGGCGACCTATAATGACAGTTGCGCCAAATATAAATTCGGGACGCGGGGGAAATAAATTGACCCAATGTATAGATACTACAAATCGGTTTAAAATGCCCGATTATTCCGCGTTTTGAGAGGAAGGGGGAGAGAAAGAACCCGGAAAAAATTATTTTGAATAAACGCGGATTTGTTCCGCCAGGGGATCGACTTGATTGATGTGTCGCATTTTGGCAAGCGCCATGGGGTTCAGAGAAAATCCTTTCGGCAACAACAATCTCCCGCCTTGCGTGAACAGGTCGCGGGATAAAACCATTTTTTCCTTCAAGTCGGCCAAACCCACGGCGCTTTCGGGCGTGGGTTGATAGCCCTGAAGGAATTTTCTCAACGCGTCCACCACCACCGGGTCAAAAAACGTTCCGGCTTTTTGCGAAACGGCGCTTAAAAAATTATCCTCGCTTTTAATATCAAACTCGATATCCCGCAAACCGGCTTCCTTGAGGGCTTCGTCCGCGGCGTTGGCCACGGCAAGGATTCTGGATTCCATGGGAATATCATCCTTGACCAACCCGCCGGGAAAGCCCGTTCCATCGACTTTTTCGCATTGCCTGCGGATGATGACTCCCAATCCTTTCAAGCGGAAATGGTGTCCGACCAGTTCTTCTCCAAAAACGGGAAACATTTCGAAAATTTTTTGCTCGGCGGCGGTCCAGTCGGCGGGGTCGGAATGGGTCAAGCGATGCGGAAAGGACAGCTTCCCGATATCGTGGTACAAGCCGGCGAAATTGATCATTTGCGTGGGCGAAATTTTCAGCTGATCGGCCAGTTTTTCGCAAATCCAGGAAACGTTTTTACCGTGGGCGGCAAATTCCGGATCAAAGTATACGGCGAGGTGAAGGGGAAACCGCAGGGCGTGAAAGATCTCCTTGTTCAAAAGTTGCGTTTTGGATTTCAACTTTTCTTTTTCGTGCTCCTGGCCGACGTGCTTCTTTTTATCCGCCAGGCGTTTCGTCCTTTTCTCCAGACACTCTTTTATTTCCCTTAAAAGATCGTCCAGGTCCAGGGGCTTGCGTATGTAACCATAAGCCCCGTGTTGCATGCACTCTTCCACCCTTTTCAAATTATCCAGGGCGCTGGTCATGATCACTTCGACGTCGGGTTGCCGAAGTTTGATCATCTTCAGGGCCTCGACGCCGTTTAGAAAAGGCATCTTGATATCCATAAGGACGCAGTAAGGTTGAAACTCCTCCAGCTTGATCAGCGCCTCCTCGCCGTCCTCGGCAGTCTCCACCAGGTATTTCTCGCCCTCCAGAAATTCTTTAAGGAGGGTGCGGACTTCTGATTCGTCGTCCACCACGAGGATTTTGGAATACATTGCTAATTCGGGCATCAGGGGTTCCGGGTAAGAATTAGAAACTATTGTTATCCCGCATTTTAAACTATTTCGACTCCCATTACAAAAACCTATGTTTTCAATTTGCGGCGTTTTAACTCTTCTTTTTCGGTTCCCCAGTAAAGCTCCTCCATTCCGCAAATGACTTTATCGGGATTGTCAAAAATCTCGCTTCCCTTAACAATCATGGGAACAAACCCGTGTTTTATTAAAAAGTTTTCCTTTTCCTGGGTTTTTTCCATTTGGTCCAGAGCTTTCTTTTGAAATTCCATCGCGTCTATTTCAAGGGCGATTTTCAAGCTCTTGTCGGGGTCGTGGTAAAAACCGACGGTCTCTATCATAAAATCCAGAACGTACTTGCTCTTGCTTATATCCAACTCGCCGGGTTGAAAAACCCCGCCCTCGGAATCAAGCAGACATTGGGGAATGATGCGATGAAAAGTAAATCCGCCC
>JAJDBE010000031.1 GCA_029261515.1 Nitrospinaceae bacterium | reverse complement strand
AAAAGCGTCCATCGTCCGCACCATGCCCAACACCCCCGCCCTCGTTCAGGCGGGCGTCACCGCGATCGCGGCGTCGGAGCATTGCTCCAAAACGGATATCCAGATCGCCCACCGCCTGTTTGAGGCCATCGGAAAAACCGTGGACGTTGAAGAAGCGCATCTGGACGCGGTCACGGGCCTGAGTGGTAGCGGTCCCGCCTACATTTTTATGATCATCGAGGCCCTGTCCGACGCCGGAGTGAAAATGGGCCTGTCCCGCGAGGTCGCCAACGCGCTCACCATCCACACCGTGATGGGATCCGCGAAACTGGCGCTGGAGAGCGGCAAGCATCCCGGCGAATTGAAGGACATGGTGACGTCCCCCGGCGGCACCACGATATCCGGCCTGCACACGCTGGAAGCCGGCGGATTGCGAACCACCCTGATGAACGCGGTGGAAGAAGCGACCCTCCGGTCCGCCGAGTTGGGCAAGAACGCCAAAAAATCCGGCGGGGCGTCAGGACAAAAAAAGAAGCGTTAATACCAAAGAAGGATGGGTCACGCCTTTTTTAAACGATTCAAAGCGCGACGGGCGGTAATGATGGATATCCCCTCGACTTTCTTTAAAGACAACAAATCAAATTTATCGCCACTGACAATAAAGTCCGCTTTGGCTTCAATTGCCGTAGACAAAATGGCATTGTCGTCCGGGTCCGGGGAAAGGTTCACGATTGGGAGGGGGTCAATGACAACGGCCAGAGCCTCAATGTGGCCCAGAAAATCCGCGGCCTGATCCGAAGGAATTCGTTTCCGGATTTTTTTATAATCGAATACGCGGCCTAGTTCGTTCAGTTGCGCTTTCGACGTTGCCAGTTCAAACTTGCCTTCCAGCCAAAGCCGTAATAGCGAACCCGGCGGACCCGACGCGGAAAGCAACCCGGAAATTATGATGTTGGTATCAAGAACGATACGCACGAGTCCGCTTCACAGCCTCGCTGGCGAGATTCGCCGCCTCCTTTTCGCCAAGGTCGGCGTTTTGCTCCTGAATATCCGCCACGGTTTGACGGAGGATTTCACGGCGCACGGCGTCGTTGGCGAATTTTGAAAGGTCGCCTTTCTTGCCGCCTCTACGGGCCAGGAAGGAACGCACCGCCCGGTCGGTCTCTTCTGGTATGCTCAAATTCCAACGCGACATCGTTCAATCTCCAGTAGGCGCCTATGTGTTCAGACACCTATTTTACTCTATGTCATCGCCTTTTATAAAGTGCGAATTTTCCATCCCCGCCGGGGCTTGTAGTTCGCCCGCAAATTATATATAATTCGGCCACTGCCTTTCTGTAAGGTTCCTTAATACAGCCCGATTCGAATAATTTTCAGGATACGTTCCAGAAATCCCTTTCGTTTTCCGACCCTGATTGTCCCGCGCCGCGACCGGTTCCCAGTAAATTGGGTTCCCTTCGGTGATTTAGGTCGGGGCGCATAAAAAAAACTACCAAATCCATTTAAATATAAATCTTCTAAAACAGGAACAATTCTTATGAAAAAAAGGTATCTTCTGGCGCCGGGTCCCACCCCGGTTCCGGAACACGTTTTACTGGAAATGGCCGCTCCCATGGTCCACCATCGGACGCCGCAGTTCAGCGCGATTTTCGCCGAGGCCGCAGAGGACGCAAAGTATCTCTTCCAAACCAAACAGGACGTCTTGATTCTCGCTTCCACGGGAACCGGCGCCATGGAGGGGAGCCTCGTCAACTGCTTGTCCCCCGGAGATAAAATCCTCGCCATCAACGGCGGTAAGTTCGGCGAGCGCTGGGGCAAGATCGGCGAAGCCTACGGCATGACGGTGGTGTGGCACAAGGTGGAATGGGGCGAAGCCTGCGACCCCGCCGCGATCAAAAAAATCCTGGACGAGGACCCGGCGATTCGCGCTGTGTGCGTGCAGGCCAGCGAGACGTCCACCGCCGCCGCGCATCCCATCGAGGCGTTGGCCAAACTGACCCACGACCGGGACGATTGCCTCTTGATCGTCGACGGCATCACCGGGGTCGGCGTGTTCCCGCTTCCCATGGACGACTGGGGAATCGACGTCCTGCTCACCGGTTCGCAAAAGGCCTTGTGCCTGCCGCCGGGCCTGGCGCTTGTCGCGTTGAGCGAGAAGGCCTGGAAATTCGCCGACCAGTCCAAATGCCCGCGGTTCTATTTCGATTTCAAAAAAGAAAAGAAGAACCTGGCCGACAAGACTTCCGCCTACACTCCGGCGGTTACTCTGGTGATCGGCTTGCGAAAGGTGTTGCAAGACATTAAGGAAGACGGACTGGACGTTGTCCACGCCCGACACAACCGGCTGGCGCGGGCCACGCGGGCGGCGGTTCAGGCTTTGGGCCTGCGTTTATGCGCTCCGGACGCCCCGGCGGACAGTTGCACCGGGTTTTTCGTGCCTGAAACGGTAGACGGCGGCAAGCTGGTCAAGTGCATCCGCGACGAGTTCGGCGTGACCCTCGCAGGCGGACAGGATCAGTGGAAAGGAAAAATTCTCCGCATCGCCCACCTCGGCTATATCGACACGTTCGACGTGGTGGTCGCCATATCCGCCGTGGAGATGGCTTTGAAAAAATTCGGCCATTCCGTGGAGTTGGGCAAAGGCGTTGCCGCCGCCCAGGAAATCCTTTTGGAA
>JAJDBE010000030.1 GCA_029261515.1 Nitrospinaceae bacterium | reverse complement strand
ATGCCGCGATGCAGGACATCACCGTTCACCCAGGAAAGAGTTTCGAGCGGGATTTGTCCGCCAATCGCAGTCTGGCCATCGTCACCATTGCCGGGCAGGGCGTACTGATTGATGAGGCAACCGATTTGAAAACTCACTTGCGGAAACAGGACTTCACTGTGGTGCATGCGAAAAACGAAGGGAAGCTATCGTTGCATGCAGATCAGGGCAGCGAGTTTCGTCTGGCGGTCATTGAAGTTCCGGCACAAGTCGATTATCCCTTGTACCGGAACGGCGGCGTCCGGATTTAAGTAGCGAGTAGAATACGGCAATTTAACGCAAAGGAATCCCATTATGGAATTTTCGCAATTGATCCAGGAGCGGCGCAGTGTCAAATCTTATCAACCGGACAAGGAGATCAGCGATGCGGAATTGAAAGCGTTGTTCGAGGCAGTCAAGTTGAGTCCGAGTTCGTTTAATTTACAGCACTGGACATTTGTTGCAGTGCAGGACCCGGAGCTTAAAAAGCAGTTGCGGGAGGCGGCCTGGGGACAGCCTCAGGTGGAGGAATCTTCGGTGACTTTTGTCGTGTGCGGAAAGCTCGATGCCTACAAAGACGCGGCGCGTATTTATAAAGAAACGCCGAAAGAAATTCAGGACAAGGTGGTTCCCATGATCACCAACTTTTATGAAGGCAACGGCCAGCTCCAGCGCGACGAGGCTGTCCGCAGCGCGTCGCTTGCGGCGATGACGTTGATGTACGCCGCCCGCGACAAAGGCTATTCTACCGGACCCATGATCGGGTTCGATCCAGAAGCCGTTTCCAAATTGTTAAAACTGACGCCCAATACGATTCCGGTCATGATGATGGTGCTGGGGCATCAGAAAGACGCGCCACGTCCTCGCGCTTATCGCAGACCCGTTGAAGAGATCGTCAAACTGAACACGTTGGATGGACCGGGGTTGACGGATTGATTTGCATATTTCCCCATCGGCAAAGCCTTTTTTAAATTTAAAAATAGTTGAAATCAAAGGACCCGCCCAAGGCAGTTGACATTGTGTCCGCTCGCAAGGATAATACCCAGCTGGCCGATGACCGTGCCAGAACCCCCGCATAAATTGGTCATAACAGATTGAAAATTAAATTGATGCCCTGGGAAGGCTTTGCTTTGCCGGGTCCATCTTAGTCGAGGAGTGCGCATGCCAGTTGCGGTTGTCGTGGGAATGCAATGGGGAGATGAAGGCAAGGGAAAGATCATCGACCTTTTGTCTGAAGAAGCCGATATCGTCGCCCGCTATCAGGGAGGCCACAACGCCGGCCACACCATTTGTTTCGATGACAAACAGTTCGTGCTGCACCTGATTCCCTCCGGAATTTTTCATCCCGGAAAATTGTGTGTGATTGGCAACGGCGTGGTCATTGACCCCGCCGCGCTGGTCGAAGAGATGGAGCAACTGAAAGAAGCAGGAGTTGATTTGGAAGCCCAACTGGTGCTGAGCGACCGGGCGAACATCATCCTTCCTTATCACAGCACTTCCGACAAGAGCCGTGAAAGTGAATCCCGGTTTCAGAAAATCGGCACGACAGGGCGCGGTATCGGACCGTCGTATGCAGACAAGATCGCACGAGTTGGAATTCGCACCTGCGATTTTCTCGATGAAAGCCGCCTTCGCGAACTGTATCAAGCCAATTACCGTGAGAAAAAACAGATCCTCAAAAATCTTTATGATATTGATCTGCCGGATTTCGAGGCGATGTTTCAGGAGTTGATGAAGTTTCGCGAGGTCATCCTCAAATTCATCAAAAACACGCACACTCTATTGAGAGAAGCGATTGCAGAGAATAAAAAAATCCTGTGCGAGGGAGCGCAAGGCACCATGCTCGACGTGGACCACGGTACCTATCCCTACGTGACTTCGTCTAACTCCACGGCGGGAGGCGCGTGCACAGGGTTGGGAATTCCGCCGACCAGTATTAACCGGGTGGTGGGCGTCATCAAAGCCTACACCACTAGGGTAGGGGAGGGGCCGTTCCCCACGGAGTTGAATGACGGCGACGGAGAAAAACTGCGCGACGAAGGGCACGAATTCGGCGCCACCACCGGCCGGCCAAGGCGGTGCGGTTGGTTCGATGTGGTGCTGGCACGGTATGCGGTTGCGGTCAACGGCATCGACGCCATCGTCCTGACCAAGATCGACGTGCTCGATAAGTTTGCCACGATCAAGGTCTGCACTGGATACAAATACAAAGGTCAGGTGTACGACGAAATGCCTGCTGATCTCGACTGCCTGGAAAACTGCGAGCCGGTGTATGCGGAGTTTGAAGGCTGGATGGCGAACACCGTTGGCATCACCTCCTACGATGAGTTGCCCGAAAAGGCAAAGCAGTACATCGAAAAACTAAGCGGTTTGGTGGGCGTGAAATTTTTAATGATCTCCACCGGACCGGCAAGAAAGCACACCATCTGCCTGGGGAGTCTGTTTTAAAATTTGAAGATCCTGATTGAAGTTTGACCCCTCAAAGTTTCCCCCTGCGGATTAATTCCCTGCCTAAGTTTGATATAACTATATTAACTAACATCCATTGTTGACAAAATATGAACACATGGGCTATTTTTGTCTCGTGTTTTAGAGAAGCGTCTGAGATTACCTTAGAATTAAAGAAAGGTATCTGGTCCTATGTCCACGCACAAAAAACTCCGAAATAATAGATGGGTTCTGAAAACTCTTTTCCCAGAATATATGCCTGGGGTAAATAATTTGTTCACCCCGTGTATAAAGCTCATTCCTGTAATTGCCCTGTCTTTAGCTTTTTCCGCTTGCGCCACTAGCAATGTCAAATCTTCCATCAAAGAGCTGGGAAGGAATCAAGGACAACCCAAAATGGTCTTGATGCCTTTGGAACTGGAACTATACGAAATTTCCGTAGGCGGAGTGCCTGAATTAAAGGCGGAGTGGACTGAAAATGGTAGAGCAAATGTTGATGATGCCATTCAGGGGGTATTGGCAGGCGACCACAATATTTCTCTTATGAAATACCAATCAAACGGCAATGAAACGGAGGCTCAGGCGCAATTGTTCCGGTTGTTTGGCGTAGTGGGAGAAGCGATTTTTTTGCACTATCATAGCCCTGTCAATAATTTGCCCAGTAAAAAGGAGTTTAAATGGTCCCTCGGAAATGCTCCGGATGTTCTTCGCGATGAATATGACGCAGACTATGCCCTTTTTATACGCATGAAAGATCATTTCTCTAGCGGAGGCCGGATTGCTCTGGGAATCGTTACGGCGGCACTGGGTTATGCTCCCCCTCCGGGAATCCAAATTGGTTATGCCTATTTGATTGATCTGAAAGCAGGTGAAGTGGTCTGGTTTAATTTTCTTGCCAGCCAGAGTTTTGGGGATGTGCGTGAACCTGAATCTGCTAAGACGGCCATTTCAACTCTCTTGTCCGAATTTCCAAAATGAAATTTTTAAAAAGATCAGCCTTTGTTTTAGCCATGCTGCTGATTTCAGCTTGCGCCACCCCTGTTCCGGAAACCTCGACTTTGGATCCAGGCGAACGTCCCGATAAAAGTTCAATTGAAGCGGGGCTCTGGATGCAGATCGAAAGAATTGAAAAGGAAACCCGGCGATCCGGTCGACTGGTAAAAGATCCAAAGCTGAATGCCTATGTGAAAAAAATTGTATGCGATTTGGCGGGAGACTATTGTTCTGACATTCGGGTTTATATTCTAGATGTGGAATATTTTAATGCAAGCATGTATCCCAATGGGATGATGCACGTCTTTACAGGATTGTTGCTTCGTACCCAAAGTGAAGCGCAATTGGCTGCGGTACTAGGTCATGAAATCACGCATTACGTCCAACAGCATAGTTTAAAACGATTTGTAGATGTGCAAACCAAAGCCGATGCATTGACCATATTGAGTGTTCCGTTGGCGGCGGTTGGCCTTGGCGCGGTGACGCCTCTTATTGGTTTGGCTGCTCATGGGACCATTGCGGCATACAGCCGGGATCATGAGCGGGAAGCCGATGAGGGAGGTTTGGAACGGCTTGCCAAGGTAGGTTATTCAACGGGTGGAGCCCCGGAGGTTTGGGAAAATATTGTCAAAGAGCATGAGGTTGGGGATCAGGGTGCAACCTCCCTGTTTTTCGCATCACATCCTGCGCCTGAAGAACGAATTGAAAATTTGCGAAAGCAAGCCAGAGAATTGGCCCTTCCAAGGACACCGAAAATTGGTGAAAAGGAATATTTAGAAACCATTGGGCATTTACGCGGTAAATGGTTTCAGCGGGAGTTACTGAGACGCAAGTTTGAACAGAGTGAAATTGTATTGCAAAATCTTGCGTCTTCCGAGTTGTATCCAGGGGAACTTCATTTTTTCAAGGGCGAACTGATACGGATGCGAGGGGAGAAAGATTATGTTTCCCGATCCATCGAGTATTACCAGAAAGCCATCGAAATGGATGGTACCGATCCCCGGCCTCGACAAGCCATCGGTTTGATGTTGATGAAAACAGATCAAAAAGTTCGAGCCGTAGAAAACCTGGATATGTATCTAAAGCTCAAGCCAAATGCCGATGACGCCTCTATTATTAAAAGTTATCTAATCAGGTTAAGGTAAAGTATGTATAGAGCAAAAATAATTTTCAGCGCGATTTTTTTATTTTTTCTTACCGGTTGTATTGTGAAGTACACCCTGGTAGAGGATAAAAGGGTGCCCGTTGGCGAATTCTACAGTGTTGATCCGCAAATTTCCTGGAGCGGAAAAACCATTGAGAATAAGACCTTGTGGACGATGGACGGCGCCAATCTGGAAAGGATCGTGTTTCTGAACAATATAAAGGATGGTGAGACCTTATTTGGTGGTGAAAAATCGCATCTATTTAAAAAAGGAATGAATATTATCGAGATCGCCGAGCTATTCTCCAACTCCATGCAAACCGATGGAAAGTGGTTGAAAGTAAAAACGCAAAATCTGAACCCTCAAACCTTTGGTCCATTCGATGGCTTCAGTCTTGAAATGACAATGGTGAGCGAAAAAGGATTACCCTATAAGGGTTTGGTTTCAGGGGCTGTTATTGAGGAAAAACTTTTTATCGTTTTTTATTTGGCGGTCGAAATGCACTATTACCCAAAATACGTGGATCATTTCAGAAATATTGTTTTATCTATTGAAAAACATGAAGCTCCTAAAAGTACCTCAAACTATTCAGGCGCTTCCTGAAAAATCTTAGGCAGACCCGCTTTCCTTAGCATTTGCTTCCTCGGCTGTATTCTTCCCAACCCGCTTCTTTTATCCAGTTGCAATTCAAGTAAAATATTTTCATTTTGATTTCCCAGATAAGTGTTTTTTATCAATATGTTACATGTCCGACGAGCGGAGGTTGAATTGTTTCGAAATAGGGGTAGAATATCGCAAAAAAACTTTATAATAGAAGGCTGGGATAAGGGAATTTAATTAAGCTCCAGTGATAATTTGAGACAATGCTGACCATCACCATACT
>JAJDBE010000029.1 GCA_029261515.1 Nitrospinaceae bacterium | reverse complement strand
CCTGCAACAATGGCGATGTTGCCGCGGAACCCGAGAGTTTTTACCTGAGTGTGGCGGATGTGAAAGCGCGTCTCGATGCCGCAAGCAAGGTAGCCTTGAACACGATCAAACTGTCCGATGAAGATTCCCCGAACGCCGTGCATTTTGAGGTGCAGCCGACTCCCCGTTTACGCGGCCAGTTCGACACCCTGGCGGAATACGCCCTCAAATGGCAGGAAGAGGGGATGGAGACCACCATTGTCGCCCCGACCAAGGGACAGGTGCGGCGCATGCATCAACTGCTCGATGAATATGGGCTGCAAGTTGACGTGGACAAGGGATTCATTAGTTCCGGTTTTCAGGTCCGCGATCTCGGAAAACTGTTCGTCGCCGAAAGCGAAATTTTCGGACTCACGCAAAAGCACCGCTACCGGCGCAAACCCAAATCGCAAAGTTTTCAGCGCGGGCTGAAGGATCTCAAGCCCGGCGACTACCTCGTGCACATCGAATACGGTATCGGGCAATACCTTGGCACCAAGGAATTGCAAACCGGCGTCGGCGGCGGCGAGTTTCTCGATATCCAGTACGCCGATGATGAAAAGCTGTACCTGCCGATGGAAGGGCTGGCCTATGTGCAGAAGTTCATGGGTGCGGGGGATGCACCGCCGCAACTCAGCAAAATGGGCAGTATCAGTTGGAAGCGGCAGAAAGCCAGGGCCAAGGAATCCATCCGCGAAATGGCGGAAGACCTGTTGAAACTTTACGCCACCCGGCAGATTGCCGAACGCGTTTCTTACGCAGGGAATCCGGTGGCGGTTCAGGAATTTGCCGATTCGTTTGAGTTTGAAGAGACCGACGATCAGTTGAAAGCGATTGATGAAATCGAGGAAGACCTGGAAAAAGACAAGCCCATGGACCGTCTGGTCTGCGGCGATGTGGGTTACGGCAAAACGGAAGTGGCGATGCGCGCGGCGTTCAAGGTGGTTCTCGATAAAAAGCAGGTCGCCGTTCTCGTTCCCACCACCATTCTGGCGCAACAGCACATGAACACCTTCCGGGAACGCTTTCGCAACTATCCCGCCAACATCGAACAGGTGAGTCGGTTTCGCAGTCCCAAAGAGCAAAAGGAAATTTTTGCGCGGCTCAGTAAGGGAGATGTGGACATCATCATTGGCACACATCGCTTGTTGTCGAAAGATGTGAAGTTCGCCGATTTGGGCCTCATCATCATCGACGAGGAACAGCGGTTCGGCGTCAAACATAAAGAGAAGCTGAAAAAACTCCGCGCCTCGGTGGACATTCTCACCCTGACCGCCACGCCGATTCCCCGGACCCTGCATTTTTCCCTGATGGGCGTGCGCGATCTCAGCGTCATCGAAACGCCGCCCATCGACCGGCTGGCGGTTAAAACCTTTGTGCGCAAATTTGACGAGAAGGTGATCCGGGAAGCGATTCTGCGTGAGATGGACCGGGGCGGGCAGATCTATTTCGTGCACAATAAGGTGCGAAGTATTCATTCGGTGAAGGAGATGATTCTCGGTATCGTTCCTGAGGTTCGCATCGGCATTGCGCATGGTCAATTGCCGGAGCATCAACTGGAAGAGGCCATGAAGCAATTCATCGACCATAAAATCGATATGCTTTTATGCACGTCGATCATTGAATCGGGGCTGGACATTCCCGCCGCCAACACCATCATCATCAATCGCGCCGATGAGTTCGGCCTCGCTCAGTTGTATCAACTGCGGGGCAGGGTGGGGCGTTACAAACATCAGGCGTATGCCTATCTCCTGATTCCGGGAACGATGGCCATCAGCCCCGATGCGCGAAGAAGAATCTGCGCCATCGAAGAAATGAGCGAGCTTGGCTCCGGGTTTCAACTGGCCGCAAGGGACATGGAAATCCGCGGCATCGGCGACATGCTGGGGCATAAGCAGTCCGGTCACGTTGCTTCTATCGGATTCGATCTGTATTGCAAGCTCATCGAAGAGACCGTCCGCGAGATCAAGGGCGAGAAAGTGGACACCCGGATCGAGCCGGAAATCGACCTCATGGTCAAGGGCTACATCCCCAAGGACTTCATCCAGAACCTCAACCAGCGGCTGGAAATCTACCGGCGCATTCAGTTGGCCGTGGACCTTGAGGAATCGCAAGCGCTGGCAAAGGAATTGATCGACCGCTACGGCGCTTATCCCGAGCCGGTGAAAAAGTTGTTGGGACTGCTCGATATCCGCATTCTCTGCCAGAAACTGCACATACCCAACGTCAAATTAAAGGGAGGAGAAGCCTTCCTCACCGTAGAACCGACGACCCCCATGAGTCCTGTCACCATCACTTCTCTAGTGGATTCACGGCTTAAATTTTTATCTGAGTATCAATTAAGTGTCAAGATCGACCGTAAAGGGTGGAGAGACGATCTTGAAACTGTTAAACGCTATCTTCTGGCACTCTGGGAGTCCGACCGTGCGAACTGATTTTTTTGATAACCGATTAAATCAAAGGCGGGTTTTTCTCCTGAGTTTTTTTATTTTGCTTGGGGTCTGGGGGTGTTCCGGGAATTCTCCCAATTCCGATGGTGTCAAGGACAGCGCGGTGATCGCAAGGGTCAACGATGAGGAAATCGTGGTGAAAAAATTCAGGGAACGTCTTGAAATGCTGCGCCGCAAATACCGGGTGGAGACAAGCGCTGACCTGGACCCAAATTCCTTACTGCTGCTGAAGACCAATGCACTCAGTGAAGTGATTCAAAACACACTTTTCCGGCAGGAGGCAGGGAAAAACAAGGTCTCTCTCGACCGGGACGAATTCGAAATGGCCCTTCAGGAAGCAAAAAACGGCCATACTGAGGAGACGTTTCAAAAGTACCTGGAAATCGAAAGTTTGTCTGCCGAGGAATGGGAAAACGGATTGAAAAATAATCTGTTAATAAAAAAATTGTTTGATAAAATGGTCAACAGTAAAGTTTCAGTGAGCGAAGAGGAAATAAAACAATATTTTGAGGATCATCAGGAAGAGTTTCAGAAAGGCGAACAAATCCAGGCGCTTCACATTATGGTTGAAACCGAGGAAGAAGCCCTTAGAATAAAGGGCCTCCTGGACTCAAAGGACCAGGATTTTTCCGAACTGGCCCGCGAATATTCTCTGGGTCCGGAAAGAACCGAAGGCGGCGATTTGGGATATCTGGAAAAAGGCCACATGCCTGCTGAGTTGGAAGATATTTTTAAACTCAAGGTCAACCAGATCAGCGACATCATCCGCACTCCTTATGGCAGCCACATTTTTAAAGTCGTGGATAAGCGCAAGGACCGGGAAATGAGTTTCGAAGAGTCGCGCAAAATTATCCATGACAAGCTTCTAAGGGAACAACAGGATAAGAAATTTCAGGAATGGTTGTCTAAATTGAAGGATCAAGCGGAAATTGAGATCAAAGATGAGATATTGGCGAAAATCAGTTAAACCGTTAGTTCTCCTGACAGGGGTGCTTTTGAGCCTTTCCCTGGCTGAGACTCTGTTTGCCAAAGTGGTGGACCGGGTGGTAGCCAAGGTCAATGGGGAAATCGTCACGCTGAGCAATGTTGAAGAGAGAGCGGTGCTTCTCAAACAGCAGATGCAATCGTCCCCCACGTCGTCCGATATCTCAGATGGCGACCTGATCAAGGACGCTCTCAATTCATTGATTGAAGAAAAACTGCAACTGCAGGAAGCCAAAAAGGCGCATCTGGAAGTAGATGAAGAAGCCGTGGACAAGGCGATCGACGACATCAAAACCAAGAACAACATCAGTGATGCCGATCTTGAAAAAATGCTGGAAATGGAAGGCAGAAGCCTGGAGCAATACAGAGAGCACATCAGCAATCAAATACTGGGTTCCAAGGTCGTTCGCTTCAATATGGGCAAATCTTCCAAAATCACCGACAAACAAATAAAGGAATATTATTTCGAGCACCAAAAAGAATACTGGGTTCCAAGGCAGCCCTTTGTCCGGCACATTCTGTTTATAGCGGACCAGAATTTGCCTGAAAAAGGCAAGCAGTTGAAAAGAGCAAAAGCCAATTTGATTCTGAAAAAGATTCAGTCCGGCCAGGATTTTTCCGAGATGGCAAAAAAGTATTCCGAAGATGTTTCGGCAAGTTCGGGCGGTGAAATTGGTCTTGTCACAAAGGGCAATCTGGTTCCGGAGTTTGAGGAAGTGGCGTTTTCTCTCAAGGAAGGGGAGATCAGCGATGTTGTGGAAAGCCGGTATGGTTACCACATCATCAAGGTAGACCGAGTGATTGACGGAGAGAGCAAGTCTCTCGATGAAATGAAAGAACAAATAAGAAATATCCTAGCGTTTCAGGACCAAAGGAAACGCTATAAGGATTGGATGGATGAACTCAAAAAAGAGGCGATGATCGAAGTCACCCTGTTTGAGGATAAGAGTCAAAAAGAAAATCGGGACAAACAGCTCGTGCTGGAAACCGAGTCAACCGAAGATGATTCCAGGAAGGGGACAGGCGATATTGAGGCCGATGAGAATGAGTGGGAAGAAGCTTCCAATGCGAACAAAAAACGTGCGGCGAGCAATGTGGGGTTGCAACGCACTCAGTTCACCTCTATGGAAAAAAAGTTGACGTACATAAAAAAATTGCGTGAGAAGCGTAAAATTTCCGAAGAAGAATATCAGAGAAGAAAACAAAGGCTCCTGGATCAATTATAATCCCCTCACCACCCCTTCCCGATAGAGGACGAGTTTGTTCAAGCTGTGCTCCTGATTTGAGTCCGAACATTTTTGCTCAACCCTAACGAAAAACTCCATTTCTCCGCTCCGGATTCTTTATAATAGTTCGATATTAAATTCCCCTTATCGCCCAGGTGGACCTATGGAGCACATTGCAGATAAAGTCCGATCGGCTGTTTGCCGAATGATCGTTCCCGGAGATCATGTTTTAGCCGCGGTTTCCGGCGGACCCGACTCAGTTTCTCTTTTGCATCTGCTGAATGAGATCAAGGGAGAGTGCGGTTTCGATCTTAGCATCGCGCATGTGAATCATTTGAGCCGGGGAAAAGACTCGGACGAAGATGCGGATTTTGTTGCGGACTTGGGAGAAAAACTGGGATTGCCTGCGTACATTGAAAGGGTGGATGTCGCTAAAGAGAAGGAACGATTGAAAACCTCATTCCAGGAAGCCGCGCGGATGTTACGGTACCAGGCGTTGAAATCAGTTTTACAGCGAATCGGGGCAACGCGGCTGGCGGTGGGGCATACCGCGGACGATCAGGCGGAAACCATCCTGCTCAATTTTTTACGCGGCAGCGGCTTAAAGGGGCTGGCGGGAATGCCGGAATCGCGCGGTGCGATCATCCGTCCCTTAATGAATTGTTACCGCACCGAGGTGACCGCCTATCTGGATTTGCGCAAATTGAAATACCGGGTGGACTCTTCCAACTCCTCGCGCAAATATGTGCGCAACCGCATTCGCCATGAACTGATTCCTGTATTGGAAGGGTTCAATCAAAATATCAAGGCCGGTCTTCTGGAGACCGCCCGTATTATCCGGGACGACGACGAATGCTTGGCTGAACAAGCGGACCGCTTGTTTGCGGAACTCCTCGTTTCTGAGGTCAAGGGTAAGGAGGTGATTCTTGACCGGGAAAAACTCAGGCGACAACCCCTGGCGTTGCAAAAACGCTTGTTGCGGCACGCCATTTTGTCAATCCGTGGCAACCTGCGCCGCATTTCAACGCACCATATCTCAAAAGTCATTGATTTATTTGAAAGTTGTGAGGGTAGAAGGCAAATTGACCTGCCCGACCATTTAATTGCAGTCAGTAGCCCCAAAGGGGTAGAATTAAGGAAGAACCGAAAGGACGCCCGGAGCATCCAACTTAATACAGAGGCCGCACCCTCCTCTCTGGAGTTAAAAATTCCAGGAATGACTGAGATTGAGGAGTTTGGGCTGAAATTTCAAGCTGAGGTCTTGGCCGATGGCCAGGTACCGAGTCAGCAGGGCAACCCCAATCAGGCCTGTTTCGATTTCGATAAAATTGGTTCCGGAATCAAAGCCAGGTTTTTCAAACCGGGGGACCGCTTTGTGCCTCTCGGAATGAGAGGCCGGAAAAAGCTGAAGTCTTTTTTTATTGACGAAAAAATTCCGCGGGAGTCGAGGCGGACCATCCCCATCTTGACAACCATGAACGACGATATTATCTGGGTTTATGGCAAGAGAATTTCAAATAATTACCGGGTCACCGGAAAAACGCGAAACATCCTGTTGATTGAGGGAGGCGCAGGTTCTCCTTCTGCGGCATCCGCGGAATAATCAGGGCGGTAATGCCTGGAAATGTGTTAAAATTACTTTGAGTCATGCGTTCCCAGTTTCTTCAAAAAGGAGAAAGTTTTGAATCAATTTTATAAAAATTTAGCGCTGTGGCTGGTCATAGGACTCATCCTCATCGGGTTGATCAATGTTTTCAACAAACCCATGACCGCCCAATCTGAAATTGTTTATAGCGACTTCCTTGAGCAGGTCGAAAAAGGCCAGATCACCGATGTCGTTGTCCAGGGAGATAATATTTCTGGGAAATATATGGATGGCCGTTCGTTCCAGACGATCGCTCCGTCCCGCGACCCCGACCTGATTAAAATTCTTCGTGAAAAAGGCGTTCGCATCAATGTCATTCCTCCGGAGCAGACCAGCTGGTACATGAATATTCTGATTTCCTGGTTCCCGATGCTTCTACTCCTTGGAATCTGGATATTTTTTATGCGCCAGATGCAGGCAGGCGGTGGCAAGGCGCTTTCCTTTGGCAAGAGCCGGGCGCGGTTGTTGAACGAGACCAAAAACCGCACGACCTTTAAAGATGTCGCCGGTGTCGAGGAAGCCAAGGAAGAACTGCAGGAGATCATCGAGTTTTTGAAGGAGCCGCAGAAGTTCAGCAAGCTCGGCGGCAAAATTCCCAAGGGTGTGCTTTTGGTGGGTCCTCCCGGAACCGGGAAAACCCTGCTGGCCCGTGCGATTGCCGGCGAAGCCAATGTGCCTTTTTTCAGTATCAGTGGTTCCGACTTTGTTGAGATGTTTGTGGGTGTTGGCGCTTCACGTGTGCGCGACCTGTTTGAACAGGGAAAGAAAAACAGTCCCTGTATCATTTTCATAGACGAAATCGATGCCGTTGGCCGGCACCGTGGTGCCGGGCTTGGCGGCGGACACGACGAACGCGAGCAGACCCTGAACCAGTTGCTGGTCGAAATGGATGGATTTGAAAACAACGAAGGCGTCATCCTGATCGCCGCAACCAACCGCCCGGACGTTCTCGACCCGGCGTTGTTACGGCCCGGTCGATTTGATCGTCAGGTGGTGGTCAGCCGGCCCGATGTGCGCGGACGCGAAGCCATTCTCAAAGTGCATACGGCAACGGTTCCGCTGGAAGACAATGTCGACCTTAAAATCATCGCCCGCGGCACTCCGGGATTTACCGGAGCGGATTTGGCAAACCTGGTCAACGAGGCTTCTTTACTCGCTGCCCGGCAAGACAAGAAAAGCGTGACCATGGTGGATTTTGAAGATGCCAAGGACAAAGTCCTGATGGGTGTGGAGCGGCGCAGTCTGGTGATTTCCGATAAGGAAAAGAAAACCACGGCGTATCACGAAGCTGGCCATGCACTGGTGGCATTGCTGTTGCCGGGAACGGACCCGCTGCATAAAGTGACCATCATTCCACGTGGACGTGCCCTGGGTGTCACCATGCAATTGCCTCTGGATGAGCAGCATACCTATCCGAGGAGCTATTTGTACAATAACCTGGCGATCCTGATGGGAGGCCGTGTAGCAGAAGAAATCTGTCTGGAGCAGATGACCACTGGCGCCGGCAACGATATTGAACGTGCCACCGAGATGGCCCGCAAAATGGTCTGCGAATGGGGCATGAGCGATAAGATGGGTCCGTTGACCTACGGCACTAAAGAGGAACAGGTCTTTCTGGGCAAGGATTTCTCAGCTCAGAAGAACTTCAGCGACCAGACGGCGAAACTCATCGATCAGGAAGTGAAAGCTCTGGTGATGGGCGGATACAACACCGCCAAGGAATTGATCAATGGGCACCGGGAGCAACTGGAACGATTGGCGCTTGCCCTGCTGGAACAGGAAACCCTCAATGCCAAGGAGATCACCGAGATCGTGCACGGCAAAAAAGATTCTGAGGACACGAATAAGGATGAGGATTTGCCGACTCACAAGATAACGGCTGAAGATAAAAAGAGACCGAAAGAGAAACCCACCGATGAAACAGGTGGTATTGTCGGCGGCGGTGGCTTGCCCGATCCGCATCCTGCTTGAGGGTTTACAAAAGAGCGGAAAAATTCCAGTTCCAGTTTCATTAGGAATTTGTCATTATGAACTCCATTTTCAGGCTTAATCGAGCCTGGGGATGGAGTTTTTTTTGTCGTTCGGGCCCCGAAGATTTCGTTCTTAGAAGACGGCCCTGCTCAGGATAATTTATGTTTTCTTTTTTAAAAGCAGATGACCGGGATAGCCCGGCCTGTATCATGGGAATCATCAATTTGTCGCCGGATTCCTTTTATGAAAAGAGCCGCGCCGATTCCGTAGAAAAAGCTGTTGCTCTGGCCGGTCGTCATGTAAAAGAAGGGGCAACCATTCTGGACATAGGCGCTGAAAGTTCCCGGCCCGGCTCCAGACCCATAGCGGAAGACCTTGAGATAGAGCGTTTGCTTCCGGTCATTTCCCGGCTTGTTAAGGAGTATAACGTTCCGGTTTCCGTGGACACCTATAAGCCCGCCGTGGCCGAAAAAGTTTTGTCAGAGGGGGCGGCCATCATAAACGACATTACCGGTTTACAAACGTATCCCGAAATGGCAAAGGTGGTTGCAAAGCACAAGGCAGGAGTCGTTCTCATGCACATGCGAGGGGACCCCTTGTCGATGCAGGAAGCGCCTCAATATGAAGACTTGATCGGGGAAATTAAAAGTTATCTTAGAAAAAGCATTGAACTGGCAGAGTCCGCCGGTGTCGTGCCGGATCGAATCTGGGTGGACCCCGGAATCGGATTCGGCAAAACCAAAGCCCATAACCTGGAATTGATTCGCAGGCTGGACGAATTCAACGATCTTGGGAAACCCGTTTTATTGGGAGTTTCGCGAAAATCGTTTATTGGCGGCGTTTTGGATTTGCCGGAGGAAGAGCGCCTGGAAGGGTCTCTGGCCGCCGCCGTTGTCGGCGTATTGAAAGGGGCAGCGGTGATACGGACTCATGATGTACAGGCAACCTGCCGGGTTGTGAGAATGGCTGAAGCAATTGTGAAAAATGGAGTGGAAGAGAAATGACCCGGCTTTTTATTAATGTAGATCATGTGGCCACCATTCGTGAAGCCAGAAAAACCCTGGAACCCGATCCAGTGATCGCCGCACAGATTGCGGAAAGGGCAGGTGCCGACGGAATCACCATTCATCTCAGGGAAGATCGCAGGCATATTCAGGATCATGATCTGGAACGCATTCAGGCAGTGATCCAAACCAAACTCAATCTGGAAATGGCTCCGGTAGAAGAGATGGTGCAAATTGCCCTAAAGTCGCGACCCTATCAAGTGTCTTTGGTGCCTGAAAAGCGTCAGGAAATCACCACCGAGGGGGGACTGGATGTTTGCTCTCAAGAGGAGCATTTAAAAAAAATAAGAGACCGTTTGCAACCTGCGGGAATTTTGTTCAGCTTGTTTGTCGATCCGGATTCCCGGCAGGTCGAAGCGGCAAAGAGGGTAGGGGCGGACAGCATCGAAATCAACACCGGCCCCTATTCGGAATTACAAAATGGTAACGAATTGGAAGTGGAATTGGGAAAAATCAGAGATGCCGTCACGACCGCGCGCCGATTGGGGTTGAAGGTGTTTGCCGGGCACGGGTTGAACAACGAAAATGTCAAAGCCATTGCCCGGATTCCTGAAATCGAGGAGCTGAATATCGGCCATAACATCGTCGCCCGGGCGATTTATTGTGGCATGGAGCAGGCGGTTCGGGATATGATTTGCGCTATAAATGGGAGTTCTGAACCCGCTTAGCGATTCCGACATTCTTACAAATTGTGGTCCCGGGTGAGGGAGCGTTAGAAAAATGGCACAAAATTTGCGTAAAATCTTTTTGATCCTGATTCGCCAACTTATTGACAGGAAATGAGTTAATGCTCATGAGCCAAAGAGACGCCACACAAGAAGATGCCAATATTGCCGCCAGGGAAAAAGGCCTGATGGCCGCGCGGGAATTTCAGCGCGTGGTGCAAACCTTTCATAAAGTACTGGATTACAAAGAAAAATATGGCAAAGAGTTGGAAGAAAATCTGGAGGAGCTGGCAAAAAATCTTCAGGAAAACTTGAATAACCTGCAGGTTCTCAACCGCAACATTGAAATCTACGAACAGAATAGTGAAAAAGTGTTATTGAACCTGAACCATTTGGAGCGCAAGGAAAAAAAGTATATCGAACAGTATGAACGTTTGCTGCGGGGAGTTGGGTTGGAGGCAGGCAGTGCGGACCCCGTGGATCAGGGAGATGAGGAATCCTCTTCTCACCGGCGTTCCCGGGAAGATTTGATGAATCGAAGGCAGGGGTTCCTTCAGCATCTGGACCAGAACTTCAAAAATCTCGAAGAAGAAATGCTGAACCTTGAAACCCTGAAAAAAGAATTAGGTGAGACCCGTTCCGAGATAGCCCGCAGGAAATCCGAAGCTCTTTTGAAACGGGAGGAGTTGGAAGAAAAGGGCAAGAAGCTGTTGAAAGAGGTTGCAGCCCTCGAAAAGGAATTGGAAACCAGCATTCAGGAAGAAAAGATTCTCATTGACGAATTTGTCAAAATTATCTCTCAGGCCGAGAGTTGTCTGGAATTTGGTGAAAAAACCGATCGGATACTATTTTCCACATTGGCCGCCCTGCAGTCTCCGGACAACCATTCCTCACAATTGTAGCAATATCCCGACGTCAGACACCGCCACTTCCTGCCGAACCCCTGTAAAAATAGAAGGTTTGGGTTGACTTGAAAATGTAAATTCTGCATAATCGTCGCCGTGGGAAAGGGATTTGCTTTTTAATAAACCGATTGTTTTCTTGCTAGGCCCAGCCGGAGAATATCTTTATGGGGCGGCTTTGTCCCGTTTTTAAGGAATTTTCCACGTTTCCGCCTATTCTTGGGATTGACCCAAGAGTTCTTTAAGTTCCGTGTTTTCTGTTTTATCATTATAACGAAGGAAATCACTTTATATTTATAAGTGATGCAACCTGGGTTTTTGGAGGTTGAGTGGATGTCGATTAAAATTGCCATTAATGGATTTGGAAGGATTGGCCGCAACGTTTTTCGCTGCATTCTCGAGGATAAGGATTGCAAGGACTTTGAGATCGTGGCCATCAATGATTTGACGGATGCGAAGACCCTGGCGCATTTATTTAAATACGACTCGGTTCAAGGGAAAAATCCAGCCCAGGTGGAAGCTAAAGACAACGGTTTGGTCGTCAACGGCAAACCCATTCAGATTCTGACCGAACGGGACCCGGCGAACCTCCCCTGGAAACAGCTGGGAGTCGATATCGTCATTGAGTCGACCGGAATTTTTACAAAAAGGGAAGGGGCGGCGAAACATCTGCAAGCCGGTGCAAAAAAAGTGGTCATCTCGGCTCCGGCGACCGATCCGGATATTACTCTGGTCCTGGGCGTCAATGAACAGACTTACGATAGAAGCAAGCACGAAATTATTTCGAACGCGTCCTGCACCACCAATTGCCTGGCCCCGGTCGCCAAGATTCTGCACGAGAAGCTGGGGATCAAAAGAGGGTTGATGACCACCATCCACTCTTACACCAATGACCAGAGTATTCTGGATCTGCCGCATAAGGATCTAAGGCGGGCGCGTGCGGCCAATTTGTCGATGATCCCCACCACGACGGGAGCCGCCAAGGCGGTGTCTCTGGTTCTTCCAGAGCTGAAGGGACGGCTGGACGGGATGGCGATTCGCGTACCGACGCCCAATGTTTCCCTGGTCGATTTGGTCGCGGAAGTGGAAAAGGACACCACAGCCGAGGAAGTGAATGGATTTTTTAAGGAAGCAGGCGCCAAAAACCTGAAGCATATCATCCGTGTGGAGGAAGCGCCCCTGGTCTCCATTGATTTCAACGGCGATGAAACCTCTTCTATTGTCGACGGGCCTTCGACCAAGGTCATCGAAAAGCGGATGGTCAAGGTGCTGTCCTGGTATGACAATGAATGGGGGTACTCGTCCCGGGTGAAAGACCTGCTGAAATTTATTGTCGACAAAGGATTGTAAAATGATATGAGAAGACCGATCATCGCCGGGAACTGGAAGATGAACCTTCTCCGTTCCGAGGCCAGAGATTTGGTCGAAAGTTTAATTCGCCGGGTCAAAACTCCCGCAAGCGCAGACATTATTTTGGCGCCGCCTTTCACAGCCCTTGGCGCGGTGGAGGAGCTGATTGCGGGAACCGGGTTTTTTCTGGCCGGTCAGAACCATCATTTTGAACCCAAAGGAGCCTACACAGGCGAAGTTTCTCCTGCGATGCTGAAAGATGCGGGATGCCAGTATGTCATTCTTGGACATTCCGAGCGCCGGACTTATTTTTTTGAAGATGACGCGCAAATCAATAAAAAAATCAAAGCCGCATTGCTGTGTGGCTTGAACGTTATTTTTTGTGTCGGCGAAACCCTGGAGCAACGGGAAAAAGGCGAGACACAAAGCATCATTCAATCCCAGATTGAAAAAGGATTGCAGGGATTGACCGGGAATGATATTGGACGTATTGTGCTAGCCTACGAGCCGGTTTGGGCCATTGGAACAGGAAAAACCGCGACCCCCGATCAGGCTCAGGAAGTTCATTTTTTTATCCGTGGTTTACTGAGGGAAATATTCGGCGAAATCGTCGCCCAAAACACCCGGATTCAATACGGCGGCAGTGTGACTCCGGAAAGCAGCGGCAGTCTTTTGACTCAAAAGGATATCGACGGCGCCTTAGTGGGGTCTGCCAGCCTCAATACAGATTCATTTTGCGCCATTATAAGTTCGGCTCATTAACTCCATACCCGAGGTTATTTTTATCTATGCAAACGGTTATCAATGTGGTTCATATCATCGGCGCTTTACTTCTCATTGTCGTCGTGCTTTTACAGGCTGGGAAAGGTGCGGCCATGGGCTCCGGATTGGGAGCGGGAAGCAGTCAGACCATGTTTGGCAGCAGCGGCGCCGGCAATTTTCTGACGAAACTAACCACCGGGTTAGCCATCTTGTTTATGGTGACCTCCTTAACTCTGGCAACGCTTTCATCTAAAAAAGAATCCCGTTCGGTCATGCAGGGGGTGGAAGAGCCGGTTTCCGGAGGAGAAGTGCCCATAGAAACCACACCTCCTGAGGAGAAGTAATTCAATCTCTAGAGTGCCGATGTGGTGGAACTGGTAGACACGTGCGCTTGAGGGGCGTATGGAGCGATCCGTGGGAGTTCGAATCTCCCCATCGGCATTCAACTTCAAACACAAACTCTTTCCTCTGATATTTTTCGCACAGATTCTTAAATTAATAACGACTTTATTTATCCAGATATGTAATTCCCCGCCTTCAGGATACTTTCCTTCATGAAACTCAAAAAAGACAAAGACCCGGAGAAAAAGGTTGCCAACGACAAGTTGGTGCCTAAGGAGTTTAACGAACGGGTGTCCCGGCTTCTCATGGTGTGCATCGATGGGATGTGTAAACTGATCCCTGAGAAAGAAGCATTGTATGCCACCCTGAAAAATCTGGGTGAAGTGGTCAAGAAAGCGACTCGGCCCAAACCTCTCACGGGTTTGGCGAAAGAGATTGAAGATTTTTTTCTTCGTCTTAATTTGGAAAGCCGTTTTCGTGAAACAAAAAATGCTACCGTGAAGCAGATCCTGCTCGATCTCACGGACACGATTAGGGAAATTGGCGCCGCGACGGGAAACTTTGACGATAAGATGGAGCAGAGCCTTGAGAAGCTCCAGGCGGCGGGAGAGATTGAAGATATTCTTGTCTTGAAAGATGAGATCGTCAATCAAATTAAAGCGGTCCGGGTCGGCTCTCAGTCCATGAAGAAGGAGCTGAATGAATACCGGAAGACCACTCAATCCCTGGCAACCAAGTTGGAGCAGACCGAAGCCAAGGCATTGGT
>JAJDBE010000028.1 GCA_029261515.1 Nitrospinaceae bacterium | reverse complement strand
CAGGTCCGAGCGCCGAAAGCCGCCGTTTATGGGTTACCTCGCTCAAAGGGTTGGTTTGATCCATGAATTGCGACAACTGACTGCTGCCGAAGAACTCTTTGATCGCCGCCGTGACCGGTTTCGAATTGATCAAATCGTGTGGCATGGAAACATCCAGATCCTGAATCGACATGCGTTCGATGATCGCCCGCTCCATACGAACCAACCCGACACGGAACTGATTTTCCAATGATTCACCCACTGCTCGCACACGACGATTGCCCAAATGGTCAATATCGTCGATCTGACCGATGCCGTTCCTGAGATCGATCAAATACTTCATGACCGCCTTCAAGTCTTCCAGGGTCAGCAAGCGGTTTTCCAGCGGAATATCCAATTCGAACTTCTGGTTCATTTTGATCCGGCCCACAACGGACAGGTTGTACCGCTTGGGATTGGAAAACAAATTCCAGAATAACGATTTGGCAATCTCCGGAGTTGGCGGATCCCCTGGCCGCAAACGCTTATAAATCTCGCGAATCGCGTCTTCCTGAGAGGTGATTTTTGCCACTGCAAACGTATCACGCAGGGACGTGTCTGACGATTCCTCATCGATATGGAGAATCTGAAAATCCGACAGACCGCTTGTCTTGATATACTCAAGAATATCGGCGGTGAGAGGTTGGTTGGATTCGGCAAACACTTCTCCGGTTTCCGAATTGACGATCTCATCGAACAGGAATCGGCCAATCAGACTTTCTTCGTCGATTTCAACCTTGGGCGACCGGGACAACCGGGAAATCTTTTTGATGGTCGCCTGCGTTACTTTTTTGCCGGCCTTTAAAATCACATCGTTGGTTTTGGAATCGATGATGTCCTCTAAAACCTTAAAGCCAATCAAAAGACCCTTGGCGTTCATGGAAAACTTGGAGTCCTTACCCGTAACGTTGATTTTTTCCACCGGGTAAAAGGTTTGCAGAATCTCCTGGGTGCCCATGCCGAAGGCCTGCAACAGAATGGTCGCTGGAAGCTTGCGCCGCCGGTCGATCTTGACGTGCAGGATGTCCTTGATATCGAACTCAAAGTCGACCCAGGACCCGCGGTCGGGAATGATACGGGCGGAATAAAGGATTTTTCCGCTGATGTGGGATTTTCCCTTGTCGTGCGAGAAAAAAGCTCCCGGCGAACGGTGCATCTGGCTGACGATCACCCGCTCAACGCCATTGATCATGAAGGTACCTGTAGGACCCATCATCGGCATTTCGCCAAGAAAAATTTTCTGCTCCTTGACCTCGCGGACGGAATTCACCGTGACCTGCGGAACTTTTTCGTCCTGCATCTTCTGAATGACTTCGGCGGTGATTGGCGTCCGTGCGGGAATCAGGGTTTTGCCGGTCTCGGGATGCTTGAGCTCTTCAACAACGTATCTGCCCTCAAGATCCTTCAAGACTTTCGGGGTCAAATCGATCCGCTCCCGGTCAAATAAAACCAGGCGAACCATGATCTTGATGGAATCGGCGTAAGTCAGTCCCTTTTGCCGGCATTCGCTGAGCTTGTGTTTTTCGTTATAGGAAACTTCCTGACCGCATCTTTGACAGAGAACTCCCGGGCCGCCGAGCTCTTTGTACTCGCCACAGCCGCATTCCCAAAGCCCCACTTCATACCCGACATATTCGATGCGGGCGTTGATGTTGAGATCGGCAATGGGAAACACATCGCAGAAGACTTCCTCCAACCCTCTGACTTCGCGGGCCTCGGGTGCCACATCCCATTGAATGAAGGATTCAAAGGATTTTTTCTGAATTTCAATCAGGTTTGGAATTTCATCAATTACATGGATTCGGGCAAAGTTGTGTCTGCTTCTAAGGTTACCAATCGCTCTCTGGGAACGCATTTTTGACATATCTTGTCTTACCCTCTAAGAAGGTTGAAAAAGTTTGGAGTACGGGTTTTCCCAGGCCAGGCGGTGACGCGATTTCGCTATTTGACCTCGACCGTCCCTCCTGCCGCTTCGACTTTCTTCTTAATGTCTTCGGCTTCTTCTTTTTTCACCCCTTCTTTGATGGGTTTGGGAGCGCCTTCCACCAGATCCTTGGCGTCTTTAAGCCCAAGACCGGTGATGGCTCGAACCTCTTTAATCACCTGAATCTTCTTATCACCGGCAGCTGTGAGCACAACATCGAACTCGGTTTTTTCCTCTGCCGCCGCTTCTCCGCCGCCAGCCGCCGGAGCCGCCATGCCCATCATCGGCGCAGCAGCAGTGACTCCATATTTTTCTTCCAACTCTTTTACAAACTCGGACATTTCCAACACGCTCATATTGTCGATAAAGGAAACGACTTCCTCTTTGGTGACGGCCATTACGCCCTCCTTTCCAAAATCACTTTTGATAGCTAATATTAATAAAAATTAAAAATCGAAAATTCCAATTTTGCGTCGCATAAAATCTGAGTGCAAATCATCAGCCGGCGGCTTTTTTCTCCCGAACCGCATCGAGAGTGCCGACCAGTTTGCGCAGTAGGCCGCTGAACACTCCGGCAAAATTCGTGGTGGGTCCTTGAAAAACCGAAAGCATTTGCGCAATCAAAGCCTCCCTGGAAGGCAGTTCAGACAGAGCCTTGACCTCTGCCGCGGAAATCATCTTGCCCTCCACCAGCCCACAGAGAACCTTTGGACTCTTGGCTGCCTCGAGCTTGCCGTATTCCGCCAAAGCCTTCGCGGGAGCCACTGCATCCTCAAAGCTCACCACAACAGAAACGGGTCCCTTGAAACTGGCATCGAGCGCCTCAAAAGGCGTGTTCTTGGCGGCAAGTTTGGCCAGGGTATTCTTGACCACGAGAAATTCAACGGAGCGGCCCCGCATATGCGTTCTCAGGGAGCCAATGCTGACCGCATCGATGCCCTGATAGTCAGTGAGTACAGCGGCCTTGGCCTTCTGGAACATCTCGTTTAATTCTTTTACCGCTTCCTGTTTTGCTGAAGTAGGCACAACGAAAACCTTTCAAACAAATTCTTCCCGCATCAACTTCCCGCATGGAAGGTTATTATTTTTCCAAAATTTAAGGCGTGTAGGCGACCTTGACCCCCACCCCCATGGTGGAAGAAAGGGAAACTCCCCTCACATAATGCCCCTTACTGGAAGATGGCTTCATTTTGACCAGGGCAGACATAAGCGCAGCATAATTTTCAGCCAGGTCTTCAACGGCAAAACTCACCTTGCCCAATGGCGCATGCACGATTCCCGCTTTGTCGACGCGAAAATCAACCTTACCCGCCTGTATCTCTTCAATCGCCTGCTTGACATCAAAGGTCACGGTTCCGGTTTTCGGGTTCGGCATCATGCCTCTCGGCCCCAAAACCTTGCCCAGTTTACCGACCTGACCCATCATGTCGGGCGTGGCCACCACCCGGTCGAACTCCAGCCAGCCGCCTTGAATTTTGGTCACCATATCCTCGCCGCCGACATGCTCGGCGCCGGCCTCTCTGGCCTCGGTTTCCTTTTCACCCTTTGCAAAGACCAGCACGCGGAATTTTTTGCCGGTTCCCTTGGGAAGCACCACACTGCCACGGATATTCTGATCCGCCTTCCTGGGATCGACACCCAGATTGACCGCCAGGTCAACCGACTCGTCGAATTTGACAAAACTGTTTTCCTTGGCGATTTTTAACGCCTCATTAAGATCGTATTTCGTTTGCGGCTCGACCTTTCCCGCCGCCGCCTTGTATTTCTTACCTGCCTTTGCCATAAACCGTCACCCTGACCTTTAATTAACCTTCTACCTTGATTCCCATACTCTTCGCAGAGCCTTCGATGATCCGGACCGCCATCTCCATATTATGCGCATTCAGGTCTTCCATCTTGACCTTGGCAATCTCTTCCACCTGCTGCCGGTTCACCGTTCCCACCGATTCCTTACTGGGATTGGAAGATCCTTTGGCGATTCCCGCCGCCTGCTTCAATAGAACTGAAGCTGGAGGGGATTTGGTAATAAATGAAAAACTCCGATCCTTATAAACCTGAATGATGACGGGGATAATCATCCCCTCCTGGCCCTGGGTTTTGGCGTTAAACGCCTTGCAGAACTCCATGATATTGACGCCGTGCTGGCCCAGAGCCGGACCTACAGGCGGAGATGGGGTTGCCTGCCCCGCCGGAATCTGCAATTTAATCTGACTGGTCGCTTCTTTAGTCGCCACGCGCTTAAAATCCTTCTTTTAATACTTTAAAAAACTGCCTCAAGTTAAACCTTTTCGATCTGCGGAAATTCAAGCTCCACCGGAGTGGCGCGCCCGAATATGGAAACCATGACCTTGACCTTGCCCTTGTCGTGGTTCACTTCCTCAACAACTCCGTTAAAATTCACGAACGGTCCCTCGATGACCCGCACACCCTCTCCCTTTTCGAAGGAAAATTTGGGCTTGGGACGAGCGGACTCGCCTTTAATCTGATCCATGATCGACTTGATTTCCGCTTCAGACAGAGGCACGGGGGTTTGACTTCCACCCAAAAACCCGGTGACTTTGGGAGTGTTTTTGATCATGTACCAGATTTCCTGGGTCATCTCCACGCTGATGAGGATGTATCCCGGAAAAAACTTTCTCGATGAAATTTTCTTTTTTCCCTTGCGAACCTCGACCACTTCTTCTGTGGGAATTATGATTTCTCCAAGCAATTCCTTGCTATCCGAATGCTCAAACTGCTCTTCAAGGCTCAACTTCACCTTCCGCTCATACCCGGAGTAGGTGTGAATGACATACCATTGCTTAGACACTATAGAATTCCGACCTCAACGCTGAACATTAAATGAGAGCCTGGATAATTTTGGACAACAAAGCGTCCACAATCCCCAAAAACAACGCAATCAGAAACACCACGACCACGACCACGGCTGTCCCCCCCATCGCCTCTTTCCTGGAAGGCCAGGTGACTTTTTTGACCTCAACCTTGACTTCGGATAAAAACTCTAAGGCTTTGGATATCATTTCAATGGCAATCCCAATATTTGACTACAGGCCAGGAGGGATTCGAACCCCCAACCCCCAGATTTGGAGTCCGGTGCTCTAGCCGTTCGAGCTACTGGCCTATGCGAATTCCTTCAGACGGCCCCGACCGACAATTAGGTCCGCTTTTTTGTCAACAGCGCTTACGCCAGCACTCCGGCACTCCGGCTTGCTTCAAAAAGCAACGTTAGTTATTTGGTTTCCTTATGGGGGGTATGCTTCCTGCAGAACCGGCAAAACTTTTTAATTTCCAAGCGACCCGTTGTTTTTTTCTTATTCTTGGTCGTTGAATAATTTTTCTGCTTACAATCGCCACAAGCCAGATGAATGATATCTCTCATAACCGCTTAACGTTTAGTTGCCTCAAAGGGCCGAAAAAAAATTATTTAATTTAAGCTTTACCCGACGCTCAATCTACCCGATAAAATCTTCCGAAGCCCACGATCGGAATTGAACCGATGACCTCTTCCTTACCAAGGAAGTGCTCCACCCCTGAGCTACGTGGGCAATATCTTGTCCCTGGCACCCTCTCAAACCAAAAGGTGGAGCGGGAAACCGGACTCGAACCGGCGACCCTCAGCTTGGAAGGCTGACGCTCTAGCCAACTGAGCTATTCCCGCATATCCCCCACAAAAAAATGATGGGGAGGGGAGGATTCGAACCTCCGAAGGCTTAGCCGACAGATTTACAGTCTGTTCCCTTTGGCCACTCGGGAACCTCCCCAACTCAAATAGGAATTCGCTCCCACGCTATCAACCGGTCAGGCAACAACCTCTCGAAAAATCTGATATTTACGGGTCTCCTAGGACCCTTTATTCAATTCCAGCACATCAATTCACTGGAGCTGGCAAAGGGACTCGAACCCCCGACCTGCTGATTACAAATCAGCTGCTCTACCAACTGAGCTACGCCAGCTCAGCAAACAGAAAAACGCACATCTTACTGACTGCATTTCATTTTTGTCAATAAAAAACGAAAATCATCGAGAATTTTTACAGGTAGATGGGTTTTATACCTCTGAAGGGAATACGATTGTGCAGAGTTTAGCACGGTTGGAAAACTTTTAATAGAAAAATTTAGCTCCCGGCGACACAATTAGTGAAATTCTATCACAAGACTTTGCCGGATTGCCAATGCAAAAAGTAAGTTTCGACTTAAACCTTTTTTTTCAAGTGTCTAAATCACAATTAAGTTTTTTAAGTCGCCGATGGTTTACCATGTATCAAATGTTCTGCCGCCAATAATGGAGCATATCCTGCAGGGTCCGCTCTAGAGGAATTTCAGGGCGCCAACCCGTTCTTTGGTGCAACCGCGAATAATCCCCACAAAAAACTCCCGGTTTCGCTTGTCGGAATAATTTGGGGTCCGTTTCAAGTTTTATACGCATCTCCGAAAATGAGAGCAGGGTCTCCAAAACAGATCGAACACTCACGCTCTTGCCACTGCACACGTTAAAGACTTCCCCAGGCCGCCCTTCTTGCATCACCGCATGATAAGCCCGAACGGTATCGCGCACGTCCATAAAATCCCGCAGGGAATCGAGGTTGCCGGTCTTGATAATGGGTTGCGCCCCCTTCTCAATCAAAGCGATCTGCCGGGCAAAGGAAGAACACGCGAACCGGGAGTCCTGCCGGGGACCGATATGGTTGAAGGGCCGGACCGAGATCACACCCGCGCCTTCCTGATTCACATAAGACCGAGCCAACAGTTCCGCCGCCGCCTTGCTGACACCATAGAGGGAAGCCGGTTGCAAAGGATTCTCCTCATCAATAGAAGCCACATCCCCTGCTACCAAACCGTAGACTTCTGCAGACCCGACAAAAAGAACGCGAGGCTTCACCGGCAATTCTTGAATCGCCTGCATGAGATTCATAGTGCCTAAGACATTGGTCTCGAAAGCCGCAGCGCCTTCTTTTGCCACCTCCGGCACGAAGGTGAGAGAAGCCAAATGGTAAATCCGTTCTGGCTGAACTTTGGCAAGTACTTTTTTTAGTTCCGTGCTGTTTTGAATATCGCAGGGGAAGACTTCTATTTGGCTTGCAAGGTGTTTTACATTTTTATCTTTTTCTAAAGACCGGGCAATGCCGAACGCCTGCTCGTTTTTCTCGAGCAACAAATCCGCCAAATGCGATCCGGCGAATCCGTTGATTCCGGTGATCAGATTTTTCACGATAGGTGGATGGAGTTGTCAGGATTTAAGAACGTTCAAACGCTTGCCGACCGTTTTGAAAGCCTGCACTGCCCGGTCGAGGTCTTGCTTTTCATGCGCGGCGGAAATTTGAATGCGGATGCGGGCGGCATCTTTCGGCACCACCGGAAAACTAAAACCAATCACATACACCCCTTCTGCAAGCATCGCGTCCGCCATGTCGCGCGCCAAACGCGCATCGCCCAGCATGATGGGAATAATGGGGTGCTCGCCTGGTCGAATCTCAAATCCGGCGTCCTGAATTTCCTTGCGAAAATAGGCGGTGTTTTCCTGCAGCTTTTTGACCAGGTGCGCCGACTGCGTGATGAGTTCAAGAGCTTTCAAGGTCGTGGCCGCGATCACCGGAGACAGGGAGTTGGAAAACAAGTAAGGCCGCGACCGCTGTCTTAAGAGCGCCACGATCTCTTTTCGGCCACTGGTGAAACCGCCGGAGGCGCCGCCTAAAGCTTTACCAAAAGTGGAAGTCACCATGTCCACCCGCCCCAGGACGTTTTGGTGTTCAATACTGCCGCGGCCAGTGGGGCCGAAAAATCCGGTGGCGTGGGAATCGTCCACCATGACCTGGGCGTTGTATTTTTCCGCCAGATCGCAGATATCGCCTAAAGGGGCGATATCGCCATCCATACTGAACACGCCGTCGGTGGCGATGATGCGAAACCGGCATTTCTCCGCTCGTTTGAGTTGGGCTTCCAGATGATCCATGTCGGCATGGTTGTAACGGAACCGTTGCGCCTTGCAGAGCCGAACGCCGTCGATGATACTGGCGTGATTCAAGCGGTCGCTGATGACGGCGTCCTGCTGATCGAGCAGGGTTTCAAACAATCCGGCGTTGGCATCGAAACAGGACGAATAGAGGATGGTATCCTCCGTTTGCAAAAATTCGGTCACTTTTTCTTCGAGTTGTTTGTGAATGTCCTGGGTGCCGCAGATGAAACGCACCGAGGCCATGCCATAGCCGTAATGGTCGAGGGCCGCCTTTGCGGCCTCAATGATCTTGGGATCATTGGCAAGCCCCAGGTAATTGTTGGCGCAAAAATTGAGAACCTCTCCCTTGGCGGTGCGGATGCGGACCTGCTGAGGGGTGAGAAGCACCCGCTCGTCCTTATACAGCCCGGCCTCGCGAATGGATTCCAGTTCCTTTTGAATGGACTGGGTCATGTTTTCTGACATGGTGTTTTTCCGAATCCTCAATATTTTAAAATCATCTTGGGATGCTGGCGGATTTTCTGGTCGAATTCTTTCGGGTCGAACTTAAGAAACGGAACGATCGTCCCCTGCCCCCGGTTCAGGATCACTTCATAAATCTTGTCCTGCAGGTCATGCCCTTTTGACCGCAGCAGATTGTTCATGATGTACCAGGTCTGAAACACCCGCCGCCCGACAATGCTGTGCATGGATTTTCCATACAGGATAATGTCCTCGAAATCAGTCAGCGTGTAATCGCCGGAGGACAGGCCAAACAAAATAATATCGCCGCCTGGAC
>JAJDBE010000027.1 GCA_029261515.1 Nitrospinaceae bacterium | reverse complement strand
GCGATCTACCTGATCCCTCTGCTTGAGGAATTGAATTTCCCGCCTTCTCTGTTTGGCCTGGCCAACCCGAAAAGCTCCACAGGCCGGCTGGACATGTTCACGCGGGTGATCGTCGATCACGGTCACCGTTTCGACGAGATTCCTCCAGGCTATAAAGGCAAACTTTACCTGGAAGTGATTCCGCGTTCCTTTCCCGTCAAAGTGAAGGCGGGATTGTCGCTCAATCAATTGCGCATCGGGCACGGGTCTTCCGAGACCTTGAGCAAACAGAGCATGGAGCCGGACTACCGGAAATACCCGATTCTTTTCAGCCCCGATGGCGGAGAAATTCCATTTGAAGAGGTCAAGGTCGACAGCGGCCTGTTTGTCAGTGTTGAACTGGCGGGCGAGTCCAAGGATGCCATCATCGCCTACAAGGCCAAGACCAATTCCAATATCATCGACCTGACCAAGACCAACCACTATGAACCGCTGGATTTCTGGGAGCCGATCCCGCGTCCGCGCAACAACCGCCTGATTCTGGAGCCGGAGTGTTTTTACATCATGGTGTCCAAGGAAAAGATCTGTGTCTGGCCGCACCTGCTGGCGGAGATGGTGGCTTACGAACCCAACAGCGGCGAGTTACGCACGCATTACGCAGGGTTTTTCGATCCCGGCTTCGGCTGGAACGGAGAAACCACACCCCTCAACCAGGGGACGCGGGCGGTCATGGAAGTGCGCCCGCACGATGTGCCTTTCATGGTGGAAGACGGACAAACCTTCTGCCGCTTGAAGTTTGAAAAAGTCATCGAACCACCGACCAAAGTGTATGGGAAAAACATCCAGTCGCACTACCACTCGCAAGGGCTGGCACTCAGCAAGTATTTTAAAAGTTGTTGAATGTCGGGCACAGATTGCTGAAAAAGTTCAATCAAGGCAAATATTACTTCATGTCATCCTGAGCTTGTCGAAGGGTGACAAGTGATGAATGGACTTCATGCTTCGACAGGCTCGGCATGACAGGTTAAGGTAATTTAAGATTCTTTTTCAGCAACCTGTTAGAGTCTCCCTTAAGAAATTTGTTTTTTGCCGAGCGCGCCTTCTGTAATAGAATGAAACTGAAACTTAGAGGAAGAAACTTTGGAACGCGAAGAACTTAAAGCCATAGCCGAAAATATTCTGCTGGCTTCCGATCAGCCGGTGACGCCGGATGACCTGCAAAAGACAGTCATGAACGGGACGGATAAAAAAGCCCTGCGCTCCGTTTTGGAAGAGTTGCAGACGGAATACCAATCGCGCAACCTGCAGATCATCGAGGTGGCAGGGGGGTACCAGCTGGTGACGCGGCACGAGTATTCCGAATGGATCAAAAAATTCCTCAAACAGGATAAAACCGCCAAACTCTCCCAGCCCAGTCTCGACACATTGTCGATCATCGCCTACAAACAGCCCCTCACCAAACAGGAAGTCGAGGAAATTCGCGGCGTGGACTCCGGCGGTGTGGTCAAAACCCTGCTGGAGAAAAAAATCATCACGCCCGCCGGCAGGAAGAAAGTGCCGGGCCGCCCCATCATGTACCGCACCACCCGTAAATTTCTGGAATACTTCGCCTTGAAGGATCTCAGCGATCTGCCGACGCTGGAAGACATGAAAGACGAATTATTCGGCGAGGGAGAAGCCTCCCCGCAGACCGAAATGACGTTTGACGGCTCTGCCGGTGAGACGCAATTGGAGGGGGGAATAGGTGTCGGGTTCGCCGATGCAGAGGCGCCGGACGATCCTTCCCCACCGGAAGATGTCGAAGAAACCCATGCTTTAGAGGAGGAAGCCGATTCCCCGGTGTTTGAGGACGATTCGGACCTTCGTAGTTAAAGGCGCGTAAAGGATTGAGAGTGAAATGAAAATGCGCCTGCAAAAGATCATTGCCGATGCGGGGCTGGCTTCCCGCCGCGAGGCGGAGCGCTGGATCGCCGAGGGCAAGGTGAAAGTCAACGGTCAGGTCACCAAGCTGTTGGGGACCGTCGCCGACCCTAAAGTGGACACGATTCAGGTGAAGGGGAAATCCGTCGTTCCTTCGCATGAGAAAGTGTTCCTCATTTTGAACAAACCGCCGAGTTGTTTGACGACGATGACGAAAGACCCCCGCGGACGCAAGACCGTCATGGATTTTGTCAAGAAAGCTCCTGTGCGGGTGTTTCCGGTAGGGCGGCTCGATTACAACACGCAGGGGTTGCTGTTGTTCACCAATGACGGTGAGTTGTCGCGCAAACTGCTGGCACCCAAATTTAAAGTGCCGCGCACCTATCAGGTCAAAGTCCGGGGCGTTCCCGATGAAAAAAAACTGAACAGACTGCGCAAAGGCGTGCGGCTGGACAACCTGCCCACCGCTCCCATCGAAACCAAGGCGCTTCGCACCAGCGGCAAAAACTGTGTGCTGACCATGAAGCTGGTGGAGGGAAAAAACCGTCACATCAAACGCGTGTGTGAACTGGTGGGTCACCCGGTGATCAAATTAAAACGCACCCACTTCAGTGCGCTCAGCCTCAAAGATCTGCCTCTCGGCAATTTCCGGTTCCTTTCGCCAAAGGAGATCCGGTCCCTTTATAAGGCCGTGATTCCGGATAGCGATTAGAAACCGCCACAATAGTTTCAAAGTGTGTTTTCAATTCTAAAATTTCTTCAGGTAAAAATGCGGCATTGATTCCCTTACGATCAAATAGAAACTTTATCCTCTGGCTGACATGCCTTTTTCTGACAGGTGGGATTTTTTTCTTCGCCCCGCTCGCAAAGGCGCAGGTGCAATTTCAACTGACCCATGAGGTCAGCGCTAAAGTCACTGTGCGCGGCAACGATTATGTCAAGGCCCGCAAAAAAGCCGTTTCGCAGGCGTTCCAGCAGGCCTTGGAGCAGGGCTTACGCAGTTGGATCGGCGATGAAAAGTTCGATGCAGACCGCAAAAGTTTCAATCGCCTTCTGAATCAGGCCGACCACTACGTTCAAAGTTATCGGTTCATCGACGCGGTGGATGACCCCATAGAAAAAACCAGCGCCGTGGCTCTGGAAGTGACTCTGTTTCCCGATGCACTGGGGAAGTCGCTCAGCCGAATCGGCGTTGTTGCCGGGCCGGAAAATCTGAAAAATGTGGTGATTTTGATTTCCGAAACCAGCATCACCTCTGGAGACTCCGAATTGTTCTGGGACACCGTGCCCATTTCCGAGACGTCTCTGGTGCAAAGCTTTAACGAGGCGGGAGTGAATGTGATTCCGCGTGAAGCGATTCGCAATGTGGTGCCGGAAGAAACCGTGCTGAGCGGCGTCGGCGGCGACATGCGCGATGCGGTGCAGATCGGTTTGAAGATGGGGGCGGACATCGTGATTCTGGGAAACGCCGTTTCCAATGCGGTGAAGAGCCGTCCCGATACGGAAAAATCGACCATTCAGACCAACCTCAGCGTTCGCGTGGTTTCCGCGTTAAAATCGACGATGGTGGCGGCAAAAAGCGACTTTGCCACGGCGCAAAGCGATGACCTTCTGGCAGGCGAACTGGAAGCGTTCGGGGAAGTCAGCCGTAAAATTTCTGATTTTCTGTTGAGCTCGCTCAATTTTTATTGGGAGGCGAAAGCCTCGCCGGAGCAACAAGTTCCTTATGAAACGCCGCGACCTGTGGCGCCTGCATTGCCCCTGGGGGATCTCTAGCGAATGCAACGGAAACTGAATTATCAGGCTCTGTTCCT
>JAJDBE010000026.1 GCA_029261515.1 Nitrospinaceae bacterium | reverse complement strand
AAAAAAACCGAGTGCAATATTAAATCCGATGCCGAATACAAGAAAAAGATCAACCACATCCTGAACTAAGGCGGGCATCAGTACGACGGCACCAAAAGCCGCATCAAGCATTTCGCCAATATCCTGGCAACCGATGAGGGCATGCAGCTATTGAAGGAAAAAATCAAAAAACCGCTCACCGGATTAAAAGTGGCGGCGTTTTACGGTTGTTATGTATTGCGCCCGTCGGGACTTTCCGATTACGAGAATCCGGACGATCCCACCGGCATGGAAGACATTTTCGCCGCATTGGGAGCGACGCCGGTTTATTATCCGAGCCGTACCAAGTGCTGCGGGTTTCCCATCGTCATGATGAACAAGAAAGCCTCTCTCGAAATGGCGGGCAACGCGCTGGTGGATGCCATCGAAAGCGGAGCCGACTGCGTGGTGACGGGATGTCCGCTTTGCCATCTCAATCTCGATTCCTATCAGCCGGAAATCGAAAACATGCTGCAGAAAAAATATTCCATCCCGATTTTGCATCTTCCCCAGCTTGTCGCCCTGGCGCTTGGGTACACGCCCAAAGAGCTGGACATGGACAAGCACATCGTCTCCACCTCAAAGATCAAACGCAAGTTGGCAGGAGTCGGCTAGTTCGTTCCGGTCAGACCGGGGAAGGCGGTCCATCGTTTCGTCACTCCCCACAATCGCTTGCTGAAATGATCCGTTTGTAGCATATTACCCCTTGCGTGTTCGTTAACCCCGCGAGAGGTCCTCTGTTGGCAGATTCCCCAGCTCAATTCAAAAAACAAATCGCCGTCCTTCTCGGCGGACTCATCGTCTTCCTTACTGTATTGCTCATGCCACAGCCCGAGGGCATGACGGAATCCGGCCAGCGTTTGCTTGCGGTCGTCCTGCTCATGGCCATCTGGTGGATGGGGGAGGGGACGTCGATCACCGTGACGGCGCTGTTGCCTCTTGTCCTGTTCCCACTGCTTGGCATTCTGTCGAGCAAGGAAGTCGCGCCCAACTACGGCAACCATCTCGTGTTTCTTTTTCTCGGCGGGTTCATGATCGCGCTCGCCATGGAGAAATGGAATTTTCATAAACGCATTGCGCTCGTTATCATTTCCCTGATCGGCACGAACCTGCAACGCATCGTGTTCGGCTTCATGGTGGCGGCGGCGTTTCTCTCGATGTGGATTTCCAATACGGCCACCACCATGATGATGCTGCCTGTCGGCATGGCGGTGGTGCGGCAGATCGCCGAGGAAGCGTCGCTGAACGGGGTGCGTAATTCCGAGAGCAAAATCGCCATTCAGCAAAGTGTGGGGCTTGTCCTGATGCTCGGTCTTGCGTATGCCTCCAGCATCGGCGGCGTGGGCACGCTGATCGGCACGGCGCCGAATATCGTGTTCGCCGGGTTCTACAAAAAGCTGTACCCCGAATTTGCCGAGATCACTTTTTTTCAGTGGATGGTGCTGGCGGTTCCCGTCGTCTGCGTTTTTGTGCCGCTGGTCTGGTATTACCTTTGCCGGTTTGTCGCGCCGATTCCCTTTAAGGAGATTCGGTTTGGCGAGAATGAACCGGAGGTCATCGAGAATGAACTGAAGGCGCTGGGGCCGACCAACCACGCGGAAAAAGTCATCGCTGTGGTTTTCACGATGACGGCGTTATTATGGATCTTCCGCCAGCCGATCAGCTTAGGCTCGATCACCTTGCCGGGATGGTCGAGTTTGTTTGCGCATCCGGAACTATTGCACGACGCGACGGTGGCGATGGCGATGGGCATTTTGCTCATGTTACTGCCATTGAAATTCGGCAAGGGAATGGAGCTTGGCGGCAGGACGGAATACTTCGTTCTCGATTGGGGAACCGTGCAGAACAAAATTCCGTGGGGGATTTTGTTGCTGTTTGGCGGCGGCTTCGCGCTGGCGGCGGGATTCGAAAAGACCGGACTCGACCAATGGATCGGCGCGCAGTTAGCTGACGTGGCAACATTGCCCTTGGTCGGGGTCATTCTTTTTATCTGTCTGGCCATCACGTTCCTGACTGAACTGACTTCTAACACCGCGACCACGACGATGATCCTTCCCATCATCGGCGCGATGGCCGTGGCGGCGAACTATCATCCGCTGATGCTGATGATTCCCGCGACGCTGTCCGCTTCGTTCGCCTTCATGCTGCCGGTGGCCACACCGCCGAATGCCATTGTCTACAGTTCCGGCTGGGTGACCATTCCCAAAATGGCGCGGGCCGGGGTGGTGCTGAATTTTCTGGGCGCGATCCTGGTGACGACACTGGTCCTGCTTGTTGTGCAAAAGGTTTTTCTATAAAAGATGAAGAATAAAGAAACTCAGACTGTCCTTCTGGAACTCAAAAAAATGGGCACGGCCCAGAATCGCAAAATTTATTCGCGGCATGGGGTTGTGGATGAACAGTATGGAGTGAGCTCCGCGAATCTTGGAAAATTAAAAAGGAAGATCAAGACCAATCACCCAATGGCGCTCAAGCTTTGGGAAACGGGAAATCACGATGCCCGTGTGTTGGCCTGTATGATTGCCGACCCTGAAGGAATGAAAGGTCCGTTGCTGAACGCCTGGGTTAAGGATTTAAATAATTATGTTTTGACGAGGGTTTTTTCTGAGTTGGCAAGTCAATCTCCAAGAGCAATAAAATACGTGGAAAAATGGATCAAAGCCAAAAGCGAATGGATTGGCAGCGCCGGTTGGAATGTCCTCACCCATCTTGCGATGGCGGATGAGACGTTATCGAATGAGTCGCTTGAAAACTATCTAAACAAAATTGAAACGGACATTCACACGAGCAAGAACCGCGTGAAATACTCGATGAACAATACGTTAATTGCCATCGGAATCCGCAATTCTAAACTTGAGAAGAAAGCCGTTGCCGCCGCGAAACGCATCGGCAAAGTCGAAGTCGATCATGGCGAGACAAATTGCATAACGCCAGATGCCGCGGCTTATATCAAAAAAACGGTGGAGCGAAAAAAGAAAAAATGAAACAAGAGCTCATCATCACGAATGGTGATTCAGCAGCGGATCTTTTAAAGGAAGCCAAGATCGGAGACCATTGGTTGCCCTGGAGAGATGTATTGCATGAGGGTCCGGTGCCCTTTACCGATGACTTGAGTTCGTTGTCTTTGATCCGGTCAAAATACCTTGCTGACAAAGGGTGGGCAGACTCAGAACAAGTTGGTGACGATTTTAAACAAAGAGATGATCTGGTCAAGGATGCCAGTCGTTATGAAAACGTGGTCTTATGGTTCGAACACGATCTTTACGATCAATTGCAATTGATTCAGATTCTGGATTTTTTTGCGTCGTGCTCTGGGAAAAAGGATTATTTGTATCTCGTGCAGGCGGATGATTTTCTTGGACATCAAACGCCGCAAACAATCGGCCGTTTTCTTGAACGGAAGCGACAGGTGGCTCCAGAACAGTTCAAACTGGCGCAAGAGGCGTGGTTGGCTTTCCGTCAATCGACACCTGAGAGTATTGTCGCTCTTCTAGGAAAGGATTTGAGCGCTTTGCCGTTTCTGAAGCCCTCAGTCCAACGCATGTTGGAAGAGTTGCCTTCAATTTCATCGGGGATATCCCGTACAGAAAAGCAAATATTGACTTTGGTTGATGAAAGCGTGTCAGAAACACGGAAACTATTTCATGCTTCTCAGGAAATGGAAGAAGCCCCGTTCATGGGAGACTGGAGTTTTTTCGACAGATTGATGGGCTTGAGTCATTGCAAGGAACCCTTGGTTTCTGGTCTGGAAAATTTTTCTTTGAATGGCTATAAGGATGAGAAAACACGCCGAGCCTTTCTAACAACCAAACTCAAACTAACGGAGTTTGGTAAAGCGGTCCGCTTGGGTACAGAAAACCATGCAAGGCAAAACGATATTCATTTCTGGTGGGGAGGAACGGAAATCAGTGCCACCAACCTCTGGTGCTGGGATTCAGGGAAGCGACAGCTTATTTTTTCTTAGAGCTATTTTATTTCTCAAGTCCGGCTTTGAGGCGAAGTTTTTTCTTTTCATTTTCCGAAAATGCATCCCAATGTTTATTCTTTAAGGCGCCTTCAAGCGAGTAGAGATAATAACAAACCGGCAAGTGTCTGCCTCGTTGCTTTTGAGATAATTTTTGGTACGCTTTTGCCGCACCTGTTTTTTTAAGGTCGGCGCTGGAAAAAATACCGATTTCGTTTAATCGTTTTTCCACGGTCTTGCCGATGTTTTTTAGTTGATGGAGATCGGACACTTTCCTCTTATCCTCAAAAACGTTTTATCCTTTTCTCCACCTCAATGTCGGTTGCCGGGCGGCGTGGGCTTCGTCGGGACGGGAGACTTTGGGCAGTTGCGGCGCATCGTGTACGGCGTCGGGATCGTCTTTTGCCTGCTTTGCGATGTCCTTCATGGCCTGGATGAACAGGTCCAGCGTCTCTTTCGATTCGGATTCGGTCGGCTCCACCATCAGCGCGGCTTTGACGATCAGCGGGAAATAAACCGTCGGCGGGTGAAACCCGTGGTCGATCAGCGCCTTGGCGATATCCATCGTCGTCACTTTCGGGGCTTGGTGCTTGTCGTTGAAAACACATTCGTGCAGGCTCGGGCCGGGGTAGGGGAGATGGTAGACATCTTTCAACTGCGATTTGATGTAGTTGGAATTGAGCACCGCGCTCTCTGCCGCCTGCTTGACGCCTTCCGGTCCCAGTGAGCGGATGAACGCATAGGCGCGGACGAGTATGCCGAAGTTGCCGTAGAACGCTTTCAGTTTGCCGATGCTTTGAGGCCGGTCGAAGTTCATGTGATACTGCGATCCCTTTTTCTCGATCACCGGCACCGGCAGAAACGGTTCGAGTTTGGCGTCGATGCCGACGGGACCCGCTCCGGGTCCGCCGCCGCCGTGCGGAGTGGAAAAGGTTTTGTGCAGGTTGAAATGCAGAACGTCGATTCCCATGTCGCCCATTTTGGCGATTCCCATAACAGCGTTCAGATTCGCGCCGTCACAATACACCAGCCCGCCTTTTTTGTGCACGATGTCGGTGATCTCCAAAATATTTTTCTCGAACATGCCGAGCGTGTTGGGATTGGTCAGCATGATCGCCGCCGTGTCCTCGTCCATCAACTGGTTGAGCTTGTCGATGTCGATCAAGCCTTCCTTGTCGGAAGGAATCTGAACCGCGTTGTAGCCACAGAGCGCCGCGCTGGCAGGATTGGTGCCGTGCGCTGAATCGGGAAGCAGGACTTTATTTTTAGGTTTGCCTTTATCGGCGTGGTAGGCATGAATCATCAGCATGCCGGCGAACTCGCCCTGCGCTCCCGCTGCCGGTTGCAGGCTGACATGCTCCATGCCGCTGATTTCCTTTAAGCACTCTTGTAATTCGTGCATCAGTTGCAGACTGCCCTGGGAGAACATCTCCGGCGCGTAGGGATGATGCTGAGCAAAGCCGGGAAGCCTTGCCATGTTCTCGTTTATTTTAGGATTGTATTTCATCGTGCACGAACCGAGCGGATAAAAGTTGGTGTCGATGCTGAAGTTCCATTGCGAAAGCCGGGTGAAGTGACGCACCACATCGAGTTCGCTGAGTTCCGGAAACTCCTCGATCGGGCCGCGGATTTCATCCGGCGGCAAAAGAGTTTCGATTTCCAACTCCGGCACGTCGCATTCGGGAAGGGAGTAGGCCTTTCTGCCGGGCGATCCCATCTCGAACAGGACGGGTTCGTTGAATATCAAGCCACGCGCGGCGACGTTAGGCGATTCCTGATCTTTTGAAGGGCGGCGGTTTTGTTCGTTCATGAAGTTCTTTCCTGGAAAAGTGAGTCAGATGTTTTGCGGTTCGGATATGGCGCTTTTTTCGCGGTTCAATAATTGCTCGATGGATTTCAGTACGGCTTCTGGCGGCAGGGAATCGGCGGTTCTTTCTTCGAGTACGATATTCTTATTATTATACGGCCCCCAGCGTTTAATGTCGCCATGTTTAAATATCGCGAGAACAGGGGTCTGGACGGCAGAGGCCAGATGCATGATGCCTGTGTGATTGCAGAACAGGAGGTCACTATACTGCATCAAACAGGCCAGTTCCCGGACCGGCAATTGCGGCAGCCGGAAAGGTTTGTGCTTGAGGCCTTCCATAAAGTCGTAAATCAGGTTTTCCTCTCCCGGCCCGCTGATGATGAAAACCTCCGCCGCTTCCGAGCGCAGAAGGGTTTCGGTGACTTTTTGAAACTTCCTGATTTGCCAGCCCCATTCGGCCACGCGCGTTCCGGGTTTGATGAGAACCAACGGGCGGTCCGGATGTTTTCTCTCTTCCCTTAAGAGATTCTGCACCTTCTGGTTTTCCTGCTCGTTGAAATAAAGTGCCGGCGCGGTGCTGATGTTTGGTAAGCCCAATATCCGCAAAAGTTCCAGATTGTTTTCGATTTCGTGTCTTGGCAGGGTGTCCGGCGGGAGGGTCACGTCATGCATCCATGCGTTTTCCGGATGGCGGTAGCCTACTTTGATTCGCGCGCCGGAAAAAAAAGTCAGCAGCGAGGCGGTGGCGCTGAAGGTTTTGTTGAGCGTGAACGCCAGGTCGTATTTTTCCTGGCGCAATCTTCGCAGCGCTCTCCACGGGCGTTTGCGGTCGAAGGGCAGGATGTGATCGACAAACGGATTGTCGGCCAGAACTCCGGCATTGGGCCGGTCGACAAGGGCCGTGACCGTTGCGCCGGGAATGGAGGCTTTAAGGGATTCATAAACCGGAGTGGAAAGCACCACATCCCCCAAGCGGTCGGGCCGCACCACCAGCACGGATTTGATTTGGCTAAGGTCCAGCGGCGTCCGCTGTTTGTGCCGCCTGGAAAACAGCAGGCCCAGTGCATGCCACAAAGCCCCTTTGGCAGTCTTTTCCAGTGTGCGCAACGTCGATGCCATAAGCGTGTTTTTACCGGGTCCTGAGGAAAATCGCAAGTGGAAGGAATTTAATCCAGTGGAATCGCTTCGTCAATCAGCATAATGGGAATGTCCTCCTTGATCGGGTATTTCAGTTTGCAGGCCTTGCAGATGATGCCGTCCTCTTCGGGCGTCAGGTCCAGATCTCCCTTGCACTTGGGGCAGACCAGTATTTCGAGTAATTCCTTGTCGATTGCCATGGTATCACCTCGTTAAAAATAGTTTTTATTCCGTTTTATATCTAATGATCTGGCCTTTGATGTATTATTGGCCGAAACGGCCCGGGAAAATAAAATAAATTATCAAATGTACTGGGGTTTTTAAACTTGAGGTTTATCTGGAATAAACCAATTAATTATTGGTTTAAAAGGTCTTAAAAAGAAATACCAATAGTTATGAAATGCTTTTCGGATATACTTTTTTTTATATTGCTCTGCAAAGTTTTCATTTTCTCTTTTAGACACACCATGTGTCCTATGCCTGTAATGATGACCCAATTCATGAAAGAGCACTTTTGCAAGCAACAAACTACCCCCAAAGGGCAATAAGATTTTTCTAAAGCCATATTCCCCATAAATATTGTCAATATAAATTTCGACTCTGGCTGGTTGCAGTTTGTACTTTTCCCAATACAGCCCCTGAGCGTCCATATATTTTTTTTGAGGCTCATCCAGCAATATAATAGAATCCAAATCCACTAAATCCTCTTCAGGAATTACTTTCAGTAACTTTCGTATTTTTTTCTCCAAGTCAACCGGAGACTTTTTCAGACATTTATCTATTATTTTCATAACTTGTTTATAAAAAACTTATGCCCTCGCGATCTTCGCGCCTTTGCGGTGACAGGGTTTTGCGGTTTTTATCCTGTCAATCCTGTCCAATTCCCCCTCACCCAGCCCTCTCCCTCAAGGGAGAGGAATTTTAAATTACTTTCATTTTAATGTCATTTTTCCGAACCGGGAGACGCTTGTTTTTACCGCCGCAAACACCTCGTCCACGTTGACGGTTTCCATGCATTCATGCGTGCCCAGCGGGCATTGTTTCTTCCAGCAGAAACTGCAAGGCAACTCCTTGCAGACGACCTGATGGTTGTCACCGTAGGGGCCGTTCCTTGCCGGGTCCGTCGGACCAAATAGGGAAACTGTGGGAATCCCCATCGCCGCGGCTAAATGCAGCGGACCGGAATCGCAACTGATGAGCAGTGCGGTGTGCCGGAACAAGGCGATGGATTCCTGAATCGTGGTCGGCGGCGCGATCCAGGCGGGCGTCTGCATCTCCCCTGCGATCTGTTCCGCCATTTCTTTTTCACCGGGACCCCAGGTCAGCAGGATGGAAAAGCCCAGTTCCTGGCTGATGCGATCGGCCAGCCGGGCGAAGCGGTCGAGCTTCCATAGCTTGGTGGGAAATCCGGCTCCGGCATTGATCGCCGCAATGGGTCTGGCGGTCAACTCCGCCTGTTCGCGAAAAAAAGCGTTCACTGCGGCGGCTTTTTCTTCCGGCACTTTAAGCGCATGCGGTTGCGTGATTTCCTGATCCCCCCCCAACAGTTTTATCAGGTGGAGGTAGAGGTTCACGACGTGCGAGCCCTTTTCGATAAAGGGCGCTCTTTTATTGGTGAAGAGCGCGTTCACCGCTTCGCGGCAGTTTTTGCGGTGAAAGCCGATGCGCCTGGGTGCGCCCGAGAGCCAGGCGATCACGCCGGTTTTCAGCAACCCCTGCAGATCGAGGGCGACGTCGAACCGGCTTTGCCGCAACTTGCGAACCGTCTCGCGAATTTCCCGCCACGTTTCGAGATTCCAGTTTTTCCGCCAGCGCCGGGTGCAGGTGACGATGACGGCGTCCACATCGGGATTGTTGTAGAGCAGGTCCTGGTACTGCTCTTCCACCAGCCAGGTGATCGAAGCGCCGGGATGGTTGGCGCGCAAGGTCCGCACCGCAGGCAGGGCGTGCATCACATCGCCAAGCGAACTCATTTTGATGACTAAGATTTTTTTCTCGGCAGCGGCCATGATTTGGCAGGTGGAAGTCAGGCTTTGATGAATTGGCGAACCTTAAGGTACAGTTTATATCCCAGAAATCCCATCAGGGAACCAAAAATCGCGCCTCCCAGCACATCGGAAGGGTAGTGGACCCCAAGGTACACTCTGGAATACCCGACCAGAAGGGCGCAGGTGTAGGCTAAAAAGATGAGGTTTTTAAAGCACAGGCTCATCGTCATCGCGGCGGTGAACAGATTGCTCGCGTGGTTCGAGGGAAATGAAAAACTGTTGGAGCAGTTGGTGATGTGCTCCATGTCTGGCAGCCCATGACACGGGCGGGGCCGGGCGAAGAACTCTTTTAATACGTTGTGGCAGATGAAATCGTTGAGGCCCACGGCAATGCCTCCGGCGATGAGAAAGGCCACGCCGCGTTTTTTGTAGGCCAGGAGCAGCACGATCAGGAAAATCGGTCCGATGATAATGAAATTCTGTTTGATGGAGATGAACTCCATGAATTTCCTGAACCAGGGGGATTGAAAATGCGTATTGATCCAGTAGAATAGCGCGACATCCCAATCGGATAAAATAGCAAATCTCCTTAAAAATATTGAAAATACAGCCATCGAATTTTATGGGGTTTGCTTTGGCGAGTCAAACCCTTTATAAGGCCGCAGGCATTCCCGCATGAGCCAAAAACACGACAACGCGATCGTCCTGTTCGCCCGCGACCCGGTGGTGGGACAGGTGAAAACCCGTCTGCATCCCTTTCTCGATCAGGAAACCATTTTTCAACTTTACACGCGCTTTTTAAACGACAGCATTGAGAAAATTGTCCGGGTGAAAAATGCGGACTGCTTCATCGGCGTGACTCCGTCGGATCTTTCCGGATTTTTTTCGCGCTTGAAAACCGAGCGCCCGATTGAGGTTTTTCTTCAGCAAGGCAAGGATTTGGGCGAGCGCATGAAAAACACCTTTCAGGAGCGCATCAAAGAAGGGTATCATCGTACGGCGATCATTGGCTCGGACAGCCCCTCTTTACCGATTTCCTATATCGACCAGGCTCTGGCTGCGGACAAGGACCTTGTCCTGGGTCCCAGCACCGACGGCGGTTATTATCTGATAGGCATGGGTCGCAAGCTGGTGGATGTGTTTGCAGGCGTGGGGTGGGGATCGGATACGGTGTTGACGCAAACGCTCGACCGGCTCAAATCAACGGCAAACTCCCTGGAACTTTTACCGCCCTGGTACGACGTGGACCGGCCCGAGGATCTCAAGTTTTTGCAGACCCACCTTGGCCTGATGAATCATTGCGGATCGACTGAGGCCGAATCGACGGCGGAGTTTTTGCGCGACATGACTTTTTAGTAACGAGAGGATTTTATTTTCAACGTGAAAATTTGCAAATACACAGACCCCGATTTTACATCCATCGTCGATAGACTGGTCAACCGTTCCGATATGGATTTCATGAGTCAGGACAAGGTGGTGCGCGACATCCTGGAGAAGGTGAAGCAGGAGGGCGACGAAGCGCTGTTAGAGTTCAGCCACCGTTTTGACCATCACGATCTGCCGCTCGCCGAGTTGCGCGTGACTGCCGAAGAAATCAAGCAGGCTTATCAGGAGGTCAAGGCGGAAGAAGTCGAGGCTCTGAAACTCGCCGCCCGGAATATCAGGGATTATCACCAGAGACAGGCGCAGGAATCCTGGCAATACCGGCAGGATGAGGTTCTGCTTGGGCAAATCATCCGGCCTCTCGCGATTGTCGGCATTTATGTTCCAGGCGGGAAAGCGTCTTATCCCTCTTCGGTGTTGATGAACGCCATTCCTGCCAAAGTGGCCGGAGTAGAGCGGGTGGTCATGTGCAGCCCGGCACCTAAGGCAGAGTTCAGCCCGCACACTTTGGTGGCGGCGGACATTGCCGGCGTCACGGAAATCTACAAAGTGGGCGGCGCTCAGGCGGTGGGCGCGATGGCGTTTGGCACCGATACCCTTCCCCGCGTCGATAAGATCGTCGGGCCGGGAAACATCTATGTGGCGCTGGCCAAGCGCCTGGTGTTCGGTCAGGTGGATATCGACATGATTGCCGGACCCAGCGAAATTCTGATTGTGGCGGATGACACCGCGCGGCCTGAGTTTGTGGCGGCGGATCTGCTTTCCCAGGCGGAGCATGATGAAGAAGCCGTGCCCATTCTGGTGACCCCGTCGGAAAAACTGGCTATAGCGGTTCAGGGCGAGCTGGAAACGCAGAAAAAACGCTTGAAGCGGGAAGCCATCGTCGACGCATGCCTTAACAACCAATGCCGCCTGCTGGTGGTGGCGTCCCTTGAGGACGCGATCGACCTGGCCAACCGGATCGCTTCGGAACATTTGGAATTGGCGGTGGACGATGCCGAAACCTGGGCGAAACAGATCAGAAACGCCGGGGCGATCTTTTTGGGGCATTATACGCCGGAAGCGTTGGGCGATTATATCGCCGGGCCGAACCACGTGCTGCCGACAAGCGGCACGGCGCGGTTTTCATCTCCGCTCGGCGTGTACGATTTTATCAAACGCACCAGCTTAATCGGGTATACTCAAAATGCGCTGAAAAAGACCGGAAAATCCGTGACCGTTTTGGCGGAAATGGAGCATCTGGAAGCGCATGCGCAGGCGGTCAAAATTAGGTTAATTTAAGCGGTCGTGCGAATCCTGTAAGAACCATGTTTTTAATAATTCTCGCGGATTTCGATTTATCTTGACATGGTTTTTTGCCTATGGTAAATAATGCAAAAATTTCCGTCTCTCCGAACCGTTTTCAGCTTTATGGGGGGGAATTAAAAAGCCAGAAGAATGCTTTGAAAAATTAGAGATTACGAGGCCAAAACCGCTTTTCTGCTTAGATGAATTAGGGCAAGAGGTTGAACCTGAATCTATCCGCAACCGTTTTTTAAAGGGTAGATTTTGAGGTGGCGTTTGCTTTTTATATTGGTTTGAGAAATTAAGTTTTTATTTTTAATTGAATATAGATTTCCCAGAAATAATTGCAGGATCTTAGGGTCCAAAAGGAGGTCAAAGCCATGTTGGGGAAACACACGAGTAAATACGCGGCATTATCATTCGGATTGATCCTGGCATTTGCAGTTTATTTATTGCCCGGGTTTGCGACCGATGCATTTGCAAAGGAAGCATACGCAGGCCAGGCATTCGCCGAAGACGCTTTCGCTAAGGAAGTTCAGGCGCAGGAAGCTGCCGCCGATGGTGAAGGCGAGCCTGAGATCGAGTGGAGTCAGGACGTATTTTATAAGGATTGGGAAGGCAACCCCCTAAAGGGGCCTGTAAGTGGACATCCGGCTCCTGAGCTGGGGGAATCCGATTACAATAATTATGAATTTGCTCCCAGCCGAATGATTCTGTGGATCGCCAACCAGCAGCATCTGTATTTTGGCAGTTTCGTTCTCGCGGTTCCGATCTTCTGTATGCTCATCGAGTTCATTGGCATTCGGACCAAAGAGAGCGACCCCATCATGTCGGAGAAATATGACCGACTGGCGCACGACCTCATGAAAGTAAGCTTAACGGCTTACTCCTGGACCGCAATTCTCGGCGGTATCCTGCTTTTTACCTTCATCACGCTCTTTCCTGGATTCTTCAAATACATGGCCGGAATTTTCCGACCTGTAATGCACGTTTATGCTCTGATGTTCTTGGCCGAAAGTGGCGTTCTCTACGTTTACTACTATGGCTGGGACAAGATGAAGGACGATGCGTTTCTGAAGTGGATCCATTGCAGTCTTTCCGTTCTGTTGAACCTCATTGGTACGGTTCTGATGTATCTTGCCAATTCCTGGGCCACGTTTATGCAGGCTCCTGGTGGAATCGACGAGCAAGGACGGTTTTTAGGAAACATCTGGCACGTCATTCATTCCACTTTGTGGAACCCCGTTGGTGTTCACCGGATCCTGGGGAACATCGTGTTCGGGGGTGGTATCGTTGGTGCTTACGCCGCGTACCATTATCTGACTGCTAAGACGGAAGAAGAAAGAGCGCATTACGACTGGGTTTGTTATGTGGCGATGTTCATCGCCATTTTTGGTTTGATCCCTCTGCCTTTCGCTGGCTACTGGCTGATGAAAGAGGTTTACGCGTTCCGACAGCAGATGGGCATCACTTTGATGGGCGGCATCATGGCTTGGCTGTTCATCATTCAGGCGGTAATGATTGGTTTGCTCTTCTTCGGCGCGAACTCTTATCTGCACAACAGTATGTCGCGGGTCAAGGGGTCGCATCGTTATATGAAATATGCAAAATATATGATCCTATTGCTGATCGTATGTTTCACCATGTGGATGACCCCGCACACCATCGTGATGACTCCGGCGGAGTTGAAAGTGATGGGTGGCGCGCAGCATCCAATTGTGGGTCACTTCGGGGTTATGTCCGCTAAAAATACAGCGGTCAACCTCATGATCACCTGTACGGTTCTCTGCTTCCTGCTGTACCAGCGGTCCAATAAGATCATTAAAGTGCCGTGGGCTACTGTGGGGAACTGCTGGATCGCCGCGATCTTCGTTGGTGCGGCTATCAACATCATCTTCCTGGGCGTTTATGGATACTTCCTCCCTGCTAACCAGCGGGTAGGTCTCTCTGTTCCGCAGGTCACGTCCACGTTGACGACATTGTTTGCCGGTACGGCGATCAACATTTCCATGTTCAAGGACTCTGATTCCTACGGTGAAATCACCTGGGGAACGCAGTCTAAAGTGGGAACCTACGCGATCTTCCTCTTGGCCATTTCCTTCACATGGCTGATGGGTTTGATGGGGTATATCCGCTCCGCCGTCCGGTTGTTCTGGCATGTGACCGAGGTGGTCCGGGATAACTCCCCCGATGCGTACACGCTGACCATTGGTGAAGCTGGAAAAATGCTTACTTTCAATACGCTGTTTGTTTGGACCCAATTCGTGGTTGTATTCTGGATCGCCAGCCTGACGGCCAAAAAACAGGCTGCAAAAGCTCCAGAAGGTGTTCCGGTTCCAGCGCAACAGCAACAGTAATCTGGTATTTGGATAACTAAGTTTAATTTTTAGGTTTTAAAAAAAGGAGAGGAGTTAAGATGCTACCTGAACAGCAAGACATACTGTGGACGTTTCTTACGCTTGCGTACACAGGCTTCGCGTTCTTTGCCTTCGGAAATGTTGTGAAACATTGCCGCGATCGTGAAGATGTGAACACCAAATTGTGGGGGGGAATATTTGGTGTTTTGGCAATCATCAGCTTTATAGAAACAGTCCAGATGTTTGATCTTACCCAACAGGAACAGATTACATTCTTTTTCAAATACCAGATTCTGACGGTTTTTGTGATTCTGCTTTCCTGGGGAATTTTCTTTAAGAGTCAGAAAATCGAGGATCAATCCCCTCCTTTGATCCGCGCGTTTTTCTTTTGGACGACGGTGTCAGTTCTGCTGGCCGGGTACACCAACTGGTTGCCGCAGCAGAGAAGTGATCCGCCGCCTAAGAATGTCGCGGTTGATTTGGATATGACCATGGAAGAATTTGTGGAGATGGGCCGGGTCATCGTTTTTGGGGCCGAGCAGGTCGCAGGATCGAAGTCCATTGGTAAAGGCCAGTGTCCTCTTTGTCATACCTTTGATCCCGGTGATAACATCGGTCGTTGCCCGAACCTCTTCGGGGTTCAGGAACGTGCTGAAACAAGGATCAAGGAAGACCGTTATTTAAACTCACCATTTGCGATTGGAGAGGCGGACCCTGCCACCGGCGTGGTCAAGGGAAAACCGGATCAGGTTGAGGCGGGTTATATGAGAGACGGAGACACTGGTACCCTGACAGGCGAAGACTACCTGCGGGAATCTCTGATGTGTCCTTCCTGTTACGTGGTTGAAGGATTTGGTAAGGACGGCGACACCAAGAGCCCGATGCCGGTTATCAGCAAACCGCCGATCAGTCTCAGCAAGGTTGAGCTGAATGCGGTCATTGCCTGGTTGCAGTCGAAAGACACGCCTGGCGAGTTCGCAAACGTGACCGTACCTCTGCCTTCCGCGGATGATGCGGCGCCTGCCGAAGCAGCTCCTGCTGAGGGTGGCGGTGATGATCGGGTGTTTGTGACGGGAACCGAGTCTATCGATCAGATGATCAATACTCTGGGTTGTCCACTGTGTCACACCATTCCGGGAGTTGAGGGCGCTGCAGGGATGTTAGGTCCGATACTGCATGAGAAGACCAATGCGCTCAACAGGATCAAAGATCCTAGCTACAAAGGGAAGGCCACGAATGCCAAGGAGTATGTCAGGGAGTCTATTTTGAACCCCGGTGCTTACGTGGTGTTTAACGAAGAAGCTGGCGAGCCATATCCAGATGGTTTGATGCCGACCACCTTTAGCCAAATGCTTTCGGTAGAGGCGCTGGATAAGCTTGTCGATTTTATTAGTGAGACTGAAGCCCCGCCAGAGGGTTAAACGATATAGGAGAGAATGATGAACAAGACTTTTATTAGTTTCATCGTATTTGTCGCCGGCTTGCTGGTGTTTCATAATGTGGTGTTCCCTATATTTACACCCAAGGAACCTGGCTGGATCATGAACAGATACGTCTACTTTCTTTTAATCTGCGCCTATCTCATCATTGTGAATATTGCGCTCAGATTAAAGCCGCCCATCTCGCTCAACGCGTTGGTGGTGTGGTTGCTGGGATTTTACTTTTACAAGTATATCCTCTATCCGCCCGTTCCCTGGACTCTCTTCATCACGTATATGATGTTGTGGTCGATCGGGACCTTTCTGTATATCAGTCAGGACCCGGAAACCTTCCGCGAGTTCAGAAAACCGATCGCTAAAACGATCGTGGGTGAGTACAAACTGGCACGGATCGTGGTTTTCACCTTGCTGCCTGTGCTGGTAGGGTTTGGCACCTATAAGGCGCTGTACCCCACCTTCCAGGAACCTGTTGAGCTCAGAACGGTGCATCCAGCGCCGCCTGCGACAACAAAAGTTCATGGCAAGACCTGGGTTCTGGAAACCTCGAGAAATCCTTACCGGATTGACGAGCAGGACAATTATAAGGACAGTTTCCCCTTTCTGGACGCGGAAAAGAACGAGTATATGAAAAACGTGACCGAGGGCGGAACGATATTTTTTGAGAATTGCCATTACTGTCACGGGGATCAATTGAATGGATTGGGGATGTTCTCCCATGTATTCAACCCCACACCGGCTAACTTTATCGATCCGGGTACGATTGCCATGCTGAGGGAATCTTTCCTCTTCTGGCGTGTATCCAAGGGCGGGCCTGGCCTTCCCAACGAATCGACGCCTTGGTCTTCTGCGATGCCCCCATGGGAAGAGCATTTGACCACGGAAGAGATCTGGAAGATCATCCTCTTTGAGTACTGGTACACAG
>JAJDBE010000025.1 GCA_029261515.1 Nitrospinaceae bacterium | reverse complement strand
GAACTTGCACCGTATTGTCCGCAGCGCCATCATTAGGAAAAAGTGATTCTGTCGCTTGCAGACTTTCGTTATCCTTGGAAGGAAGAATGGTCAAATGGATGGAATTTGTTCTTGCCGTCACATATCTTTTTTCAATCGGATCAAAATAGGGCAGAGCAATGGGAGGAAGCGTCACCCTTCCTTCCTGCAATGGCACCAGAGCGAATTTGAACACTTTCTCACCGGTTAGAGTTTTAGTGTTTTGAAATAATTTAAATTCCGGCTGATCCGGATACACCTTGAAACGATCCTCGACATTGGGAGGGTCCATAGACAATTCTTTGACACTGCCGGGACCCTGAACCGCGATAGTCAGGGTGGTCGTGTCTCCCACAGCCAGTTGATTTTTACCCAGAGAGGAGTCGATGCTAAATTTTCCCACCAGGCCGGAAAATTTTTCCGGTCTTTCCCGCTCCGGAAGAGGGAGGACCTGAACTTGAATCGGGTCGGATCGCAGGATTTTGTGGACAAACGATGCACCGGACCCAAAAAACGGATCGTCAAAAAACCGGGACAACGGATCCCTTCCTGAAAATCTTCGGCCCCGGTTGACCAGATCGAGTTCCAAAGTCGCCGGCGGAATTTCCACCTCCCCCGGATGAATGGGGAACAGTGCCGAAGACAGTTCGTGAACCTGGTATTGCACTCCGTTTCTTACCTGGGTGTAGACGTTTGCGTCGCCCATGTCCTCTTTGCGGAAATCAGCATCCTCATAAGCCATGGACAGGCTCAGATTTTTGGCGTCGACCCTGCGGTACAGTTTGAAGGTGTAGATGATCTGTTCATTGACGAATGGTTTTCGGTTGGAGATAAATGTCTCCACAAAAGCGGGTGCGTTGGACTGAGCTGTTTTCTTAGCTGATTTGGCGACGGAAATCGTGATGGGATCGCTTTGATACGTTGTTCCCGCAAGCTTCATCCTGGCGGGGCCGATGACAAACGATCCGGTTTTTAGCGGGGTGAGCTGATAGTTGTGGGTGACCGTCGTGCTCATTTGTCCGTTGATAATCCGGGTTGAGGAGGACGTCCCCATCGAACGAACCCGGAAGTCCGGAAGCGAAGGCAATCGGGGTTCAGGCGGATTTTGCACCCCGTGAACGAAAATCGACAACCGTATCGCATCTTCGAGGGAAATTTCGTTTTGGTCCACCGTTGCGGACAAACGGATTTCTTCTGCCGACTCAGAAGAAGAGGGTTCACCTAAGGCGAAAAACGCGGCGAGGAAGAGCAGAAAGAACAATAATTTTGTTTTAACCCTTTGATTCATAGAGTGCAGAGGACTACCAATCCTTATCGGGATTGTGGGAGCCGGATTGTTCCTTCCGGGCCTGTTTCTGGCGGATGGTTTTCAGATCTTCCTGGAGAGCGCCCAGCCAATGGTCTGCTTGATCTTTGGAAATATTGCCCTCTTGAACCTGTTCCATTTCTTGCGGCGAACCTTCTACTTTGTCGGGTTCGGAAGGGGGAGGTTCCAGGTTCTGCGCGGTTTGGGGCGGCGATGAAATTTCGTCTTTTGGATTTTCCGGGTTATTTGTTTCCGGGTCGGGATCGCCCTGAGAGGAGGATGGTGAGTTTTGATTCGGGTCCCCATCGCCCCCGTTATTTGGATCTTGCTGCTGTTCGTTTTTCTCTTGTTCCGATTGTTGTTTATTTTTCAGCTTTTCCCGCACGAATTCCAGATTGAATTTCGCGTCCATGTCCCTGGGATTCAATTCCAGAACTTTTTTGTAGGCCTGTTCGGCTTCTTCCAGTTTGCCCAGGCGATAGAGGGCATTGCCGGAATTATAGAGCGCTTTCTGTTTGAGGCTTGCCGGGCTGTTGCCGGTGCCTGACTGAGTATAGAATTGCAGGGCATCCTCATGATCGCCCATTTTGTAATGACTGCTGGCTAAGTTGTACAGCAGTTTAGGGTCGGTGGGATTTTCTTTCAGAGTTTCAGAAAACGAGGTTTTTGCCTCTGCAAATTCATTTTTCTGGTAGTGGGAGACTCCCTCGCGGATTTTAGAGTTTGCAGATTCCGCCCAAGTACTATTTACGGAAGAGAGTGAGACCAGAAAAGTGAGGATGAGAGATAGCGACAATATTCGCCGCTTCCCTTCAAATGTAGCGCGATAGAAAAAAAACTGTAAAAACTTTACCATTCAAAATGATGAGAATACGTTAGAGGTTTGCTTCTTCTGGAAATATTGCAGGAGTCTCTCTTGGAGAGAGACTCCTGCCAGTTCGCTTAAAACATAAAACTTACCGCCGATCCCCCATGATCCTTAGAATCATCAGGAAGAGGTTGATGAAATCCAGATAAAGCCGCAACGCTCCAATGACGGCTTCCTTTGTGTCCTCTTCGGTGCCTTCGTTGCCCAGGATATTCATTTCTTTAATTTTCTGGGTATCGTAGGCGGTCAGACCGACAAAAATCAGAACCCCTGCGTAGGTGGTGACCCAGTAAACGATGGGACTTTTTAAAAACAAATTCACCAGCGAAGCGATGATGATGCCGATCAAGCCCATGAACAAAAAGCTTCCCCAGGAGGTCAGGTCTTTTTTAGTGGTATAGCCGTAAAAACTCATGGCGGCAAAGGTTCCAGAGGTCACCAGAAACGCGGAAGTGATTGAAGCCGTGGTATAGGCCAGAAAAATAAAAGAAAACGTGATTCCCGTCAGACCGGAATACAGCATAAACATTCCTGTCGCCTGACTGGCCGACATCTTCTGAATCCAGCCGGAAAGATAAATCACCAGCCCTAGTTGCGCGACGATCAACACGATCGGAACGATGGCGTTGCCGGTAACGATGCGGAGCATGGTTTCATTATTGGAGACGTAAAAGGCCAAAAACCCAGTTACGGCGAGGCCGGCGGTCATCCAGTTATAAACCCGAACCATGAAGCGTTGCTGTTCTGCCGCAACCGCATCGATGCTCATTGTTCTGGGTATGTTTTGTGCCATATTTTGAGTCCTTTCAGAAAGTTACCAAACAAACCCCGGAGAAAAAAGAGGCTTTATTGCTAGTTTACAACCAATAAGATTTCAACCCGCCAATGTCAAGGAGGCTTCATGTGCACGATGGTTGTCTCCCTATTTTAACAAAAATTAAGCCCTTGCAGGGCTTTTACTGATTAGGGGAGGTGGATTGTGCAGGCCGTTCGCGAATGGTGAACTCGATCAACAGGCATATAAAAGCCAGGAAAACCGCCCATTGGAACCGTTCCTGCCAGAGTTTTCGGCGTTCGGTTTTCAGTTCTTTTTGTTCTATTTTTTGATTGATGTTTTCCAGGTAAATTTTTTCAAGATCAAGATCGCCGGTGACGGAGCGGACATAGGTTCCCCCAGTTTCCAGGGCAATTTGTTGCAGGGTGGTCTCATCCAGTTTGGTGAGCACGACCTCGCCCAGGGAATCTTTTTTGAATCCACCGGCAGGGTCGGGGATGGGCGCGCCGATCTCCTTGCCGATACCGATGGTGTAAATTTTCACTCCTTGTTCCGCCGCCCATTTTGCCGCTTCCACCGGATTGCCCTGATGGTCTTCCCCATCGGTGATGAGAAGAATAGCCTTCGATTTTTTATCCTCGCTGCGGAAAGCCTTGACGCTGGTGCGGATGGCTTCGGCCAAAGCCGTTCCCTGAGAGGACAGAAGATCCGTGTCCGTCGCATCCAGAAACAGTTTGGCGGCGGAGTAATCCAGGGTGAGAGGGCATTGAACAAATGCCGAGCCTGCGAACGCTACCAGCCCGATGCGGTCTCCATCCAGCATTTGCAAAAGATCGGCGATTTTGCGTTTGGCGCGGCTCAAGCGATTGGGCGGAATGTCCTCCGCCAGCATGCTTTTCGACACATCCAGAGCGATGACGATGTCTACTCCTTCCTGGCGTAATTCTTCCCATTCGTATCCCCAGCGGGGTTGGGTGAGCGCCAGGATGATAAAAAATACCGCGAGAACGCTCCAAACCGCTTTGTTTGTTTGCTTCTGGAAAATACGCTCGCTGACCAGTTTCTGAACGAGATTTGGACTGCAGAACAGACGCGTCAGTTCGCGTTTTTTGTGCAACGCCCAGATCAGAAAACCGACCAGTAAGGGCAGCAGCCAAAGCAGGTTGAAGAAAATGGGTTGACCAAACTTCATTTAAGGAACTCTCCTCAATCGCGTGTGCGTCAAAATCAACTCGAGAAGGAAAATGCAAAAGCCGGGAATCAGGAAATAATGAAACAGATCTTTGTATTCCGAGTGATCGCGGATTTTTATTTCGGATTTTTCCAGGCTGTCGATTTGCTGGTAAATGGTGGCCAGCGATTCCCGGTCGGTGGCGCGGAAATATTTGCCGTCCGTTAGCTGGGCCATCTCCTGCAAGGTCTTCTCGTCGATCTCCACATCCTGATAAATGTACTGCTTGCCGAAAATCGAATCGACCAGAAAAGGCGCTTTGCCCCGGCTGCCAACACCGATGGTGTAGATTTTGATCCCGTAGGTTTTGGCGATCTCCGCCGCCTGCATGGGCGAGAGACTGCCGGCATTGTTGCGTCCGTCGGTGAGAAGAATGATGACTTTGGATTTGGCCTTCAAATCTTTCAGCCGCTTGACTGCAACGCCGACGGCGGAACCGATGGCGGTGGAATCCCCGGCGATGCCGATTTCCAGTTTTTCCAGGAAGGAAAGCAATATATCCTGATCCAGAGTCAACGGACACTGGGTGAACGCTTCCTGACCAAACACCACCATGCCCATGCGATCGTTCTCCCGGTTTTCGATAAATCCGGAAACCACATCCTTGACCACTTCCAGGCGGTTGACGCGTTTTTTATCCCTCATGAAATCCAGCGCCTGCATGCTGCCGGAGGTGTCCAGGGCCAGCACGATATCGACGCCATGCGACAGAATTTCCGTGCTTTTGTGTCCCTCCTGGGGCCGTGCCAGAGCCAGAATCAAAAGGGCAAACGCAAGGACTCTGAGCGTCCTCGGAATAGCCGCCACCCACATTGCCCTGGCAGGACGGACGGCTTTTAATGCACCGAGAGAAGAATAATGGAGTGCGGCTTCCCGATTTTTCTGTGTCAGCGTGCTCAGGAAAGGCAGCAGCAGAAGAAAAAATAAAAACCAGGGATCTTCAAAACGGAAAAATGTCATGCGCGGGTCAGGGGTTGAGGAGAAGTGGAACGGGGTTCCTCTTCCCTGGATGTGGTCTGGATAAAAATCACGATTTCTTCCATCATATTTTCATCCCTGGCGACCGGAGCCTTGGCGAACTTGACGAGATCGGTTCTTTTAAGAATAGAAACGATCTGTTCCTTATATTGAGAATATAGAGACTCTATTTGAAAAGATCGTTTGAGAAAGTCTGTAATTTCCTCGGTCGTCCAGTCCAGTGCAGGAAATTTAAATTTATTACCCAGATAGCGGCGGAAGATTTCCGACAATTGAAAATAATATTCCCGGACATGCCCTTTTTCCAGCAAGCCTTTCGCTTGCAATTGGTTGAGCTCCCGTAAAGCCAGTTCCTGCGCCGAAAGATTCTCCATCTGCGGTGTGGGTTCCGGTTGCATGGTTTTCCTGCGCTTGCGCCAGAAGTAAACGGCCAGAGCAATCAACAAGGCCGAAGCGAGTCCAGCCAATAGGATGGGAAACCAGTCGCGGCCCACGGTTTCGATGGGCTTGATATCGCGGATGTCGGTGGGTTCCCCCTGAAGACGCAGGATCGATTGGATTTCCAGTTGCACTTCAGGAGAAGCGATGCTGCCGGGAATTGTTTCATTTTTGGCATTAGTGACTGCAAATGGGACGGTAACGGATGGCAATGTTAAAGTTCCCACCTGGTCGGCTCTCAGGCGAAACCAGAATTCGTGGACTCGCTGGTTGTCTTTCTTATAAGGTTTCTTTGCGCCTTGATCGACGAACTCCAGGCCATCGGGCGGTGTTAATTGCGGCGGCGAGGGGGTAATAGTTTCATCATGCCGCACTAGCAGAGTGTAGGTGATGATATCGCCCAGGGTGGCTTTGTCGGGATCGACTCGCGCTTCCACTGCAATGGGGGAATCTTTCTTAGCCGCCGCCAGGCATACTTGTGCGAAACAGGAGAAAAAAAAGCAGATGCCGATCACGATGACGGCGGGTTTATGTGTCAATCGCAGAACAAGCGTTTTCATGGTCCTTTGGCTTGAACTTCCCGCAGGCAGGAGCTTATTTGACTTTGCAGGGAATCCTTACGGGAAGGTTCCGGTCCCGCAATCCTGGCCTGATAAAACCAGACCAGCCCCTCGGCGCAATTTCCCTGGCCGGCATAAAGCTCTCCCAACGTTTGCGAGACACGCGCGCGGGTGGCGAGATCGACTTTCCCTTGTTGCAGAAATTTCGTGTATTGCTCGATCGCCTGTTCTTTAAGACCCGCCTTATTCAACTCGTCACCCACAAGTTCCAATTGACTGGCCCAATTTTTCCCACTCGATGGAGAAGCCATCCGTGTGACCAGCTTGATGAACAGCGCGCTGAAGGCAATGATGGTGATGACGGTTAAAACAATCACCATCATTTTGATTTTTGGATTCAGCCCTTCAGTGGGAATTTTCCTCTCCGGCGAATTCATCTTCCAAGCCTCTTTTCCCGCAATTTAAAATACCGCACCACAGGTTCTACAAGAGAGCGGTCGGTGTGAATTTCGATCCGATCAATACCAATGGAACTGAAAAACTTCTTTTCTTTAAGAAAATTCGTTTCCACAAGCTGCGAGAATTTTGCCGCCATTTCCCGGTCATGCGTATCGACTAAAAGGGTCTCGCCCGTCTCTGCGTCTTCCAGGTGAATCAGGCCGACATCGGGAAGCTCCTGCTCTCTGGGGTCGATAATGTGCAACACCACGATGTCGTGCTTTTGTTTCGCCAGTTTTAGTGCCTTTTCATACCCTTCGGCTTGAAAATCCGAAATCAGAAAACTCACCGTTTTCCGCTTCCGTATATTGACGAGATACTCAAGCGGAACGCTCAGGTCGGTGCGTCTTCCTTCCGGCTTGAAATCCAGAATGGTGCGGATGATGTTCCAGACGTTAGCCTTTCCCTTTTTCGGAGGGATGTAGTGTTCTATTCTATCCGAAAAAACGATCAGCCCGATTTTATCGTTGTTCTTGATTGCGGCAAACGCCAGGATGGAGGCCAGTTCCGCCGCTATTTCGCTTTTTAATTTTCCTGCCGAGCCAAATTCGCCGGAAGAACTGACGTCCACCAGCAGCATGAGCGTTAACTCGCGTTCTTCGCGGAACTCCTTGATATAGGGCTGGCCCATTCTGGCGGTGACGTTCCAGTCGATCAGGCGGATGTCGTCTCCCGGTTGATACTCCCGCACCTCGCTGAATTCCATCCCCCGTCCCTTAAAGGCCGAAACGTATTCTCCCGCCATGATGTCGTTGACCAGATAGTTGGTTTTGACCTGAATGGCCCGCACCTTTTGCAGGAGTTCTGGGGAGACTTCGGTCTTCGCCTCCTCAGCCGCAGGAGGCTGGGTCCAATCAAATAGTTTGGAGATAAATTTTAGAGGCATGAGCGGTGAGTGGGGTTACGGCACTTCAACCGTGTCGAAAATTGTTTTGAGAACGTCGTCGGGCGTGATGTTTTCCGCCTCGGCTTCATAGGAAAGGATGACCCGGTGACGCAAAACGTCCATGCCGATGGATTTGATGTCGTGCGGCACCACATAGCCGCGTCCCTGCAGAAACGCATGCGCTTTCGCCACCCGGTTGAGGAAAATCGAGGCGCGGGGGGAACCGCCGTATTGGATCAGCTTCGTCAACGAGCCGAGATTGTAGGCGGCAGGGTCGCGTGTGGCGGACACCAGGTTGATGATGTAATCCTGCAAGTTCTCGTCGATGTATATCGAATCGAAAACCTTTCGGGCTTGCAACATTTCTTTAGGGTCCACGACGGGATTCACCTTGGAGTGATTGTTAGAGATGGACATGCGTTGCATGATGGTTTTTTCCTCTTCCTTTGATGGGTAACCGATTTTCAGTTTGAACATGAACCGGTCGATCTGGGCTTCGGGAAGAGGGTAAGTGCCTTCTTGTTCGATCGGGTTCTGCGTGGCAATGACCATAAAAGGTTCTTCCAGGAGAAACGTTTCTCCGCCGATGGTGATCTGCCGCTCCTGCATGGCCTCCAACAGGGCGCTCTGGACTTTCGCCGGGGCGCGGTTGATTTCGTCCGCCAGAACGATGTTGGCGAACAGGGGGCCTTTTTTAATCATGAATTCCCCGGTTTTTGGCTGGTAGATCTGTGTTCCCAGCAAATCTGCCGGTAGAAGATCGGGCGTGAACTGGATGCGTTTGAAGTCGATGTGAATGCTTTGCGCCAGAGTTTTGACGGAAGTGGTTTTAGCAAGGCCGGGCACGCCTTCAACCAGGATATGCTCTCCCGTCAACAGGCCGAGGATCAGGCGTTCGGTCAGATATTTCTGGCCAACCAGGACTTTTTCCAACTCTCCGAGAAGGGGAGGGATAAAATGACCGGCTTCTTCTACTTTTTGGGTGATTTCTTCAATTTTATTTGGCATGAGAACAAATCAAATAACCTTTTTATAGTTTGGGAAGGGGATATTTTTGTCCCGGAGAGGGGATATGAACCCAGCTTATACTATTGATATAAAAAATAAATTTAAAATTCATCAAAAAAATGATTAAACTATTTTAACCGAATGCCTTGAAATTTCAATTCGCACCTTGAACCGGCCCGCACGGGAGTTTTCTTTGCTCCTGGACTGGATTTGGGGGAATTTAGGCTTTACAATCGTTCATACTTTCTTACAATGGACGGTTTAGCAACTGGAAAATTAAACCTTTAAACCAAGTTGATTCCGAGGATTGATAGGCATGACTGCAAAGACGGAAAAAGACATCGACGGCCTCGTCGAACAGAGTTTGAATGCTGAAAATAGCGAACTGGACCTTAGAGAAAAAGAAATCGACGATGAGGATCTGAAAAAAATCGTTCAGTCGGACAAGGTCAAGGGAATCACCGCGGTATTCCTTGAGTTCAACGAGGTGGGAGACGATGGGATCAAAGCCCTCCTGGATTCGGAGAATATGAAGCACCTCACCGTGCTCAACCTGTTCAAGAATCAGGTGACTGACGAAGGAGTCAAGGCCATGGCTTCCTCGAAATGCCTGCTAAATCTGTCGGAACTGATCATGAGCGATAACAAGGTCGGGCCGGCAGGCGCAAGAGCTCTGGCGGAATCCAATACCCTCAGTAACCTGGTCTCTCTGTGGGTCGGCGACGGCCTGGGGGATGAAGGCGTCGAAATTCTGGCGGCTTCGAAAACGTTGACCAAGCTGAATCTGCTTTCTCTTTACAGAAATAATATCTCCAACGAAGGCGCTATCGCTATTGCCAATTCCAGCAATCTTTCCACTTTGACGGAATTGAATTTGAACTGGAATTATATCGAGGCGGAGGGAGTGGAGGCGATGGCCAAATCGGACACGCTGAAAAACCTGACGCAGTTGACTTTGACCTACAACCCGATCGGTCCGCGCGGCGGAATCGCCATCGCCAATTCACCGAATTTTAAGAATATGACCCTGTTGGATCTGTATGAAGCCGAAATTGGGAACGACGGCGCCAGGGCCATCGCCGAATCCAAGAACCTCGGCAATCTGGAAACTTTGATTTTGATCCGCAACGATATTAGCAAGGAAGTGGAGGATTTGTTCACCAATTCCAAGAATCTGCCAAAGTTGTCGCGTGTGATGTTTCGCCCGGAACCGGGTGAAACCTGATTCAGACCAATTCGTATCATTCAAAAGGGTCCCCCGCGCGGAAAAGCCGGGGAGCCCTTTTTTTATTGCATAAAAAGGAGTTTCCGCATCATGCCGCTTCGGAATGAGGCGTCTGGATGGTAAACTGTTGACTCTTTTTATTTTCTGGCGTGAGAGTCTCGCTCGGCAGGCTTTTTTTTAAGCCAGTTTGAATTTCAGGATATTGTCGCAATATGTTCACTGGGGAACAACCGGATCTTCTGGATCTTTGGGTTTTTAACGAAAACAGCATTTATGTCGTGGGGAAAGACGGCATTCCCCAGCATTGGGATGGGCAAGAATGGTTGCCCGTTCGTACCGAAAATGCCAACCCGTTAATGGGCATATGGGGGCCGCATGAAAAATGCATTTATGCCGTAGGTATCGGTGGCGTAGTCCTCTTTTATAATGGTAAGGAATGGAAGCAGGTCGATACGGGC
>JAJDBE010000024.1 GCA_029261515.1 Nitrospinaceae bacterium | reverse complement strand
AAGGCGTGCCGCCTCAGTTCAGAGTCTATGTTGCCGATCCATCGGGAAAGGCCATCGCCTTGGAAGAAGTCCATCTGACCATTCATCTGCATAGATTAGACCGTATCGATGAGATTCGTTTTAAACCCGCGGGAGAATATCTTCTGGGAGATACGGTGGTCGTGGAACCTCATTCTTTCGACGTGAAAATTAAAGCTCTGTGGAAGGGGCAGACTTATGAATGGGAATTTTCTCAAATTGAAGCCAGAACCCAATTGCCTGAAGAAGCCATTGCCAATGCGGGCATCACTTTTGCGACTGCCGGTCCGGCCAGATTGAACAGCGTTCTCAGGCTGACTGGAGAGATCGGGCTAAATGAAGAAAGGGTCGTTCACATTGTTCCACGACTGGACGGAGTGGTGAAAAAGGTTTTTAAAGACTTGGGGGATCGAGTCGTAAAAGGGGAAATTCTTGCTGTGCTTGAAAGCCGGGAATTGGCCGACGCCAAGATCAATTATCTTGGAGCGGTTAAAAATGCCGATTTGGCAAAAATAGATCTGGAAAGGGAATCCCTCTTGTTTGAAAACACGTCGCGAATGCTGGATCTTCTTGAACAGGAACTGGATCTGGAGAAAGTTTATCGTGACCTTAAAGATCTTCAAATTGGGAAAAGTCGTGAACTCCTCATCCCCGCGTATGCAAAATTAAAACTCGCCAAGTCCGTCTATCTGCGCGAGAAAAATCTTTTTAAAAAGGGGATTTCCTCCGAATCCGAATACCTGCTGGCCGAGGAGGATTATAAGAGCGCCGAAGCCAGATACATCGCTCTGCGCGAAAAAATTGCCTATGACGGACCCTGGACGGTTTCCCAGAAAAAGCGGACCATGGAAATGGAGCAATTCAACCTTCAGACCGCAAGGCAAAAACTTTTTGCGCTTGGCCTGACCCAAAAGAAAATAAACGCTTTGACGGATCAGGAAGAAAACGTATTCACTCGCCATGAGCTGAGATCTCCCCTGCAAGGAATTATCATAAAAAAACATTTAACAACCGGGGAAGCGGTTAAAAAGGACGATGCGGTTTTTTTGCTTGCGGATTTTTCGGACGTTTGGGTGAATATATCCATTCCAGCCAATGATCTCAAAAACGTAAAACTGGGACAAAATGTTTTAGTCAGGAATGACAACCTGGAAATAGAAGCCAAAGGAAAATTGACCTATCTCGATTCTATCATAGACGAAAAAACCAGAACAGTTACGGGCCGGGTGGTGATTTCCAATCCGGATCAACGTTGGCGTCCCGGAACTTTCGTCACGGTGGAATTGGTTCTGGAAGAGCGGACCGTTCCCCTTGCCGTTTCTATGGAAGCCATTCAAACGATCCGGGACTGGTCTGTGGTATTTGTCAAATACGGCAATACTTTCGAGGCCCGGCCCTTGGAGTTAGGACAAAACGACGGCGACAAAGTGGAAGTTTTGCAGGGGTTGTCTGAGGGAGAAGAGTATGTGTCCCACAACAGTTTCGTGGTGAAGGCGGAGATCGGAAAATCAGCCGCCACTCACGACCATTGAGTAAAGGACGTATCCATGCTTGAAAGGATTTTAAACATCTCGATCCGGCATAGGCTGTTTGTGATACTTGCGACCCTGGCGATAGCGGTTTTGGGGGCTTATAATTTCCAGATCCTTCCCATTGACGCCGTTCCGGATATCACCAATGTCCAGATTCAGATCAACACGGAAGCTCCCGGCTTCACTCCTCTGGAGGTGGAGCAGCGAATCACCTTCCCTGTCGAGACCGCCATCGCAGGATTGCCCAAAATGTCCAGTACCCGGTCCCTTTCCCGGTACGGGCTTTCTCAGGTGACCGTGATTTTTGCAGACGACACGGACATTTATTTTGCCCGCCAATTGGTCAGCGCCCGTCTCCAGGAAGTCAAAAGTAAACTGCCTTCGGGGGTAGAACCCGTCATGGGTCCTATTGCCACGGGTCTGGGAGAGATTTTCATGTGGACGGTGGATCAGGTGGAAGGCTTCACGAAACCGGACGGAAGTTCTTATTCGTCAACAGAATTGAGAAGTATTCAGGATTGGATCATCCGACCGCAACTGCGAAATGTCCCCGGAGTGACGGAAGTCAACAGTACCGGCGGTTATGTGAAACAGTTTCATGTCTCTCCGGACCCCGAAAAATTGATCGCGTATGGAATCACCTTTCAGGATGTTATGGAAGCGCTGGTAAAAAATAACGCCAATATGGGAGCCGGCTATATTGAACATAGCGGAGAACAGTATCTTATCAGAACTCCAGGCCAGGTTTCCGGACTGGAGGAGATCAGGGAAATCATCGTCGGTTCTCACCGGGGGGTGCCTCTTTACATTCGGGATATTGCGGAAGTTAAACTTGGGCAGGAACTGCGCACTGGAGCGGCAACGCAAAATGGCAACGAAGTTGTTCTGGGAACCGTTTTTATGCTAAAGGGAGAAAACAGCCGCACGGTCTCTCTTAGAGTTTCTAAAAAAATGCAGGAAATAAACCGGAGTTTGCCGGAAGGGGTGGTTGCCAAAACAGTTTATGATCGGACCAATCTTGTCAACGCGACATTGAAAACGGTAAGGAATAATCTCCTGGAAGGAGCTTTATTAGTCATCGTCGTTCTTTTCCTTCTTTTGGGAAATTTCCGTGCAGCTCTCATCACCGCTCTGGTGATTCCTCTTTCAATGCTATTTGCGGTCACGGGGATGGTGAGCAATAGAATAAGTGGGAACCTTCTGAGTCTCGGGGCAATCGATTTTGGAATCATCGTGGATGGAGCCGTCATCATTGTGGAGAACTGCAGCCGCAGATTAGCAGAAGAGCAAAAGCGATTGAACCGCCTTCTTTCCCGTGAAGAACGGTTTGAAGTTGTACAGGATGCTGCCAAAGAAGTTTCCAGCCCCAGTATCTTTGGCGTTTTCATCATTATGATTGTTTATCTGCCTATCCTGAGCCTGACAGGGATCGAAGGGAAAATGTTCCAGCCCATGGCGTTCACTGTTCTGGCGGCATTGACCGGGGCGATGATTCTTTCGTTCACTTTTGTTCCCGCCATGATGGCTCAATTCGCATCCGGCCATGTCTCGGAAAAAGAGAGTCCTTTTCTAAAATGGACTCGCACCCTTTATGCCCCCTTGTTAAAATTCACCTTGAATAATAGATCCGCGGTCATCACGTTTGCCGCGGTTCTGGTTTTTTTAAGCCTTCTGCTATCCACTCGACTGGGGAGCGAGTTTCTTCCCACTCTGGACGAGAAGGATCTGGCGATTCATGCTCTGCGTGTTCCGGGAACCAGCCTTTCACAGGCCATAGACATGCAAGGCGCTCTGGAAAGTAAAATGAAAGAACTGCCCGAAATCGAGACTATTTTTACCAAGATAGGCACGGCGGATATCGCGACGGACCCCATGCCTCCCAGCGTGGCCGACGTGTTTGCGATTATGAAACCGAGGTCTAAGTGGCCGGACCCGGGTCGGTCCAAATCCGACTTCATTGAAGAACTGGAAGAAAAAATGGCAGAGGTTCCAGGGAGTAAATATGAGGTCCTTCAACCCATTGAAATGCGATTCAACGAATTGATTGCCGGTGTGAGAAGCGACGTGGCCGTTAAGGTGTTCGGTGATGATTTGGACACCCTGCTTGCTATTGCGGGAGATGTTGAGCATGTTCTGGTGGAAGTTGCGGGCGCGTCGGATGTCAAAATGGAACAGGTGACCGGGCTTCCGGTTCTCACTCTTGAGCTGAACCGGCCACTAATGGCCCGATTGGGCCTCAATGTTTCGAACGTTCAAGAAGTGGTTGAGATCGCAGTCGGTGGCAAGAGTGCCGGTCAAATATTTGAAGGCGATCGAAGATTTGATCTTGTCGTCAGACTGCCCGAGGCCACGCGAAAGAATCTCGATCTTCTCAAACGCATCCCGATCCCATTGCCTGAGGATTTTCGATCACATCCTGACCCTGATACCGTTTCGCTTGCAACACTGCCCGGAACCCGACAGAACTCAAATTTCATTCCCCTGGGTTCTGTGGCGGATTTTAAAGTCATAGAAGGGCCCAACCAAATCAGCCGGGAGAACGGAAAGCGCCGGATCGTCGTCACGGCGAACGTCAGGGGCCGGGATCTGGGTTCATTCGTGCAGGAAGCGCAAAAGGTGATTGAGGCAAATATCTCCATCCCGCCAGGGTATTGGATTTCCTGGGGCGGACAGTTTGAACATTTAATCTCCGCCGCTCAACGATTATGGGTCGTCGTACCCATCGCCTTGTTGTTAATATTTCTTTTGTTGTTTGCCGCGTTTGGTACAGTAAAAAATGCGATTCTTGTTTTCACAGGGGTTCCACTTGCGTTGACGGGAGGGTTTTTCTCTTTGTGGGTCCGGGGGATTCCGTTATCGGTTTCCGCCGCCATCGGGTTCATCGCTCTCTCTGGAGTGGCTGTGCTGAACGGAGTGGTGATGATTTCTTTCATTAACAAATTGAGGGAAGAGGGAACTGCATTGGACGAAGCTATTATAAAAGGATCACTGACTCGATTGAGGCCCGTATTAATGACCGCACTGGTCGCGTCATTAGGTTTCGTTCCCATGGCTCTTGCGACCGGAGCTGGGGCGGAAGTGCAACGCCCTCTCGCTACTGTGGTCATCGGTGGAATTCTTTCATCAACGGTATTGACCTTATTGGTGTTGCCTGCACTGTATCGGATTTTCCACTTTCCCCAAAAGTCCATTTGAAGCGCTAAATTCTATTTTGTTGTAAAACTGCACAAACCTCGAGAGATGTCCTTCAAGCAATGCGGGAGTAATTTCTGCAAATGTGTTATAACTTTTTGAGTTTGGTCATTTCCATACGATGAGTCGACTGCATGAGTAAATCGTGCCTGTGATAACCAAATCCCACTTATCCATCTCTCCTTCGGTTGGTCCTAAATATTCTTGTGTTTTCATTCCACCTCTAAAAATTTGTTTTTCCCCAACTGTTTCTAAAAACAGAATTTATTGAACATGACCTCATGATCATTAAATCCGAATATCCCAAAAGAGTTTTTTATGGCGCCGTATTTTTGGCTATTGGCGGGGGCATTCTGTCCTTATTTTATTATGCCTACTTGATGCCCTTGCATGTGGATGAGGGCGGGTTTTGGTTCAACTACACCAATAAATCCTTCCGCCACCGGTTCATATTCAACCCTATGAATCCCAACCATACTTTGACAATCTATCTAGCCAAAATATCGTTGTGGATGTTCGGGAACAATGGAATCGGCTTGCGATTTCCAGTCATTGCTTTCGGGATTTTTAGTGCCGGCGCTCTCTATTTTTTTGTGAAAAGAGCGACCAACTCCAGCCTCACAGCAATTCTCGCCACCACTTTACTATTTCTCAACCCGCTCTTTGTGCATTACTCGCATGAATTGAGGGGGTATCCTACCTATTTCTTGTTCGTGGTTTTCTGTTATTTTTGTTTGCACCGCCTTTTAGAGAAGAGTGGTCGAAACTTAAACTGGGTTCTCCTGCTGCTGTTGTTCTTCGCCTGTTATGTTTCCAATTTGGCCGCCCCGATATTTTTTTCTGCCTTTCTCTCCACTATCTGGATCCTGAAGATTCTGGGCAAATTTTCTCCCCTGCGCAGCCGATTGCTCGAATTCGAAAATATTCGATTCAGATCCTTATTGATCTTTTCCGTCATCGCCGCGGCCTTTTTTGCTTTCATCATGTTTTATGTAGACCGGGCTATCCTGCCAAACCAATTAAAAGTTATGGCGTCGCAATCAAATTTCCTGGCAGTGCCGGACTTATTCTCGGCTTTTCTAGGCTTTCACTATCTGGACGATCCCACATCGTTGCTCTATGCCTACCCAACGCTCATTTGGTCGCTATCCTTAGCGAGTTTTCTTTTTGGCTGGTGGTGTTTTTTCAAAAACAAACACTGGGCGGCGCCTGTTTTCCTTTGTCTCTTCATTTTGAATTCCCTGTTTTATATTTCGTTAGGCACCCATATTCCTTTAAGGTCGTCGATTTATTTGATGCCTTTTATGCTGATGTTTCAGGCATACGGGATTAAAACCCTGGGCGAAATCGTTTCCAAACGGATTTTTCCCTCTGCGGTGCGCGAGAGATACGGCTACTTACTCCTGGCAGGGATAATATTCTGTTATTTTTTCCTGTTCGCATCAGGAAAATACAGAAACTTCGAGCCTGACTCCGGCAACCCTTTTGAATTGACAAAGACCTACCTTGAAGAAAACACCGGACCCAACGACTTGATCATTTCCACCTTGTACGACACCGTCGGTGGATTTTATCTCGGAGAATTGATTCGGGGGAAAGTTGCCAACACCTATAACAGTGGAAAAATAGAGAACATCTATTATCTGACGCCAAAAACCGGAGAGAACAAAATCAAGTTTCAGATGGCTTTTCCAATGAGCCAATCACTTGGGTTGCTTCCCCTAGACAAGTTTGAACCGGTGATTACTTTTGAAAACAGCGGAATCAGACCCTCGCAAATACATATTTTCAAACGCAAGATGAATGTCGATGCACTCATTCATTTGAACCATCAGGCGCTTGTAATCCCTCCGTACTTTGGCAACCACAATAAAACCTGCGAAAGACGGACCGATGGGCAAGGCTTAAGAATCTCATGCCAGAATTCCCAGCTGGCCTGCGCTAACCAGGAACTCACATTGCCCGGTGTGGCCGAGAACGATTTGCAATTCGTTCTGTTCCACCACCAAAACGACCGGGGAACCAAGGCTGTATCTTTCGCGGCGCTGAAATCTTTAGCGCAAAAACAGTCCCTGCCAAAGAATCAAGGGGTTGTTCCCATTCCGGAGGTTTATATGGTGAATCCCCTGGTGAATAATATTCAGGACCTTGATACTTTCCGGGAAAAGGTGGACCTCATGGACATCAGCCTGCAAAAAATGGGAGGCGGGAACAATACGATATTCTGCATGGTGGGCAAATTGTTTGAGGATAATTCACTCATCAAGGGAGTGACGGTTTTCAATTTTGATTTCTAAAAACAGTCCCAAATCTTAAATTAAGGATTGGGACAGACCTGATAAATAGGATTTAAATTTCCAATGATGCACTTTAGAATTGTTGTCTTTATCGTATGGGTTTTATTTTTTCTTCCTGCAACGCCAAGTGCCGAAACAGGCACGGGGGATGATGAGGGGATGACTCTATTCCTGGCCGGGGATACCATTCTCACGCAACCCTGGTCGCACGTTAAGGAACCGGAGTTTCTGCGGCTGATCGATGAGATACGCCAAGCGGACGCGGCGATCGTAAATCTGGAAACGGTCATCCACGAATTCAAAGGCTATGCGCAGGCCCACAGCGGGGGAATCCACCTGGTATCGCCGCCGAAGGTCGCGCTTGATCTGGCCTGGGCGGGGGTCGATATGGTGGGCCACGCCAACAATCACACTTTCGACTACGGGTCCATCGGTGTGCTGGAAAATCTGGAGCACACTGAAAAAGCAGGGCTCGTGCTGGCGGGTTCAGGCAAGGACCTGCAGAATGCGCTGGCCCCCAGGTATTACAAGCATCCCAAGGGAACGGTAGGTTTGGTTGCAGCATCGTCCAGTTTTCTTGATTATGGCAAGGCTTCATATTCCCGCGTGGACATGCGCGGACGCCCCGGATTGAACCCTGTTGCCCGCGATGAAAAATTTCTCTCCGTTTTCGTCACCATCACCCCATCGATGGCCTCGTTGATGCAAAAATTCTCAAAGGCTATCGGGTTTGCAGGCGGAAGGTTCGCAAGAAATCGTTTCATCCTCATGGGAATGGAGTTTAAAGTCGGTGAAGAAAACAGTCTCAGCTTCGGCACCGGCGGGTATTTTCATATTCAAGGGATGGAGGCCAACCTCGCCGCGGTCCGGGAAGCAAAAAAACACGCCGACGTTGTGGTGTTTTCGATTCACGCCCACCAGCAAGGAAAATTTTTGCAACGGCTTGCTTATGACATCCTCGATGCCGGTGCGGACGTTTTCCTGGCACATGGTCCACACGAAATCCGGGGAATCGAATTCTATAAGGGGAAACCCATTTTCTACAGCCTGGGAGATTTTGTTTACCAGACGAGGGTCGATCGTCTTCCTGTGGAAACATTTGAGAAGAATGGGCTCGACAAAGATGCGCCGGTTGAAGATGTGAAAAGGGCCATGGAAAAGATGGGTAAATACGGCTTCCAGAAAAAACGCGAGGTCTGGGAAGGGGTCACGGCAACGCTGCGTTTTCAAAAGGGCCGGGTTTCCGAAATCAAGCTCCTGCCTGTTGATCTGGGATTCCAAAAACCACTTTCCATCCGGGGCAGGCCTCAATACGCCGCCCCGGCTCTCGGGAAACACATCATCGGCTATACAGCAAAGCAGTCACAAAAATACGGCACAAAAATCCAATACAAAAAGGAAGGGAATTTCGGCCTCGTGCAACCGGAGTGATTGTTCTACCTGAGGTAACCCGCTCCCTATTTCTTTTGAGTCAGGTCCACTTTGCCATCGAAGTTTCTATCGAGTTCGACTTTAGCTAATTTCCCTGCGGAGTCAAAGTGTTCCCAGCGGTCGGCCTTGCCATCTTTGTTGGTGTCGTATTCCACCTTGGTCAAATTTTTCGAGACGTCGAAATATTGCCACTGATCGGGTTTTCCATCTCCTGTCGTATCAAATGCAGAATGTTCCAAAACTTCGTTGGATAAAAAAGCACTCCATTGATCTACTTTGCCGCTTCCGTTCGTGTCCCTTTCCACGCGAATCAATTTTTCCTCGGCGTTATAAAACTGCCAA
>JAJDBE010000023.1 GCA_029261515.1 Nitrospinaceae bacterium | reverse complement strand
TTCCTTGATTTTTTTCGTCACGCCGACAAATCCGCCCCAGGATTCGATCTCCCCCAGGGAACCGACGGTGAACCTGGCGTTGGAGTCTTCTCCATATAAAAAGTTTCCCCAGATATTCCAGTCACCGAACAGCCAGAGATCGAACACCGGTCCCACGCGAAAAAATTCGTTGCGGATGGCAACGGAGTTTTCTTCTCTGCCACTATAAACATAGACCCCGAAGCCTTGTTCGCCCACTGAAAAATCTATTTTCCCGTAAAAGTTTTTGAAATTATCCGAATCGAAATTGCGGTCACTGTCCGCCCCGCCGATGCCGTTGCCGTTGGCCACCGCCGCCACCAGCCCCATGCCGACGTTTTGCGTCAGATCGAAATTGTAGGACATCTCCACCGCGCGGTCATAGGTCAACTGAAACCCGCTGGCGCTGACCGCGGTCACATAATAGGTGTAATCCTGGAAGGTGAGCCGTTGCTCGCGCGGGAACAAAATGTCGGACACCTGAAACTGACCGAAGCGCAAGTCGAGATCGACGCCTTTATAGGCATCGTTCAGATAAATAAACGCGTCTTCCACGCCGCCGACATCACCGCGTTCGTCGAATAGAAAATAAAAATAATAGGAAATATTTTGAGTGAGAGGCGCGCTGGACAACACCTTGATGGTATAGGGGCCTTCAAAGTCCGTCTTGGTGCGGGTGTCGTTGCGCACTCTAAAAAACGAGTCGGCGCGAATGGCGAGCGGCAGGTTGTTCAACAGCAGGAGTTGATCGTCTCCGGTTTCGACCGTCTGCTCGGACAGGTCTTCCTCGGGGAAACGGTAGCCGTTGCCGGCAAAGGCTTCGCCAAAACTATTGAGCTTGGGGAACCCGATATGGCACACGGTACAGCTGACCTTGTACTTCCTGGCAAAAAGCGGGATCGCCTCGGAAAACCCCGCGAGCAATTCCAACATAAAGAACACCGCCAGAATCCCGATGAAACCTCCCCGCTTCGTTGCGCTCATCTTCCCACTCCTTCGTAGCAAGCTCAAATCAAGCTTCGTTCAAGTTTTCTCGGAAACCAGAATCGTTTTTCCCGGTTCTTTTTTGGTTTCCAGTGCTCCCATCCCGCCGATGAGGTTGATGATATGTGAGAAGCCCTGTTTTTGCAACAAACTGCATGCAATCGTGGAGCGGTAGCCCCCGGCGCAGTGGACCAGCACCGGTGGGTCATTGGGAATCTCGCTCATCCGTTGATTCAAGTTGCTCAATGGGATATTGATCGCGTTTTGAATGTGGCTCTCTTCGTATTCCCCTGGCGCACGCACATCGAGAATAAACAGAGGCGAGTCGCTTGCAAGATGTTCTTCAAATTCCCCGGCGGTCCAGGCGATGGTGGATTCCACGAGATCGGGCCTGCTTTTCAGCGCCTGCATGCCTTCGTTTAAGAAACCCTCCACCTTGTCAAAACCGATGCGGCCAAGGCGCATTTCGGATTCGTATTCCGTCCCCGGCTCGGCGATGAGGATGATGGGAATCTCCGGGTTCAAAACAATGCCCGCCCAGGTGGCGAACTTGCCTCCCAGACCGACTTGAACCGCGCCTTGCATGTGCGCCGCCAGGAAATCGCCTTCAGGCCGGGTGTCCAGAACCTGAGCACCCTGCTTTTGTTTTTGCAAAAACTCTTCCAGGCTGAGGGGATGCAAACTGGCTTTGAGGGACTGACTCAGGCTTTGCCGTTCCTGTTTGTTGAGCCTGGCGTCGTAGGAAAAATATTGCGGCGCCTGCGGCTGGTTTTCCGTCACCAGAGCAATAAAGGCCTCACGGCTCATGGGTTGCAACGCGTAATTCGACATCAATTGCTGGCCGATAGTCGAAACGGTATCTTCACTCAACTTTTTTCCGCACAAAGAACCGGCGCCGTGCGCGGGATAGACCAAAGTGTCCTCGGGAAGTTTCATCAGCTTTTGCCGCAGGGAATCGTAAAGCATCTCCGCCAGTTCCTGTTCGCTGATGCCGACCGATGCCATGAGATCGGGCCGCCCCACATCGCCGATGAACAAGGTGTCACCCGTCAACACCATTTTGGGTTGTTTCGGGTTTTCCTTGAGATCAAACACAAGGATGGAAAGGCCTTCCGGCGTGTGTCCCGGCGTTTCCAGAAACTCGAGACGGATATCACCTGTTTCCAGCCGTCCTCCGTCTTTTTCGGCAGTGAAGGCAAATTCCGCTTCGGCCCGCGCGCCCAAGTGAATCTTGGCCCCGGCCTGATCGCGAAGCTCCAGATGCCCGGCGACAAAGTCGGCATGAAAATGCGTTAAAAAGACATGCTGGATTTGCAATGCGTATTTTTGCGCATCTTTCAGATACTGCTCCACATCCCGTTGCGGATCGACCACAATCGCGGTTTTGGTCTTCTCATCGCCAATCAGGTAAGAGGCATGTGCCAGACACCTCAAATAATATTGTTTGAAAATCATCTTGACTCCTCTTTCAACATCGGGGAATACACAAAAAATGATGATTATTCTTTAGCGAACGTGCGGATGAAATGAATCGCATTCCACCCCTCTTCCTCGGTGATCACTTTTCCAACCCGGATCGGCATGCCCGTTCCAGGGCTGCCATTGCGCAAGACCCACATCAGTTCTCCATCCGTGCGCAAGTCCTGCCATTTTTTATTGGTGAAATCACGGGGAGAATGGCCGGGCACCCTCACCCCTCTGCCATCATTGCTGTGGCAGGTCACGCACAGTCCCTTGCCAAAATAAATCTGGCGCCCGGCTTCGATGCGCTCCCGGGTGGCCGGGAATGGATTTTCTATCTCTTGAACCTGCTCCAGAACTTCGCTTGGCACCCGTGGTTCATAAATACTCGAGTGCACCGCAAATGCCTTCTGCCCCCCCAACACGGCAAGAATAATAAGTCCAATCCAACTGTATTTTTTCCAGGTCCACATAGCGTTCAATATCCGGTGGTTGAAGTGACAGCAACGTTCCCTCCTCCCTCACTCTAATTATTTAAGGTCGGAGGGAACGTATCTGCTAACGCAGTTGATGAATAAAACATTTACTTTCCAAACGAACCCATCGTTTCAGAAATTCCCATCTTTTTAAACAGGTCTTCGGTCAACTGGGAAATTCCGGCTGACTGGGTTTCCTGTGCAGACTCGGCGATTTCCTTGCCCACTTTTCCATGCAACGCTTCCCAATGACCGACCGATTGGGCAATCATGACGGAACCATCGGGAATCGGCGCGTCTTTGGGCCAGAGATGAAAAATGATGCCATCGGTATCGCTCACATAGTTCGCCAGATCCTGTTGCGCTTTAGCATCGGTAGGATTCAAAATGGCGACGCGTCCGGTTTCGATCTCCTGTTTGTGGTCGTGCCAGTTCTGCTGATGCGACCATTTGGGAATGACCGACCGCGCCAGCTTCTTTGAAATCATATACTCGACTTCGGTCATGCGCGCATTTTCATCTGTGGACTCGAACAACACACACTGAATGACATCGGCATTGATCGGTTTGCAATAATGATGAAAAGGACCGATCACTTCTCCATCCATGACATGGGGAGCAGTGACGTGGATGGTGTACCCTTTTAACGGATTCGGGGGGGCGTCCCCGGCCATTGCCGGTGATGTAAAAATGGCAAAGAGAAACATCAAGAAAAAGGCCGCGAGAAACTTTTTCATCGTCATGTTGTTACCTCCTGTTGAAGGGATCATTGACCGGAGGCGCCCAGGGGAAGTGATTTTATCCCTGGCCGCCCGGTCGGAACCTCTGTTCAAATGCCACTAGCATGCAAATTTAGTGATGCCAAAATAATAATCCGAATCGCCCGCCGACGCTACCCCTTTATGGCGGTTGACCCTTGCGCCGAGTTCCGATGCTTTAGAAACTCCGGGTCCCTTCCTCATCTTCAAGACTACCAATCTTCTGCAGTGGACTGCAAATAATGAGTTTCGTATTCATTGCCCATCACGCCGCATTTAAAAAGCCGGATTTTGGCAATATCGCTTTCGGAAATGATCTCGTTAATCCGGGCTTTGGACCTTTTCTCCAGGTCTTTTTCCGTTATCACTTTCAACAGCTTACCCACCGAGTTGAATACTTTTACTTCCTGCATAGCGCACCTCCCAAAATGCAAGGATTTTTAAGCAATCCGTCTTGATTCAAAAGGTTCCCATATATCGAACCCTTCGGGTCTCAACCTGACGACCTTTCTACCGGCTTTTTTAAGCGTGCCGGCCAAGTGGCGCTCCTCTAAAAGCTGGCTGATTTTGTTGACTGCCGTGCCTTCCAGAAACGCGTTCACCGGCAGGACCGAATGGCTGCCTTCTGCGTCTTCAATTGTGATCAAATATCCGAAAGAAATTTCACCGCCAATCAAAGCGCATTGCTTCGCTTGACTGATATTTTTCCCGGCAAACTTTTGCTGTAAATAGCAACGAATGCGTTCCAACTTGTTTGCGGTTCTTTCCCGGTCATCCATCGTCCCCTCCCCGGTTGTGGTTTTCACCCTCCCTTCCATTTCCCAACATGAAAGGGAGGGCTTCCATGTTCACTAGCGGAGCTTGATGATGCCGCAGGCATCACGCGCTCCCCCCGCACAGCCTTTGGCCAGTTCCCCTTCCTGGTCGCAATATTGATCTGCATTGGTGTGGATGATGAAGGAACTGCCATCCTGATCGAAAATGTTCAACCGTCCAGCGGATAGTGAGACCCGGTTGGTGGTGGTCTGCATGACACCCAGACCATCTTTGACTTCTATATTCACCAGATCTCCCATGTGAAAGGGATGGTTGAAATCCGGAGCATCGGGAGCGGAGTTGCTGTTCGGACCCGGATCGTGATGCCCCTTGGCGGAACCGCATGGCTCACAGGAAGCGGTTTCATGAATATGCACTGCATGCTTGCCGTCTTTGAGTCCCTTGACAATTAACGACACGTCCACCTGCTTGACGCCTTCCTGGGTGTGTCGCTCGATCAAGGTTCCGGTGCCGCTGATATTCTTGTCGGTACACCCCCTAATATCCGCGGTGGCCACCAAGTCTTCAGCAAAAGCATTGTTGACGCTTGCCCCAAACGCAAATGCTAAAACCAGGCTTAATAAACTGAATAAAACTGCGAGTCGTTTCATGATTCCCTCCCGTTTAAATCAGGTTGACATTCATCAAGGGATTGAGGCCTCGGAACTAATGAATCCATCCCCTGTCGTTATTTCCTTAATTATTTGAGATCAGGTGAAGAAGCCGCTCTCTTAATCAGTCGGGACTTATTTCATCAATAAGCCATTTGCAAAATGTTTGGATTTCAGCTCGATTCAGCTTGCATTATCCAGGAAGGCTATCTTGATTAATATCGCTGAAGAGGTGATTTCGACGGTGGGTTATTTACCAATCATTTGTAGTAAAAAAACGACACGACAGAACCATGCGGAGACCGGGGAAATAAAGAATCCTGTTTGCAAAATTTATAAGGAAGGCAAATGGTAGAGGAGAAATGGATCGGGGAAACTTGTCAGCCGTTTTTGGCGGAATATCGCCTATTGCAGAGGAAAGGGGAATCAGGAAACCGGGCCGCGGACCAGACGCAGGAACGCATCCACGCCGGTGATTTTATCCTGATAGGCTTTGCCGCCTTCATCCTTGAGGGAGACGACAATGGCTTTGCCGCTCTTTTCTTCGCTGGTCCAGGTACTCCATCCGGCGCCGGAGGGAAACATGCGGTCGAGGTAAATTTTATCGCCGTCTTTGTCCACATTGCGTTTGCGGCGGTCGTACAAGGTTTGCGCTTCCTGAGCGGTGGGCAAGCGCCAGTCGGAATATCCGGCGAAGTTTTTATTGTTCATTCTCTGGGCATACTCGTTGGCAGTGTACCAGTTGACCCATTTTTTTTCCCGTTGCCAGTAATCTTTTTTCACCCACATCAATCCGGTTTTACTGTCCAAAATAGTTCCATCGCCAAAGTCTTGAAATCGCTTGTCGGCGGACTGTGCGACCGGCTTTTTCGATTTCGCCGCGTCCGCCCACACGGAAGATACACAAAGGATCATCGCCAAAAAAATCAGAACAACTTTAAAGGTCAAAACCCTTGCAGGATAGAACATCTGTGATCTCCAAAATGACGTGTTAAAAATTCCGCTGGGGACTCAGGATAAACTCATTCTACAATGACCTCCCCCGCAAAGCCAAGAGGGAAATCGCCTTGACAGGCAAGGGGGTTGCGGTAGAATGATGAAAAAATTCCCAATAAGGAACTCCCCATGATTCCACTGAATGGTTTTCGGTACCTGCGGCTTCACCGAGCGCTCTGGATTCTCGTAATATTGTTTTTAATCCCCGCTACCGGCGTTGCCAGGGAAAAGGATAAATCCCGCTGGGACGGCAAATACGACACGGAAACCTACATCTTCGGTAAAGAGCCGATCCCCTTCATTAAGGAAAACCTGCATTTGCTCCCCAAAGGGAAAACCCTCGACATCGCCATGGGCGAGGGAAGAAACGGCGTTTATCTGGCGGCTCAGGGGTTCGATGTTCTGGGGCTGGATATCTCGGAAAAAGGATTGCAAAAAGCCCACCGCCTGGCAGAGGCCTACAACACCTCCATACAAACCAAGGTGGTCGATCTGGAAACTCACAGCCTCGAAAAAAACGCCTACGATCTCATCATCTGCACGTATTACATGCAGCGGGATCTGTTCCCCCAGTTTATGGACGCGCTCAAACCCGGCGGCATGGCGCTGGTGGAAACCTACAATATGGATTATCTGAAATACGCCAAGTTCAACCCCAAATGGTTGCTCGAAACCAATGAGCTTTTACAGATTTTTGCGGACTTCAAGGTGATCCGTTACGAGGCGTTTGATGACGGCAAAATAGCCTATTCCAGCATCCTCGTGCAGAAACCCTGACTTTTCCCTCAGTGAATTCAGCGGAAAAACTCTTCCTTTCACTGGCCAACGCGTTCCCCCTCTGGGTTTTGACTGGCGCACTTCTGGCGTTGTGGCAACCGGCAACGGCGTTGTGGTTTCGTCCCGACTGGATTCCGCTCTTCCTCGGCCTCATCATGCTAAGCATGGGGTTGACTCTTGAGTGGAAAGACTTTCTAAGGGTGCTGCAAATCCCCCGGTCGATTCTGCTCGGCGTCGGCCTGCAATATCTCATCATGCCGCTTTTGGGCTATGGCTTGTCGCGGGCGTTTCATCTCCCCATCGATTACGTGATCGGTCTTATTCTAGTAGCCTCTTGTCCGGGAGGCACGGCATCCAACGTGGTGTGTTTCATTGCCCGCACCAATGTGGCTCTGTCTGTCAGTCTCACGACGTTTTCAACCCTGCTGGCCGTCGTCATGACACCGCTCCTTACCACCTGGCTGATCGAATCTCTCTCCGAGGATTTGACGGGAACCGCGATTGAAGTAGACACCCTGGGCTTATTGATCAACACGTTCAAGGTGGTGATCCTCCCTGTCCTGTGCGGCGTACTTCTCAATCATTATTTCCATGCGGCGATAAAAAAAATCAACGCTTACACGCCTTTTCTGGCGGTGCTGTCGATCGTGTTCATCGTCGACTATATTCTTGCGGCCAAGAAAACCGCCATCCTGCAAACCGGGTTGTCTCTGTTGGCCGCCATCGTCACGCTACACGCGCTGGGATTTATTCTGGGTTACGGGTTGTCGCGGCTGCTCAAGTTCGGCGTCAGGGACGCACAAACGGTTTCCATCGAGGTGGGAATGCAGAATTCGGGATTGGCCACGGAGTTGGCGCGCAGCAATTTCCCCGGATTCGCGCTCGCCACGGTTCCCGGAGCCATCTCCGCCCTCACCCATTGCATTCTGGGAAGCATCGCGGCGGGACTGTGCAGAGTTCAGCAGGCAAACACTGAGGCAATCCGTTTTAAACCTGAGAAGGGGGAGGTAAAGTGACAGTACAGATAATTTTTTCAGGAGTTAATTTTGCTTTGTCACATGGCTTTCAATGCGTTTGAAATACTGCATTGTCTTCATGCCGCAACCCAATAAAACAATAAACCAGAAAACTAAAAAACCTTTCTCCTGGACCAGAGCCTTTTGAATGGAGCGAAACGGCAAATCCGGCAGATGAAGAAATAAAGCTTCCTCCAGGACATTGAACCGTAAAATTCCTCCATCTACAGCGGATTCCTCTTTACTAGAACTTATCAGCTTCAACTTGAAATCCCCTGAAAACCTTGGAAGCTTGCGGATAGAAATCATAATAGATTCCTTTGAAATATTCCTCAGCCGGAAATGAACGACCTTTTCACCGATGAAAGAAGGCTTTGGAACACTTTCTGTCCAGCCTTTTTGCAATCCACTGTGATCCTGAGCATATAATATAATTTCCTCCCCGGCCTGATCGTCAACAATTTCAATTCGCATTTCTGCACCGATCGGCTCATCCAGAAAAAGGCCGACCTTCTTCAACCAGCCTTTTTGCAGAAGAATTTTTTGATCGAAGGCATTGCCGGGCGGCAGTTGCATCCGCTTCAATTGCGGTTCGTAATAAAAATTGGAACTCCTGGTAAAAAAATAATCCTTGAAACGGTTTTTTAAGGCGGGATGGGAAAAGGCCAGCAACGAGACCATGAGAAAAATCCAGACCATGGGATATACAAAAATAATCCTGGAGTTCCTGATCCGTGGCGCTTCTGCTTTTTTAAAGGAAAGGTCAAGAACGCTAAAACCAAACAGGGTGGACAACTGATCGACGACAACAATTAAGGTGAGAATAAAAATAATCAAGATAGCCATTTTGGCGTGAAAACCGGAAGGAGAAAAATAGTAGCTAATGTCCATCCATCCCGGGAAACTCATGAAAAAATCAGGTTCGAGTGGCGCTAACAACCCGGCAAAGGTCTGCTTGTCGCTTAAATTTGCAAAAAACAGTAAAAATATAATGGCGCCGTAGATGCCAACATAACTCTTTTTTTCGCTAAAAAACAAGAACCAGAAAGGCGTGATCCAGGCATAGTAATGAATCTTCAGAGGAACGCACAACAACAGAAGAAACGAAATGAATACGTATCTTAAAACATCCTCAAAGTCGCCCTGGTGCCTGAATGCAACATGATAAAAAATGGCAAGAAATCCCAGAGCCTTGAATATTTTACTCAGCATTAAAACCCAACCCCAGGCAATCCCTTCGGAATAGGACGCGGCTAGCGCTCCGCCCATTCGCAAAAAAACGAGCCCCTCCGAATGCACCGCCAGAGGAACGTAAATAATAAGCAGAGGGATCACTATAAAGCCGGTGGTTTTTATTTTTTCCCGCCATCCCCTTGCTAAAAGAAAAGGCAGTGGCAACAGCACCAACGGGAATAATTTAAAAGGAACGCTTAAAGCGAAACAAAATCCCATCCATTGGGGGCTTCTTTTGATTTTGTAACAATATATTCCTGCAACGATTATGACGATGGAAACGATGCCGCATTGCCCAAACAAGTACTGAGAATATAAAATCACCACCGACCCCGCCCACCAGGAAATATAAGATTCCATTTTCTTATCCCCGGAAATCATTTTCAAAATGAAAAGCAGGATCAGAAAATCGCAGACCAAATACAGAGCTTTCCAAAGAAAAAGCACCTTGAACCGCGCCTCGGCGCCGTTGAAGGAAAAAGCCGCCTCGCTGTCCCTCAATATTGAAGGAAATTGATCGATGACCTGCCGCATCCAGACACTGTATTCCGGATCGGCAAATAATTGCGTGATGCCCGACCACAAACCAAAAAAGAAATAATGCAATGGCTGATACGAATACAGCGCCGCCGATGGATCGGAAAAATATTCGGCCAGGTGCCGGTAAATATCAAACACCTGGTCGTTCAAAAAATGGAAGGGGGTTCCGAATATAAAAAATAAGTCAGGATGCCCGGAATAGGGGATTACCAGAAGGCGGAGGAAAAGACCGAACCATAGCCACTTTTTACAGGACGCTGTCAGTGAGGGAAGGAATTTCATACTAATCCGAAGAAACCGCTTTCCAATGGATCAACTCTTCGGCGAAAATTTTGGTTTTTACTTTGCGCCCCAGAACCCGGTTCAAATCTTCTGGCGGAATACCGGTTCCCGGTCGCTTGATTGCCAGCATCGCTTCGGTCAGTAACGTTCCCGGCTCAATGTCTGTTCGGGCGACTAGACTTCTGCGCGCCGATTCCTTGACCGGCTTTTCCGAAGGCTGGATGGTTTTTTGCTTACTGCCCAGAATTTTGCCAACATCGAGAGTTGCGGTTTTCAGTGCCCGCAGGTCGTCCGGTTGCAGGGACATGGCGTTGTCGGCTCCGGGGATATTGCGGTCGAGGGTGAAATGTTTCTCGATCATCACCGCCCCCAAAGCCGTTGCCACCACTGCTGACAGATTGTCCAGCGTGTGGTCGGAAAGCCCCACGAGGACATTAAACTTCGAACGCAGGCTTTGCAGGCAAAGCAAGTTCATCTCCTCATGCTTAGACGGGTAGTTGGAAACGCAGTGCAACAGGA
>JAJDBE010000022.1 GCA_029261515.1 Nitrospinaceae bacterium | reverse complement strand
CCCGCTCCGTCCGGAAAGAATCCGGCTTTTTGAGCTTGGTCCTCACCCAGGACTCCCAGGTATGCGGTATGTGTGAATCCCCGAATTCCAGTTCCAGAATCAACTTGCGGCCAAAGGCGGAAAGTTCAGGGGCAATTCTTCCTTCATCCTCCATTCCCTTGATGTCGTGACAGGCAAAACACCCCCTGCTGCGCACCACTTTTTCACCATATGCAATCATCTTGGGATGAGTGACGCGCTCTTCAATACCCGCAATGTGCTTGGGCTTGCCAAACTGGATCAAATACGCAGCTATATTTGTGGCTTGATCTTCAGTCAGCCGCAAATTAGGCATTCTACTTTTATCGTTATAGTGTGTGGGGTTGTTCACCCAACTCACCAGCCAGTCGGCATTGACCTTGGTGCCAATGCGGCTGAGATCCGGCGCGAACTTCTCTCCTTTGCCGTTCAGTTCATGACAAGCCAGGCATCCAACACTCTCAAACTGCTTTTTTCCGTCCTCTACATCGCCGGACTTGAATTTCAGAGGGTGTTTGTAGTCTTTATTTGAGGCCGCCAGAAGATAGGCCGTCACACCGAGAGCATCCTTGTCATTGAAACCAAAATCAGGCATGCGGGTTTCGGGCAGATACTCTTTCGGGTTCTTCACCCAGCGGTAGAGCCAGCTGGCATTGACCTTGGAAGCGACATTGAGGAGCCGCGGTCCTACTTTGGGTTCTTCGCTGTACCCATCCGCCAGATGACAGCCGTGACAGCCCAGTTCCATAAAGAGCTTCTTGCCCTTGGTCAATATGGGAGCGCCTTCCAACTCCACCACCTCGGCATGGCAGTTTCTGCAAGTGGATTGCATGAAATTGCCCAGTAGAATCGGCTCATTGATTTCGGTGGTCTGGTCGGTTTCGTGATGCGAACCATGCGCATGATCTGCTGGCGCCGTTGCCGTTCCCTGTCCTAAATGACACCACGTGCAACCGGTTTTTTCCGGAGGATGTTTTTTAATCAGAATGTCCAGGTTGGGATGGGTTGTAAGCGGCTGCTTGAAATCCTTGTAATACGGGTCGGCGTAGGAGATATGACAGGTCATGCACCTGTCCACCCTGTAAATGATCTCTGCAAAACTGTTCTTGCCAAAACCGGGGATGACCGTTTGCAGAATTTCGGCTGGCCTCCAGACAAAAGGAAAGGGCTTGTAATACTTCATCGTCCTTTCCAGCTGCTCCCGCTGGATGGTTAAATTCTTCAGCTCCTTTTCAAGATTGACCTGCCTGGCTTTAAACTCCAGCAATCGGGATTCGGCTTCATCAAATATTTTCTGTTTTTCCTCTACCTTGGGGTCAAAACTCTTAAACTCCTTCTCCAACTGGTTATAACTCGCCAGTTGAACGTCATAGTTCTCTCCCTCGTGCATCGCCTTTTTATAATAATAATAGGCCTCATCGAGACGGCTGCCGGCAAACTTCCTTCTTTCCTTTTCTTCATCCAGAGCGATTTGGGCAGTCAAGACTTCATCCAGAAGTTGTTGAAACTCCTTGGAGCTTTCAAGCTTCCCCTGCTCCTGCTGCAGGTTTTCCTGAATCTGCTGCTCTTTGGAAGCAATATCGTTGTTTATTGCCTTCCAGTCTTCTTCAGCCCTGGCATACTGGACTTTAAAGTATTCTTCCTGGTGCGGTTTGTAGCCCCGGCGGGAATATTCATCATCCCAAAAGGCCCAAAGCGTGACTAGCAAAGAAGCCCCCGCAACCATAAAAAACAAAAAGCTGTAGGAAACTTTCTCGACCGGAACGTAATCGTTATTTTGCTCTTGATTGTCCAATGAACTTACCTTAGAAAATAAAAATTACTCTTACACATTAAACCAGGGGGTGACCCAGATATACTTGATATTAAAGGCAAGACGCAACACGATCTTGATGACGATTCCTATCATGATGAGGATGAGCTGAATCTTCAGGAACATGCGGACAAAGCCGACATTCTTGATGGCTTTTCTTTCCATAAACATATAGATCGCGGTTCCCACGCCAAAATAGCCGAGGGTCACCACCGCGCCAACAAACGAGGCCATCCAGTAATCACGTACACCAAAAGCGTAAGGCAAGTCTACATTGACGAGAGCCACCACTTTGTGCGGGTCCCAAAACTGCCAGGGCATGAACAGGTTCCACCCCGGCCCCCGCAAAAATACCCCCATGATGATCAAGGCGATCCATAAAACTAGAAAGCCAAAACAGTACACCCAGATCGCAACCTTTCTCTCTTCGTAAGTGTAGTAGCCATTGCCTTTGGGGTTCATATCCAGATAAGGGATCAACATGAGACCCACAATGATTAAGACAGGCGCCACCACTCCGGCAAACCAGGGATCGAAATAAACGAGGATGTCCTGGAGTCCTAAAAAGTACCAGGGCGCTTTGGATGGATTGGGGGTTTTAGTGGGGTTTGCCGCTTCCTCCAACGGCGCGTCGATGGTAATAGACCAAACCGCAAGGAGAAGGATTACAATGATTGCGCAAAGAAACTCCAAACGGACCAAATAAGGCCAGACATGAACCTTTTCCGGAATTTCATCTATTTTCTTTCGGGGCGCTGGCGCTTGAGCCATAAATTAATCCTTTCCCGCTTGTTCCACTATTTAATGCATCAGAAGATTATAAGGGGCCGGATATCCCGCCATCCTTGCGGATCCGCCAGAAGTGAACAATCATCAGAGCACCGGCCACTAATGGGATAAAAATGCAATGCAATACATAAAACCGCAAGAGTGCTGGAGGACCCACTACACTACCGCCAATCAACATCGACCGGGCATCGTATCTTGGACTGACGCCAAAGACAAACTCCTGGAAAGGCCCTTCATTACCTAAGAAAGGCGTCGCACGCGCCATATTGGTTCCCACGGTAACCGCCCACATGGCCAGCTGATCCCAGGGAAGCAGGTATCCGGTAAAGCTCAGGAGCAGGGTAAAGGTAACGAGAAATACGCCGATGACCCAATTGAACTCGCGCGGAGGCTTGTACGATCCGGTGAGAAACACACGGAACATATGCAGCCAGACGGTAATGACCATCGCATGCGCCGCCCACCGGTGCATATTGCGCATCAGCATGCCAAAGGGGACGTCGTATTGCAGGTATTTCATATCGAAATAGGCGTATTCGCCAACAGGGCGGTAATAGAACATCAAGATAACGCCTGTGACCACCGTGGACAGAAACAGCAGGAACGTGATCCCCCCCATACACCAGGTGAATTTGATGCGTAGAGCGTGCCGGTGAATCTTAACAGGATGCAGATGCAGCCAGACGTTACTGGCGATCTGCAAAACCCTATTGCGCGGGGTATCCGCGTATCCATGCCGAAAGGTGGAAGTCCATACTTGAGACTCGGTAATCGATTTTGCTATTTCGCCGAAAATTTTGCCGCTTTTGATCTTGTCCATCATTTCGGCGATATTGGGAATTTCAGGTGGTTTTGTTGCCAAAACTCGAACCCTCCATGAAAAATAGGGATAAACTTTAAATAAAACTCACTATCAATCTATTCTCTAATTTCTACGAGATTGAAAGAATTAAATTAATAACTTTGCTTCGGGCTTGGTCCATTCATCCTTTTCATAAAGAAACTTTTTGCTCTTGTCGATTTCGATCTGTCCATCCGGCCCTAAAGTGATTTTTAACCGCTCCAACGCTCTTGGCGCCGGACCTTCAAAGTTAACCCCGATTTTCGTGAAACCACTGCCATGGCAAGGACATTTGTACTTGCTTTCGGTTTTCAACCAGCGCGGTGTACACCCCAAATGGGTGCACAAAGCAAAAATCACATAAATGCCTTCTTCATCGCGAACAATCCAAACGCGCTGATCCTTCACCCACTTTGTGCTGACGTCACCCACCGTATAGTCGGAAGGCTTGCCCGCCTTAAAAATCGGAGAGGGTTCAAACAACACGCGAGGAAATAATAATCGCAAAAAGTACACGGAAGACAGTCCAAGAGCGCCCATGAAACTGGCCCATCCGGCAAACGAGAAAAAATCCCGCCGCGAGTATAAATTGTCCGGCTGTTGTTCGGTTTTGTCTTTCTTCGCCTTGGCCTTTGGTTTGTCTGCCGCTGTTTTTTCGACCTCGGGGGTTTCCGCCATATTAAACCTTATAGAATCAATTGGTTAAATATTGGTTTTGCCTGAATAATCGGTTCATCAACCTCATTCAAAGAGTTGGTTTTTAACATAATTGAAATATTGAGTCAAGACAAGATGTTTGTCCACTAAAATCCCGCTATCCTATTCACGTAAAGCCTCTACGCATGCTTTTGCAGCTTCCCGGACACCTTGAAATTGAGTCGATGAACCGCTGGCTAATCTGGCTAAAGAATTCGCTGGCAACCCCTTTTTTATGGCTAGTAAAATCAGCGGGATAATCTCCGACGCCCGTTCCGCCACGATTTGTCCGCCAATCACCTTTTTAGATTTCTTGTCGGCGACGATCTTGAAAAAACCGGGGCGGGTTGTGTGGATCAGAGAATAATCGCCCTCCTCGGCATTGAACTTTCCTTCCACTGCGCGAAATCCTTTATGGTGCGCATCCCGTGCATAACAACCCACCGTGGCGATCTCAGGAGTCATGTAAATGATTTGAGGAATCCAATCGGTATAAACCTGTGCTTTTTTCCCCAACGCATTTTCCGCGGCGACCCGGCCTTCCTCTTCGGAAAGGCAGTCATGCCCCGTTCGCCCGGTCACACTGCCGACAGCGAAGACTCCCTGCAATGAGGTTTGCATGGTTTCATCCACCAGAATCTGTTTTTTTTCACCTAAACGAATGCCCCAAGCCTCTGCATTTAAATCCTCCGTTTGGGCTTGTCTTGGATTTGTCATGACAATCGTATTCACGGAAAATTTGACTCCTCCGTCCAAAGCGATGTCGATTTTATCGTCATCCTTAAAAATGGAAATGACCCTCTTATTGAGAAGCGTTTTTATTTTTTGACGCTTGAGCTCAATTTCCACGGCTTCTGTCACATCGGGGTCCTGGTCGCTCAACAGACGCGGAGACTCGGCGCATAAAAATGTTTTACTGCCTAGCCGGGAATACAGCGTTGCAAGTTCACATCCCGTTTTTCCACCGCCCAAAACCAGCACACTAGCGGGGATGCGGCGTTGCTGAAAAACCGTGTCGGCTGAAATGATTCTTTCGGCATCAAAAGGAATGGTGGCGGAAGCCGAAACTGTGGAGCCTGTGGCGATGATTATTTTTTTAGCTCTGATTATTTTTTCTTCTTTGGCTCCTTGAATTTTAATTTCGCAGGGACCGGAAAGAACGCCCTGACCGCATTCGATTTGAATGCCTTTGTCGATCAACTTCGCACACCACTTTTCGGCAACCGAGTGGGAGACGGCTTGCAATTCCGCCAACCCTTTTTCTTTTTCTTCCGAAGACGCCGTGTTGCGGGCCAACCGGACCATCATGTGCCTGTAGGGATACAATCCGTTATGAAAACATCTCCCTCCGATTTCACTCTTTTCGATCAGGCAGACCCTGGCCTCCAGTTCCGCCGCCCGCATCGCGGCGGAGATGCCCGATATTCCCGCACCCAAAACTGCAACATCAAATTCATTCATGAACAAATAGCTTTCTAAAAAAAGGGATTATGCTCATTAGACCATATTTTTTCGAAAAGTCGCAATGACTGGAAAGAGAAGACAGTGACTATATCGGGATTGCAATATAAGAAGGGGAAACAGATCAACCGGTATGGAGAAAAGCCACGATATTCAAAAGCACCAATCCGATGGATGCGAGGATAGCGTGGGCGGTGACGTTGGCCCTGCGGCTGAGAGGAATGACCAGCAAAAAATACAGGAAAACCGCATAGTTTAATGGGCTGTTCGTTCCCTGTTCAAAATTCCACCACAGAAAAAATAAATAGCAACCTAAAGCGGCAAAAAAGACATAGCGGTGCAATTTGTAGCGGATTTTTCGCTTATCCGCAGGGAGAATACTCACCCCGATCATGACATTGACGATGGTAACGAGTATGGTAAAGAAAATGGAGAGAAAACCCAGGTTGAGGAATAAATCGCCTAAAGTCGTTGCTTTCATTCAACTACTTCGACGCGATTCCTTCCATTGGCCTTGGCAATGTACAAGCCCTTATCCGCGCGCTCAAAAAGTTGCACCTCGGTATCGTCTTCTTTAACGGCAGAGACCCCAAGGCTCACGGTGACTTTCAGTTTTCTATCTTCTGAGTCGACGTAATAGTCTTTCTCCACTCGTAAGCGAACCTTTTCTGCCAATTTGCCGGCATTTTCCAATTCAGTGCCAATTAAAATAACGACAAACTCTTCTCCGCCATAGCGAAAAACGAGATCGGCGGCGCGAAGGGACGATTGAATGGAATCGGCAACGGATCGCAAAACCCGGTCGCCCGCCTTATGTCCATAATTGTCATTGAATTTTTTGAAATGATCGATGTCAATGACCAGCAGGGAAAAAGGTTCATTTAACCGGGAAGCCTCACGAATCATTTGCGTGATTTTCATG